>CAYUEM010000183.1:0-5587 GCA_964442925.1 uncultured Hyphomonadaceae bacterium
CGACGACATCCTCGCTCGCGAACGCCGCGCCCTCGCCAAACTCGACGACATCCGCAGAAATCGGTAGGAAGTGTCAGATTCGGAACACTAGCGCCGCATGATGGCCTTGACCACAGCGTCAACACTCTCGACGGGCTCGGCCTGGTATTCGCCCATCGGCTTTGAAATTTGCGCGGGATTGAAGCCCGGCGCGAATGTATTGACCAGTCGCCCCTGTTCGCCCTTACCGCCCTTGACCACCGCCTCGCGGGCTTCGGCCACCACATAATCGCTTGTAGCCGCCCCTTCTGACCAGATCACCACGACAACACGCGCCTGCGATGGCGCTGCATCGATCTGGTCACGTAATGTGGCATAGGCTTCCAGTTCGGTGTCCCACCAGACCGACAGCCCTTCAGCTTCCAATGCCTGCGCCAGGGCGCGCGTCAGATAGCGGTGTTTGCTCGAATAGCTGAGAAAGACGTCCGCCATCACGACCCCCGGATTTCCATTGCCAGCCAAACTTGTACGCTGGCAAGAAATTGGCCATGGCCGATTATGAGCGAAATGGAGCCCACCGTTCAACAAGTCGCGACTGACGGTGCAGTGCCCTGTGCGCACTGATCCGCCCCAAATCATTATGTCTTCTCCTGCGCCCATTGCTGCCACTCTCGGCCAAAAAAGCATTTGGCAATTCATCGCCGACAATAGACGCCCACAGACTTATGCGATGTGTCGGCAGTGGGCGGGCAACGAGACAATCAGATTGAGCCTCACCTCGGCCGGACATTGTCCCTCGTCAATCATGCAGCCTTCAACGGTTTCGCACGCTTGATGCGCGTCTGCTCTTTTGGATCATGCATAACTTCCCAGATTTCCGTGCGACGTTGCACGTTCAACCAGAACTCCGGGCTGTTGGAAAAAACCCGCGCGAGTATCAATGCCGTCGCCGCAGTAACATTGCGCTTGTTATTGCAAAGCTCGTTGACATGCTTGCGTTGCACACCCATCGCCCCCGCGAGCGCGCTCTGGGTCAGACCGAGCGGCTCCATGAACTCCTCGGTCAAGATCTCGCCGACCGAAGCCGGCTTGCGTTTGGTCATCAGCATATTGCCTGTCCTTCCCGTCTGAACCTATCTGTAACTATGATCGTCCAAATAGACGTTCGAGGCTTCGCCCCGCGCGCCATCCCACTGAAAGATCAGCCGCCACTGACGGTTGATGCGGATCGAATGCCAGCCCTCGAGGTTGCCGCGCAACTTTTCAAAATGATTGCTCTGTGGCACCCGAAGATCCTGATCCGTCACGGCGTCATCGATCATTTGGAGCTTCCTGAACAATCGCCGATCAATATCAGATGGAATTCTTCGAGACGACACGTCGTCGACGAAGAAGTCGTGTAACCAACCATCCCGGAAGCTGACAATCAATCGTTCACCCCGTGGTGAAGGTACCACTCCATGGGTCACTTGTCAATCGCCTGAGGCACGCTCAGTCAGTTCTTGACCTCAGCGCTAGCCCGGATTTCTCACTGAGGTCCAGATGACGTTCGTTAGCCTGAAGTTTTGCGGAGTTGAAACGTGCAGGCTTTGGCGGTCGCGTGTCTGCGATCACCGCCTGTTTGAGGCGGTGTTTCCTGGTGTTCGACTGTCCTCTTTTGTTGATGGGATGGACGAGGCGGGAGCGCTCAGGCGGCGGACAGTTTCTGGTGCACCTGGGCCCACTCGCGGGCCCAGGGATGATCAGACGCCATGGCGAACCTGATGCGCCTTACCGAGACCAGTACCCGTGCGCCGACCTTCAGGAGTTTGAGCCGGATACTGCCGCAGGACGCATTTGCGAACTGGGTGTTTGCAAGCCCGATACGGCGAAGGGCGCAGATGAGAACGTACGCCATCGAGGCAAACCACAGGCGCAACTGATTGGACGCCATCTTCGCCGTCGAGGTGCGGTCGGAGAACAGGTCCGCCTGGCATTCCTTGATCCGGTTCTCCATCTCACCGCGGGCACAGTAGACCTTTTCATAAAGGTGGCGGTCGCCGCATTCTCGGGATTTCAGGGACGTGACCACAAAGCGCGGATTGGCCTGGCCCCCTGTCCATTCCGCCTTGCCGCTCTCAAGGCTCGCCTGCTCGGCCTTTTCCAAGCTCCTGGCTGATCGCCCCGACCAGGCGCGCGTTTCGGGCAAGCCCGAACACATAGTCGACACGGTTGTTTTCACACCAGTCCATCAGATCGTTCCGGCAGAACCCAGAATCGGCCCGCAGCACGATCCGTGTCCGCGGCCAGCGCTGACGGATCTGCTGGGTGATCCTGATAACCCAAGTTCGACAAAATCAGCTCTGATTTGCGGTCACTCCGGGGCCTTTGTCGAATCAAGTCAGTGGGTTGGCTGGGTAGGGCGGCCGGAATGCTGTAGTCACACGCCGCTACCATGTCGGCAACGATGCCGCAAAATTTCGCGTTTGATCTTGTAAAACTGAGTGAGCGTTTTGCCTGAATTTCAAGGGTGCAGGCCGCGCCGTCCGATCCTACCCCGGTCAAAATGATATCGTCCAGCGGGTGGCCCTGGTCGCGGCGCTGGAAGGCGATTTTGGCGGCGATGGCGCCCGGTAGGCCGAAGGCTTCGGTCACTGCGAGTACGGCGAGGGCGTAATGCACGCCTACCGAGACTTCAAATTGTCCTCCGGCCGGACCGGTCATGCGCGGTGAGTCACCGGATGGCGTGTCGGAGGGGAGCGAAGACCCGGTCATGGCGAATAAACTTACCCACCATGATTCTCATGCATATTGAAGCTTGATTGTTGCAATAATCAAACATAAACCCATTTTGTGCTTTATAAATCGAACATTTTGAGAGAGCCATGCCGAAGCAGAAACGAACTTATTCTCGCGCGACCAAGGACGCGCTGGTCCTGCTCGGCCAGCAAATCCAGCTCTCCCGCAAGTCGCGGCAAATTTCGGCCGAAGAGCTGGCGGAGCGAATTGGGATTGCCCGCTCGACCCTGTGGCGGATCGAGCAGGGCGAGCCAGGCGTTGAAATCGGCCTCGCCTTTGAGGCGGCGGTGCTGATCGGCGTGCCGCTCTTTGTCGAGGCGCCGGGACGGCTCGCTGCTGAGATTGGGCGGACCAGCGATCGCCTTGCGCTGCTGCCGGCCTCGGTGCGGCGGAAAGATGGAAACGTGAAAGATGACTTCTGACGCAGCGTCGCCGAACGAGGCCTATGTCTGGATTTGGTTGCCGGGCGCATGCGAGCCGGTGGTTGCAGGCCGGATGGCGCGTCAGGGCGAAACTTATGTGTTTAATTACGGCCGCTCTTATCTGGCGCGCGACGACGCAATTGCGATCTATCCGGACGAATTGCCTAGACAGACTGGGGTGATTGAGCCCAATCCGCCGCTCAAAATGGCAAATTGTTTACGAGACGCCTCGCCCGATGCCTGGGGACGGCGCGTCATCATCAATCGACTGACGGGGACAAGCGGCGGCGCTGCCGCCGCGGTCGAGTTTGATGAGCTGACCTATTTACTGGAATCCGGCTCCGATCGCATCGGCGCGCTTGATTTTCAAACCAGTTCAAGCGTGTACCAGCCGCGCGGCGGCGAACAGGCGACCCTGGCCGAATTGCAAGCCTCGGCTGAGAAAGTCGAAGCGGGCGAGCCTTTGCATCCGGACCTTGATCGGGCCTTGCATCATGGCAGCTCGATTGGCGGCGCGCGACCAAAAGCGCTGCTGACGGGCACTAACAAGAAACTGATCGCGAAATTCTCCGCCTCTTCGGATACGTATAACGTCGTCAAAGCCGAGTTCATCGCCATGCGGCTTGCGCCCCTGTGCGGGATCGACGTTGCGCCGGTCACGTTGGAACGCGTCTCCGGCAAGGACGTTCTTTTGGTGGAGCGGTTCGACCGGACCCACAGCAAGGACGGCTGGCGGCGAACAGCCTTGCTCTCGGCGCTGACTTTGTCTGGTCTCGATGAGTTGGCGGCGCGCCACGCCTCCTATGAAGATCTGGCCGAGCGCATCCGCGCAGAGTTCGCCAATCCGCGTGAAACGCTGCATGAGCTCTTCCGCCGATGCGTGTTTAATATTCTGGTGGGCAATACCGATGATCATGCCCGCAATCATGCCGCGCTATGGGACGGTGCCGCGATGCGCTTGTCGCCGGCTTATGATATCTGCCCGCAAGCACGCACCGGCCGCGAAGCCAACCAGGCGATGAAGGTTGCCGGAGGCGTGCGGGCCAGCCAGTTGTCCGCGGTTTTGCAATTGGCGCCCGCCTGCCAATTGTCGGAGGATGGGGCGGCGCAGATAATTATCGGCCAGGTCGGAACAATCGAAAATGCCTGGGACGAGATCTGCGCGGCGGCGGAACTCTCGCAAGTCGACAAGACGTTCTTATGGCGGCGTCAATTTCTGCATCCGTTCGTATTTGACGGCCTGCCAGACGTGCTTAACCCCTTACGCGCTTTGGAAGACGGGTAAGGTGGGAGACAATGATCGTCTTGGACCGTTGGGCGAGACTGCATTTGAAGCGCTTAGCGAACGGGCACGCTGGCTCGCCTCATCGCTGCAGCCCGATCGCACGGGCAAAGATCTCTTGGTCGAGTGGCCTCCGGCGCAGACCGAGGCACTCGACGCGCGGCCATCGCCGCGAAAATGCAATGCGCAGGTGAAAGCCAACCGGGTCGGATCCCGCAGCGTCAAAGTGGAACTGAGCGCAGCCGAATGGCTGGTAAAGGACGCTTTGCCAGCTTTCTTTGTCACGCCGGTCTTTGTTGCCGATGAAACCGTCGATCATTATGTCCTCTTTCATGTCGACGGCGCCTTGCTGTCCCGCTTGCTGAAACGTTTGCGCCAAGCCGGTGTGGAAGGCCGAGATCCGCATAAACAATTCGTGGAGCTCACTTTATCGAAAGGCGTCAAGCTCAAAGAAAACGCTGTGCGCGCGCATGTTGAGACCTACATCGGGACTGCCACTGGAAAGTCTCGCCCGAATAGTCGATAACCCTGTTCTCAGCCTGCCCGGCGTGGTCAAATCAACCTATGACTGGAGCCGAGACGGCGCGCACGATTTACACCATCTGATGGAACGCTACCCTTTTGAGAACGGGCTGGGCCATGATCTGGCTCCTTGTTTGTTGAGTGGCTTTGAGATTGGGGCGCGTCAGGCGCGCGCCCCGCTGTTTTCCAGCGCCGCGCAAAGGCGGCGGGCGGCGGCGTGGCCTGCGTCCAGCGCTTCGGGCAAAAGCTCCTGCGCGACCTCGGTCAGGTAGCTGTTGTCGCTGCCGGGGTAGTTTGCCTCGATCTCGAACAAGGCCGCTGCGTTTCGCTCAAGCGAGACGCCCTCGAGCGCAGCGGACAGGACGATCCCGCAATAGAACCATTCGTCTTTGCGCCATGCCTCCATGACGGCTTCGGCCTTGGCCTGCGCCTCGGCGAAGCGTTGCCAGTGGTGAGACGGATCAGCGAAAGGTCCGGTGGACCTTTCGCCCGTCGAACGGCCCGGGCCAATAAAGCCCGGCGCATCCTTGTAGAGCGAAGGCCAGAAACCGTCCTGGCGTCCCTCGGGAAAACGCTCCCCCGGGGGCTGTTGAAAAAGCCCCTG
>CAYUEM010000184.1:0-5523 GCA_964442925.1 uncultured Hyphomonadaceae bacterium
GAACCCGCGACCTCCGGCGTGACAGGCCGGCACTCTAACCAACTGAGCTACACCCGCGCATTTCCCTTGATCGCCGCTTTCGCAACGAAGCTCGCGTGATTACTCCGCGTGGCGCGCGTGGTCAAGCGCTGGCCATGCACAAAAGCAACGGCGCATCAAACCCTTCGTGATGTGCAGTTGATGGCCCACAAACAGCCGCAATCATGTTAAAACCATCGATATTGGCGGGTTTATTTTTTCCGGGTCCTGAGAGGTAAACATGAAACGTATTGTGATGATTGGTGCCGCGATCCTTGTGGTGCTTGTGGGCATTGCTGCGATGGTGCCGTTCCTTGTCCCCGATCAGGTCTATCGCGACCAGATCGAAAAGACGGCCTCGGCTGCGCTCGGGCGAGAGGTGGCACTGACCGGGGAGGTCGATATTTCGCTGCTGCCGCGACTGGCTGCACGGTTCGACGGCGTTACCGTGGAAAACCCCGAGGGTTTTTCGCGTGAAAACATGATCGAGGCGGGCGAATTGCGCGCTGCGGTGCGCTGGATGCCGTTGCTTTCGCGCAAGGTCGAAGTGGCCGAGCTGGTATTTGCAGATGCTGATGTCGCTCTGGAGCGGCTCGCAGACGGGCGCGCCAACTGGGAATTTGCCAGCGCATCCGCGCCCCAGCCGGAAACCGGTGGCGGCGAAGCGGGCGGAGGTTTTGACGCCGGGATTGACCGCGCCAGCCTGCGCAATGCAAGGCTGACCTATCGTGATGCTGGTTCCGGGGCCGATTACACACTCTCGCAGCTCAACATGACCGCTTCAGTGCGCGCGCTGGATACGCCATTGAAACTCAGCGCCGATGGCCGTTTCCAGGACGAAGCGTTTGACTTGTCAGTCGATCTCGACACCCCGAAAGCTCTGATGGACGGCAGGTCGGCGGCGGCAAGGCTGGTGCTTGCCAGCGGGCCAGCAGAACTGAGCTATGAAGGTGGGGTGCAGCTGGCCGACGTGCCAGGTGTTGACGGTGCTTTCCGGCTCGATGCGCGCGATCTGACCTCACTGGCCGCGCTGGCCGGGCTTGAACTCGATTACAATCTGGCAGCGCTCGGACAGGTGCGCGCAAACGGGCAGGTCAGCGGCCCGGTCGAGGCGCTTTCGCTGCGGTTTGACGAGGCCCGGGTCGATGCGCAGGAGCTTGATCTCAATTATCAGGGCGATTTTTCGCTGGCCGGAACGCCTGCGCTCAATGGCAGGCTGGATGTCAATGCCGGCAATCTTGGGGCTTTTCTGACCGCGCTTGGCGTGGCGGTGCCGGGGCAGGAAGCCTTCGGCAAGCTGGATTTTTCCGGCGAGGTTGCAGGTCCGGTTGACGCGCTTGCGATCAGCAAGATTGCGCTGACGCAGTCGAGCGGCCTGATGACATCGCGTTTTGATGGCGATGTCGGGCTTGGCGGGGTCGGCAAGGTGGCTGGCCGGCTGGAAGCGGCGAGCCCGCGTCTGCGTGACCTGCTGGCCGCGTTTGATGTCGAACTGCCGCCGGGCGACACACTGGAAACCTTCAGCCTGTCAGGCAATGCTGCGGGAAGTTTTCAGGCACTGGCCTTTACCGGTCTGGAAGTGGCGCTCGATGCGATCACCGCGAGCGGTCAGGCCGGTCTGAACCTTTCCGGGCCGCGCCCGATGGTGACCGCAAATGTTACTGCCGGCGCGCTCGACCTCAGCCCGTTTCTCGGTGAAAGCGAGCCTGCCGACAGCTTTGAATGGAGTGATGCCCCGCTCGACCTGGAAGGGTTGAAAGCGGTCGATGCAGATCTGACGATCAAGGCAGATCGGATCATTCTGGGCGAGGTCACGCTTGACCGCGCCGATCTGTCTGCGGTGCTGAAAGCCGGAAAGCTGGATACGAATTTGCGCTCGGTGCGCACGCTTGGCGGCGACTGGAACGGCCGTTTCGCACTTGATGCCAGCGGCCAGCAACCGGGCATGACACTGAAAATGTCCGGCCTGCCGATCCAGATATCAGAGACGCTGGGAACGCTTGCCGGGCTCGATGCGATCAGCGGTGTCGGGCAGGTTGCTGTCGATGTCCGATCGACTGGCGGCAGCCTGAAGGCGCTGGTTTCGGGCCTGACCGGTGACATGTCGCTCGATCTGGCGGACGGAATGGTGCGCGGCATCAATGTCGGCCAGCTGGTGCGCTCGCGCGAGAATATCGTGAAATCGCTTGCCGATGGTTCGCTGCAGCTGGCGCTTTCACCACAGGCAGCGACCGATTTCACGGAAATGGTTGCCGCGCTGAGGCTGGACAATGGCGTTGCGCAACTGCGCACTTTCAAGCTGAGCAATCCGGTCCTGTCGCTGGACGGAAGTGGCAGTATTGATCTGGGCGCGCGCACGCTCGATATCGGTATCGTGCCGCGTCTGGACACAGCCGGCGCAGGACAGGGCAGTGCGGTGCAGCTCAACGGCGTGCCGATCCCGTTCCGTATTCGCGGCAACTGGATGTCACCATCGCTTGCCCCCGATACTCAGCTTGTCCAGAAATTGCTGCGGGACGACCTCACCCGGCGCGCCCGCGATGAGCTGACCGACCAGATCGGTGATGATGTTGTCGGCGGCCTGCTTGGTGATGTCCTTGGAAAGCCGAAGCCCGCGCCCGCCGCGCCGCCTGCGAGCGATGCGGACGATCCTTCAGCGTCGGAAACCGCGCAACCAGACGCAGAGGAGCCGGCCGCGCCGGAAGACCAGTTGCGGGATGCGGCCGAAGACGCCGCACGCGATGCGCTTGGTGGCCTGTTCGGCAAACGCGGAAAAGCTGAGGACGATGGCGCGGATGAGTAGACCGCGCGCGCCCGTGTCCGACAATGCGTGCAGATTGATACCGCCAAAGCTGAAGGTCTTGACGCGGGCCTTCGGAAATGGCGAGAAGCGAGCGGGTATCAAGCTGGCATCCCAAGGCCGGGTTTTTCCTGTCCCGACTTGCCCCATGTCGGGCACCATTTCGGCGTGAGGATTGAAGCGCTTGTTGAAAAGTCTGCTGATCGCATTGTTTGCGGGTTTGCTCGCCTCGCTTCCGGCCGGTGCGCAGACGGTTGGCACAGTGTTCGGACCGGGCGTCGATGCCGATGATGTCGGGGCGGAGTACCGTATTGCACTTGCTCAGGACGAGCCCGGCGATGATGTCAGCTATGCGCAGCGGCTGCATGTGCAACGCGCGCTGAACGGAGCGGTGCGCCTGCGGCTGGTTGCGAATTTCCGCGACCGGATCAGGAGCGACTGGGAGTTTGACAGCATTCAGGGCGAAGTGCTCTGGCAGCTGGTTGAGCGAACGCCCAGCGGGTTCTCGACCGGTTTTCGCTTCGATGCCAAGCTCAGCGAGGGCGACAACAAACCCCACCAGCTCGGTGTCAACTGGACCAGTGAATGGGTGTTTGCGCAGAAATGGCGGGCGCGGGGCATCATATTGCTCGACCGCGACATTGGCTCGGATTCGCGCGATGATGTGTTCCTCGATACCCGGGCGAGCCTGTCGCGCAAGTTCGACAATGGTTTGCGCGTCAGCCTCGACAGCTTCAGCGACCTTGGCAGTTTCGATGCCGGATTTGGCAGTTTTGACGATCAAGAACACCAACTTGGCCTGTCGGTCACGGGCAAGCTGACCGATGACTGGGGCTGGACCGTCGCGGCGCTGGCCGGCGTTTCGAAGAGTGCGCCGGAGCGTGACCTCGCATTTCGCGTCACCCGTGCGTTTGCGCCCGGAGAATAAACGTGCCGGCTTTTCGCGCGTTCATGCACCGATCCTTTGCGCCCCTTCCGCAACGGCCGCCAGTGCTTCGTCGAGCACGTCAAGGCCCGCGCCCGACCGCACGCCCTTTTCAGAAAGCGTCCGCCGCCAGATACGTGCGCCGGGACGTGCGGAAAACAGACCCAGCATATGGCGGGTCATGGCGTGAAGGGGTGTGCCACGCGCCAGTTGCCCGGCGATGTATTCCCGATGCGTGAGGACCGCTGAGACAAGCCGGTCGCGTGGCGGGGCTCCTGTATCATCAGCCACATTCGCCTCAGGCTGTCCGCCAGGACCATGGCGGTCGAAATCGTCAAGCATCCGGTCAACGCCGGCCAGAAGTGCCGGCGTCTGATAGGCCGCACGGCCAAGCATCACGCCATCGAAATCTGCAAGATGGCGTCTCGCCTCGGCAAGGCTTGCAATCCCGCCATTGAGGATGAAAGTCAGGTGTCTGCGCTCGCAACGCAATGTCTCGACCAGCTTGTAATCCAGCGGCGGGATTTCCCGGTTTTCCTTCGGGCTCAGCCCCTTCAGCCAGGCCTTGCGCGCATGCACGGTAAACACTTCGCAGCCGGCTTCGGCCAGCGTATCGACGAACCGGAAAAGCGTCTCTGCCGGTGGGTCATCATCGATCCCGATGCGGCATTTCACCGTCACCGGAACCTTCACTGCGCCCTGCATGGCATGAAAGCAGTTCGCAACAAGCTCCGGCTCGCGCATCAGGCACGCGCCAAAAGCGCCCGACTGGACGCGCTGCGACGGGCAACCACAATTGAGATTGATCTCGTCATAACCGAAATCAGCCCCGATCCTTGCCGCCCGCGCGAGCTTTTCCGGCTCACTGCCCCCAAGCTGGAGTGCGACCGGATGCTCGCCCGCATCAAAACCGAGCAGCCGCTGGCGATCACCATGAATGACGGCATCGGCGGTCACCATTTCCGTAAACAGCAAGGCGCGCCGCGTGAGCGTGCGATGAAACGCCCGGCAATGACGGTCGGTCCACTCCATCATGGGGGCGACGGAGAATCTATGGTCTTGATTTTTCATCGTTTTTCTAGTAATATCAGAGCTCTATTCACAAACGAAAGCGGAACATCACACACGGATTCACACTCAAGTTCACGGTTTGCGACCGCATTTTTGAGGCTGAGTGTGCGCCAACTGTGAATCTTAAACCCTCCGAAGGCGGATGAATTGGCGACAATCGACAAGACCGAAAACGGCAAATGGCGCGTCCAGATCAGACGCCGGGGCCTGTCCACGTCGAAGACTTTTGCCAGCAAGGGGCAGGCGGCTGCCTGGGCGCGCGAAGTCGAGCGGAAAATCGATCTCGGCCAGACAATATCCAAGGGCGGCCCAAAGCATCTCGGGACAATCGGTGTTCTCATAGACGCGCATATCGCAGACATGCGCGAAGTGGGCAAACCGCTGCGGCGGTCAAAGGCCTGTTTGTGAATTGTCGTTGAGAACTGACCCGGCATTGTCACCGAGATTTGACCCACGCAGTTGTTAGGCTCTTTGCGTCATGCAGGCGCGACCTGGCACGAGCGCAAACTCGCCGAACTGCTGTTCTAGTGGGCCGGGCGGTGAATGAGACAGCCCTGAACAAGTCCCATCGCGAAGCCGCAAGCGCAGCGCGAGGTCAAACAAAACAGCCCTGAGCGCGTTTCATGTGAGCGAAGCGATACGGAAACAAACAAGAATGGTGCGGACGGCCGGGCTTGAACCGGCAAGGCCCATTCGGGCCGGCGGATTT
>CAYUEM010000185.1:0-5509 GCA_964442925.1 uncultured Hyphomonadaceae bacterium
CCGGCCTTGACGATGAAAACAACGTTGCGAGCCGAATTCACTACGACCACAGCTTCTCAGACTGGTATCAGCTGCGCTTGATCGGCGGGTTTTCGAGGCCCGAAGACGAGAACTGGGATTTCACGAGCTTCACCGTCGAGAACTGGTTTCAATGGAGCGAGGAGGCGTCCGACGGTCGGGGCTTCAACGGCGGATTGCGGTTCGCGTACGCCTTCGCCGACGATGGCGGGCCCGACGAAGCGGAAGTTCGCCTGACCGTGACCGACAAGTTCGCAAATGGCTGGGAGTGGCGCGCCAACCTCATCGGTGAGGTTGAGGCAGGGGATAACAGCGAGGGCGGCGTCGCCCTGCAAGCGCGCGGCCAGATCACGCGGGCGGTCGACATCTCCGCATTGGCGACGTCAGACTGGCGGCTCGGGCTGGAGCTGTTCAGCGAGTTTGGAAACTCGCGCGATATTCAAGGCATCGAGGAGCAGGCACATCAAATCGGTCCCGTGATCAAAGCGTCTTGGGACAATGGCGTCTATCTTCAATCCGCTGTCCGTGCCGGGGTCACGAACGGCGCTGACGACGCTATGGCGAAACTCTTTGTTGGTCGCGAATTCTAAGCAATCCACGCGCATGCTTGAGGCGAAGCGAACCGCACAGGCCGCTAAGCGTCGTCTTCCTGCCCCACAGGACTTTATGTTGAATTTCGCACTCCGGCGATGAATTGCCCGATGCTGCTCGGCTGAAAGCGGCAGCAGAAACGGGCGCAATTTGAGACACGGGCATTTCGGGCCGATCACAGCATTCATGGCGCTCTCGGGCCTTCAGCTTTGTAGGCTGAAAGCCCTGGACCGGCGTAAAACCTTTAGAATTTCAGGCGGACGCCGCCATTGAGGATAAATCCGTCATTGCGCGACCAGATGTCGGTGGTCCATTGGCCCTCCGGCGATCTGACCGGCAGGACGAGCGGGTCTTCCTTTGTCTGGCGCACATCCAGCAGGTTTTCGGCATTGATGAACCAACTGGCCCGCCCGAGCGTGATCTGTCCCAGAAGCCCCAGGTGCAGATAGGGCTCGCTGGTCGCCCGGAAGGGATTGTCATCGAGCCGCTGCTCACCGGTGTAATAGGCTTCAAAGCCCAATAGCCCGCGCCCGTGCTGTTCCCACATGGCGACAAAGCCCGCCGAATGCTTCGGTGTAAGCTCGATCTCGCGGCGTCCGCCCAAGGGCGCTTGTTCTGTTGCGTCGAGATAGAGGTAGCTGCCGGTAATCTTGAAATCGTTCCAGAAATACCGGAGCAGCAGCTCTGCGCCGCGGATCTGGGTTTCACCATCGGCATTAACGAGCCGCACCCGGTCCAACGCGCCGTCCGGCATTGAAGCGAAGGATTCAAGCTCGGTCACGCCATCGACGTTCGATCCGAAAGCGCTGACATTGGCTTCAACAGAGCCCGCCCTGTAACCGACATCAATCGAGGCAGTCTCGGCCGTTTCCTCTTCAAGTCCTGACAGGGGTGAAAGGCGTGACAGGCCCGAGGCTTCGATCTCCTCGACAAAGGGCGTCGGGGCAAAAAAGCCCTGGCCATAGGACGCCCTGATCGTCCAGTTGTCCGGCTTGTAGAGCACCGACGCGCGTGGACTGAACTGGCTGCCAAATTCGCTATGGTCATCGAAACGCGCGCTCAGGGAGACCGACAGGTCATCGCGCAGGTCATGGTCAAACTGGGCAAACAGGCCGGGCACGTCATAGGTGTAATCGAAGACGGGAAACGTGTCGGACGTGTAGGTCTCGGACTGAAACGCCGCGCCGATGGCCCAGTCTGTTCGTTCGCTGCCACCGGCCAGTGAGGCCTCGATCAGATAGCTTTCATGGCGATCATCTTCGATCAGTGAGCCAAAACGGTGTTCATGATCCTGAACCATGGCCGATCCACGCAGGTTCAGCTCGAGGCTCGTCGTCAGCGGCGTTTCGCCAACAAACCCGCCATCGAGGCGCGTGGTGTCCTGGTCCTGCTGAAAGGCCGTGCCATCGGGCACTGTGCGGCCGGGCAAAGTGCCCCCCTGTCGCTGCTCGCTCATATAGCCGATGGTGGCATAAAGACTGGCACCGTTAGCACCGTCCCAGAAGATGCGTGGACGCGCCGACCAGCGCTCATAGCCCGGCATGTCGATCCAGCCGTCGCTGTCGAAATCCTGCACACTCTGGCGGTTTGCGCCTGTCGTCAGCGAGACCGCGACTTGCTCGCTGAGCGGGGTTTCGAAATAGCCGGTCAGATCCTGTCCGTCTTCCGTGGTCAGGTTGAAGAGCACCTCGCCTGCAGCCTCGTCGCCCGGGCGTCGCGAAATCAGGTTGATCACACCGCCAAGCGCCGATCCGCCATAATAGGACGAGGCCGAGCCCTTGATCACTTCGACCTGGGCAAGGTCGGTGGG
This sequence comes from uncultured Hyphomonadaceae bacterium, assembly GCA_964442925.1. Classification (GTDB taxonomy): domain Bacteria; phylum Pseudomonadota; class Alphaproteobacteria; order Caulobacterales; family Hyphomonadaceae; genus UBA5336. The sequence goes on from CAYUEM010000185.1 coordinate 2,420, forward strand.
TGGGATCTGGAGCAGCCCGATGGAGGCCGCCTGCCCGCCATAAAGCGGCAAACCATCGCTTAAGAGCTGGGTGTAGCGGCCATAAAGCCCTTGCAGGCGGATATTGGCCGCGCCGAGGGCGGGCGATGTGGTCTGCACACGCACGCCGCCGGTTTCAGCGAGCAGCATGGAGATATTGCCGGGCCGCATGATGGCCTTTTCCTCAATCTCCTCCTGGCCGATCACCTCAACGCGGATGGGCAGGTCATTGACAGCCCGGCCGGAGCGCGTCGCCTGGACGATCACCGTGTCGAGTGTCTTGCCGTGGTCATGGTCATGATGGTCATGTTCGCCATCGTCCTCATGTTCATTATCGTCGTGGTCATCATGGGCTTCTTCAATCATGTCAGCTTCCGGATCAAGCGACTGGGCGGCTGCGGGGCCATAGCCAAGACCGATGCCGGACACGGCCAGCGCGAGCGCTGTCTGGCGCAATACGTCATTCATGGGATTTCGTCCTTTTGAGATGTCTGATGCTGGGCGCCGTCAGCGCTTCGGCGCACTGACGGCGGGTTGCAGCGTCAAACTCTCGGGGGACGGAAAAGACTGCCCGGCAGCGAAGGGCCTGAACCCCGTGCAAAGGGCGGGTTCAGCTTCTCAGGCGCAAGGGTGTTTGCGAACGCGGCGCGATCAGAACCGCTCCATTGAACGTTGCAGTTCGGGCAGTGATGGGCCTGATGCTCAGGCTCGCCCTGGGCAGGCTCCTCTCCCTGACTGGGCTCGAAAGACAGCTCAGTTGCGCAGTTATCGGCCGATGCCTCGCCACACTGCTGCGCGCACGCTATCGGCGCGATGAAGAGCGCAAGGCTGATCAGGGCGGGGAGCGCTGCCCTGAACAAATGGATGATCAAATGCGATGCCATGTGCAGGGCGATAGCCTGTTTAGGGGGAGGTAAAAAGCCGAAAATGAAGGCTGCTTAATTGGGCACAGCCTCGTTATTGAGAGAACTTCTTCCATGGACGCGGGTGACAACACCCAGCTTAAAAGTAGCCCTCGCGTTTTTGCGCTTCGAGTGATCCCTCGTCGCTGACCCGGCCGCTGCGCTCGGATTGCCGTGACATCAGCGTTTCGCGGACAACCGCTTCAAGCGTGCCTGAATCTGACGGGTCTGCTGCGGTCACCGGCCAGCATCCGAGGGAACGGAACCGCACCCGCTCCAATGTGGGTTCAGGAAAGCCAAGTGATTGTGCACGCTCGGCATCGTCGACAACGACCCGGCTGGCACCGCGATGAATAACCGGTCGTTCAGCGGCCAGATACAGCGGACACAAATCTATCCTGCGATAGAGGATGTAGGCCCACAGATCGAATTCGGTCCAGTTGGAGATCGGATAGGCGCGCAGCGTCTGCCCGGGCGAATGGCGCCAGTTATATAGCGACCAGAGCTCCGGTCTCTGGGCCTTGGGATCCCAGACATGTTGCGCGCCGCGGACCGATACGATCCGTTCCTTGGCGCGGGTGGCCTCTTCATCGCGCCGCGCGCCGCCGAAGATGACATCATATCCACCCGCATCCAAAGCCTGTTTCAGGGCGTCGGTTCGCATCATCGTTGTGTAGACCGATCCGTGTTCGATGGGATTGAGGCCCTGGAGTCGGCCCTCTTCATTGTGGTGGATGACAAGTTCAAAACCATTTTCGGCTGCAAACCGGGTGCGGAAATCGAGCACCTGCCGGAACTCCCAGGTCGAATCGACATGCAGGAGCGGCAGGGGCGGCTTGGCCGGGTAGAATGCGCGCAAAGCGAGGTGCGCAAGCACGGTGGAATCCTTGCCGCCCGAAAACAGCAACACCGGGCGCTCTGCCTCCGCGACACCGTCTCGCAGGATATGGATGGCTTCGCTTTCGAGCCTTTCCAGGTAATCAGGCAAGATCATGCGGCAATGGTCTCCCGTGTTTTCTGCGGCGCGGAGACCGCCTCCCAGTCGAGGTCTTTGCGATAGCGCCAGGCCAGTGTGCCTGCCTCGTCCATCGCAAACAGGTGAAGCCAGCCATTCTCGAACAGTGCGCGAACCTCGGGATGGTTTTCCAGCACCCCGCTTATCGCCTCAAATGGGGCTTCTACGCATACGCTGAGGCGCAGTGGCGCGTGCACCAGTTCTTCGCCATCGCTGACAGATTGCCAGGGCAGGCCGACGCGCAGGGGACCGCCATTGCCTTCGAGCACGCCAATGCCGCCCACCACATTGTGCAACAGCTTGTTGCCCGCCCCAAAGCTTTGCGGTGCCACGGCCGAGCCGTAATATTGCAGGCTGATCCAGCTTGCCACGACGACCGGCGCGGTCAGGATAAGTTCGAGCACCTTGAAACCGTCATCACCGCGCCAGTCATAACTGTGCAGGAAGGCGCGTCCGGCAAGGCCCTTTCCGGCGGTGCGCGATCGCGGCGCGGCGATGAAGGCGCTGCACCCGGCAAGGCCCCATTCCGGACGGATTTCGGACCAGTCACGGCTGCGCCTGCGAATGGCGCTTTCCTTTCGGGCATTCGGCAGGCGGCCGACCCGTTCAGCGCGCGCACGCTGACCGGCTGTGCCCAGCCAGCTGCGCAGCGTTTCGATGTCCGGGCGGTGTTTCGCTGCATCAATATCATCGGTGTAAAGGGTAACGGCATCAGTTGTGGTGTCGTGCAGGCCGGCGAGGAAAACCGTGTCCGGCGGAATTGTGATCCCCCGGCTGACGAGGCCCTCGCGAACGTCGTCGCAATTGAGCAGACCGGCCAGCAGACGCGCATTGACTTCGCCGGAATAACCCCCGCAGGCGCCGCAATGCAGCGCGCTTTCGTGGGGATTGTTGACGACATTGGCGCCATGTCCGGCGATCAGAACGATTTTCGCGAAATCCTGCGTCAGCGACATCGCGCGCAGGATGGTTTCGCCGGCATCGATCCGGGCCTCGAGCGCGAGCGCAGGTTCCAGGCGCGGTGCCGGATCTTTCGGGGGCTTGTTCGCATGCAGACCCAATCCGTCGCTCAGCAGCTTGACCAGATAAAACGGGCCCGCCGACTCCACGAATGCAAAGGACGAGACCGCCGCCAGCTTGAACCGGCCCCAGGCC
>CAYUEM010000186.1:0-5362 GCA_964442925.1 uncultured Hyphomonadaceae bacterium
CGACATTAACGCAATCGCGTGGCCGGTCAAACCCTGATCGGGTCATGTGCGGTCGCGGGCGGTGAAGAGAACAAGGCTGACGCCGGCGAGGATGGCCAGCGTTGCCAGCACGAGCCGGACGGTCAGCGGCTCGCTGAGGAACACGGTCCCGCCGAGCGCGGCCAGTGGCGGCACGCTGAGTTGCAAGGCTCCGGCCTGCGCACGGCCAAGGCCCGGCAGCGCGCCATACCAGATCGCATAGCCAAGCCCGGAGGCCAGCGCGCCGGACGCGATCGCCGCGAGCAGGGCTGTCCTGGAGGGGAGCGCTTCGGGCGCTGCGATCAGCACCAATGGCGTCAGCACCAGCGCGATCAGCCCCGCCCGCAGGAAATTTCCCGCTGTCGCGGCGGTCGGCTGTGTCGCGCTGCGCCCGATCAGCGAATAGGCGCCCCAGCCAATGCCGGCGGCCAGCATCGCGGCAACCGCAAGCGGCGCAGGCGCAGCCCCGCCGGGCGACAGCAGCCAGACCAGCGCGGCAAAGGCCAGGGCAAGGCCCGACCACTGCAAAACGCCCAGCCGGTCGCCGCGCACCAGCGCCCAGCCGATCATGGTCAGCTGCACGCTCGCAAACAGGACCAGCGCACCAAGCCCGGCATCCAGCGCGAGATAGGCAAAGCTGAAGCCTGCCACATAGACCAGCAGGGTGACCGCGCCCTGCCAGCTGCCCGCGCCTGCAAGGTGCCTGCGCACCAGCAGCGCCAGAACCAGCGCGCCCGAGAGAATGCGGATCAGGCTGAAGCCCCACGCCCCGGCGCCATCTTCGGCCAGCGCAAGCCGCGCGAGCAGCGAATTGGCAGCGAAAGCGACCATCGCCAGCGCGCCGAGCGCCAGAAGGCGGGTATTGGTGATGCCCATGATGGAAAGCTGTTTCCCTGCTTTTGCATGTTTGCGGCGGGCCGGTCAGTTGCGTGCGAGGGTGGCGGCCCGGATCAATCCGTCCTCGCCTGACCGAAGCCTGCTGTGCCAGTCACATGTGCCCGAAACGGACGCGACCGCGCTTGTTATCGTGTGAACGATGCCGGTTTGCGAGCGTTTTCGGTCCCCCGGTCTTGCACAGTTCGCCAATCCTTGCGTTTATGACATTTCTGCAAAAGGGGCAGGTCTCTCAGAAAGAGAGGGGTTTTCAAATGGCTTTCGATGATGAAGGCGTCGCTGCTTATCTGGCGAGACTTGATGGTGAGATCAGGCTGATCGCACATGAATTGTGTCGGCGCATTGGCGAGATTGGACCGCACCTGACGGTCACGCTGGCCTGGGGTGCTCCATGCTGGCGCGGGGCGGAACGTGTGTGTTCAATTCGAGGACAGAGAAATTACTGCAATCTTCAGCTCTGGGCCGGCTCCGTCCTGGCCGAGCAGTTCTCGCGGATCGAAGGCACCGGCAAGCGTCTGCGGCATGTGAAGATCCGCGCGCTCGCAGACATGGACGAGGCGATTGACGACATCATTGAGGCTGCGGTGGAGCTTGATGGCTATGACCCGGCCATCATGCGCTGATGGCGCGCAAATTTGCGCCGGCAGAGACCATCGCCGCACTTGACCCGGGCGCGCGGCTGTCGCTCTGTATGTCTACAATAACATGCAGCTCGAAAACAGATTTGAGGAGATCGTAACATGGCTGAAGCAGATCCCGTTGTCATCGTTGGTATGGCCCGCACCCCGATGGGTGGATTGCTGGGTGACCTTGCAGGCTTTTCCGCCAATGAACTTGGCGCGATGGCGATCAAGGCGGCTGCGACGGAAGCCGGACTGTCGCCGGATGATGCCAATGAAATCATCATGGGCAACTGCCTGCCGGCCGGACAGGGCCAGGCACCCGCTCGCCAAGCCGGTTTCAAGGCCGGACAGGACAAGGGCCTGGAAGCCACGACCATCAACAAGATGTGCGGTTCCGGCATGCAGGCCGCCGTCATGGGCCGTGCGGCGATCCTCTCCGGTCAGGCCGATATCGTGATTGCCGGGGGCATGGAGTCGATGACCAATTCTCCGCACCTTCTCAACGTGCGCAAGGGCCACAAATATGGCGACATGACCTCGAAGGACCATATGGCGCAGGATGGCCTGACCGATGCCTATGCCGGCACGCCGATGGGACTGTTCGCCGACCAGATCGCCGGTGAGTATCAGTTCACGCGCGAACAGCAAGACGCATATGCGCTGGAAACCCTGTCGCGCGCGAAAGCGGCCACCGAAGAAGGCCGGTTCAAGCGCGAGATCACGCCGGTCACGGTCAAGACCCGCGCAGGCGAAAGCGTCGTCGATACAGATGAGCTGCCGCGGATTGCACGCCCCGACAAGATCCCCAGCCTCAGGCCCGCTTTCTCCAAGGATGGCACGGTGACAGCAGCCAATGCCTCGGCCATCTCCGATGGCGCAGCAGCCCTGATCCTGATGCGCCGCTCGGAGGCGGAAAAGCGCGGTATCAAGCCCATCGCTCGGATCGTGTCCTCGTCCAGCCACGCCCATGAGCCGGAAAAATTCACCACAGCCCCGGTTCCGGCGATGCAGAAAGCGCTGGCGAAAGCGGGCTGGACCAAAGACGATGTCGATCTGTGGGAGATCAATGAAGCTTTCGCCGTGGTGCCGATGATCGCGATGAAGGAGATCGGCATTTCGCACGATATCGTCAATGTGAATGGCGGGGCCTGTGCCATGGGTCATCCGATCGGCGCGTCAGGCGCGCGTGTGCTGATCACGCTGATCGCGGCGATGGAAGATCGCGGCGTGAAGAAAGGCGTGGCCTCGCTCTGCATCGGCGGCGGCGAAGGCATTGCCATGTGCGTCGAGCGCGACTGAAGCCGTCAGCCCGTTTGATGACTGCGAAAGCCCCGGCATCCGCCGGGGCTTTTTGTCGGCGGCGGAGCGGCAATCTTTGCCGCTTGTTAACGGGTCATGGTCCACGAACAGGTTTACGTTTCATCCTGATTTATAAAGAGGTGGTTCATGTCCTCGCGACGTGTAGAAGCGCCGTCAGCCCTGCAGACCGGCCTCGCCCATGCCGGGATAAGCCTGACGGTGCTGTTTGGCGCGGCGGCGCTTGGCGCAGGCCTGATACAGGCGTCTGGCGATCAGACCGACGCCGGCCCGGTTCTCCGCATTGCCCTGTTTGATGTGCAGCAGCCTGAACGCGAACTGCCACTGAAGCGACGGATCGATGAGGCGGCGCGCGCGCCGACACCTGCGGTCAGTCTTGCGACAAACCGTCCCGATCCTGATGATCTTGCAGAGCCAAGCCTTGGCGTGGAGTATGAAGTCGCATCGCAAGCGGCCACGCCTTCTGCATCGCTGGTTACAGTTGCGGCAATGGGCGCAGAACCGATCGGCGTGCGGATCAATGGCCGCGAGGTCATGCCAGGTGAAGCACTGAGCGAGGTCGAGGCGCTCGGCGGACTTCCCAGGGCACCGATTGCAGGGCTCTCGGAGGCGACCGCGCTCGGCCAGCTGCCGGTGCGGGCGAAAGACGGGCGCGCGCCAGCAGATGCCTATGCGCGACCATTTACCAATCGCGGCAATCAGCCGACCGTGTCGATCGTGCTCGGTGGGCTTGGCATCAATTACACCCATACCAAGACCGCGATTGAGGAATTGCCAGCAGAAGTGACGCTGTCCTTTGCCCCGCATGCACGCGGTCTTTCGACCTGGGTGCGCCGCGCGCGTGCCGATGGTCATGAAGTGCTGATCGAGCTGCCGCTTGAGCCGGTGGAGCCGGGCCGGGTGCGTCCGCATCCCCACACCTTGCTGGCCGATCTCGACACAAACGCGAATATCGACCGGCTGCAGCAGATCCTTGCACTGGCACCGGGCTTTTACGGCGTCATCAATTATCAAGGCGACAAGTTTGTGCAGAACCCGGCAGCCGTGCGCGCGATGCTTGAGGAATTGACCGGGCGCGGACTGGCCTTTGTCGAGGACGGCAATCTGCCCGGATCGGTCATCAGGACACAGGCGGCCGATGCCGGCACGGTTTATGCGGGCGCCGACCTGGTGATTGACGCGCGGATCGATGCTGACTCGATGAAAGCGCAGCTGATGTCGCTGGAAGCGACTGCGCGCCGCGACGGCGCTGCCTTCGGAACCGCCATTGCCTATCCGCTGACCATCGACATTCTCAAGGAGTGGACAGAAGATTTGCGCGACAAGGACGTCATTCTTGCGCCGGCCTCCTCGCTCAGCCGCGTGCCGGACGTGCCGGCGGCTGAGGCAGACCTTGCGCGCGCGCCGGTCACGACCGGGTCACTGCAATGATCGCAGGCGCGAGGAACCGGCGCGGCTTGCTTTGACGGCTGTTGCCTCTAAACCCTGAATGTATGACTGATCTGATCCGCGATCCGGCACGCTACAGGCCGAATGTCGGGCTCGCGATGTTTTCGCGGGCCGGCCATGTCTTTGTCGGGCGGCGCATCAATGGGCGCGGGGCTTTTCAGTGGCAGATGCCGCAGGGTGGGATCGACGCCGGCGAATCGCCGCAGATTGCCGCGCTGCGCGAACTGGAAGAAGAAATTGGCGTGCCCGGGAAGCTGGTCGATGTGATCGATGAAACCGGCGACTGGCTGTATTATGACTTTCCGCCAGACCTGAAGCGCAAGTTGCCTGGGCCATATCTCGGCCAGCGCCAGAAATGGTTCGCCTTTCGCTTCCGGGGCTCCGACAGCGATGTCCGGCTTGACCGCCACACACCGGAGTTTGACGCATGGCGCTGGGCGCGACTGGAGGAAACGCCCAGCCTGATCGTGCCTTTCAAGCGGCCGGTTTATGAAAGGGTTGCACAGCTGTTCAGCCGCTGGAGCGAACCGCTGGCGTCCACACGGTCATGAGCGAGCTGAAAATCGTCTCCTGGAACATCAATTCGGTTCGTCTGCGCGCGCCGAATATTGCCCGTTTCGTTGAGGAAAACCGGCCCGACGTGATCTGCCTGCAGGAAACCAAGTGCCGCGACGGCGAATTTCCCAGCAAGGCGTTCGAGGAAATGGGACTACCGCACCTTCTGGTGAACGGACAGGGCGGCGGTCATCATGGCGTGGCAATCGCATCGCGCCTGCCGATTGAAGCCGCACCGGTGCCCTCGCTGTGCCGAGAAGGCCATGCGCGCATTGTCGGAGCGCGGATTGGCGGTATCGAGGTGCACAATATCTACCTGCCCGCCGGCGGCGATGAGCCCGATCCGCAGACCAATGAGAAATTCGCACACAAGCTTGATTTCCTGGCAGCGATGCGTCGCGAATATGCGATTGCGGTGCAAAGCGAAGGCCCGCCACGCCTTCTGCTCGGCGATCTCAATGTCGCCCCGCATGAAAACGATGTCTGGTCGCACCGCCAGATGCTGA
>CAYUEM010000187.1:0-5359 GCA_964442925.1 uncultured Hyphomonadaceae bacterium
CCAGCACGAACGTGGCAGGCCACCAGCCGACTCAAATTGAACAGAATATGCTCTAGAATTTCCGGCGATGCATCATTTCCATTATCGCGACGGCCAGCTTTGCTGTGAGGATGTTCCGCTCGACGCCATTGCACAGGCTGTCGGCACACCGTGCTATGTCTATTCCACCGCCACGCTCAGCCGGCATGTCCGGGTAATCAGCGAGGCTTTTACTGGTATTCCCAGCCTGATTGCCTATTCTGTCAAGGCCAATGGCAATCTCGCCGTCCTGGCAACGCTGGCGCAGCTTGGGTGCGGGGCCGATGTCGTCTCGGCCGGGGAGTTGCGACGCGCAAGGACCGCCGGCATTGCGGCCAGCAAGATCGTCTTTTCAGGTGTCGGCAAGACCCACGATGAGATGCGCTATGCGCTTGGCGAGGGCATTCACCAGTTCAATGTCGAAAGTGCCGGCGAACTGGCCGCCTTGTCGCAAACCGCGTCTGAAATGGGCGTCAGCGCGCCGGTCGCCCTGCGCGTCAATCCCGACATTGTGGCTGGCGGGCACCCGAACATCTCGACAGGTAAGTCCGGCGACAAGTTCGGCGTGCCCTGGAACGAGGCCGAGGCCCTTTATGCCCATGCCGGCGGGTTGCCCGGCATCGCTGTCAGGGGTGTCGATGTGCATATCGGCTCGCAGATCGGCGAACTGGCACCGATGCAGGCCGCGTTTGCGAAAACCGTGGCACTGGCCCGGCGGCTGCGCGCAGCCGGACATGACATCACACGGATCGACATTGGCGGCGGCCTCGCCATTCCTTATCGCGATGCCGACGATCCCGCACCACCGGCGGCCTATGCACAGATGATCCGCGAGACCGTCTGTGATCTGAACGCGCAGGTGATCCTTGAGCCAGGACGGGTGATCATGGGCAACGCCGGGATCTTGCTGACGCAGGCGCTTTATCTCAAACAGGCCCCGGACCGGACCTTCCTGATCGTCGATGCCGGGATGAATGACCTGATGCGCCCGGCGCTCTACAATGCGCATCATGAGGTGCGCCCGCTTCGCCAGGCCAGTGCGCAAGCGCGCGAGGTCAGATATGATATTGTCGGCCCAATCTGCGAATCGACCGACAAGTTCGCAACGGCGCGCGCGATGACTGAAGTTTCCGCCGGCGACCGGCTCGCCTTTCTGTCGGCAGGCGCTTATGGTGCCGTATTGTCGTCGCAATACAATGCCAGGCTTCTGGTGCCGGAAGTGCTGGTCGATGGTGACCGGTTCGACATTGTCCGCCGTCGGCCCAGTTTCGAAGAGATGATCGCGCTGGAGCAAATGCCAGATTGGCTGAACTGAACGCCATACACGGCCTGAAAGGTCAGGTCACAGTGACGCGGGCGCGGATGTGGCGTCTTGCGGTGCTGCGGGCATGGTGGCCATTCGCGCTGTTTGCTGCGATCTTTCTGGGCAGTGCGCTGGCTGGCCTGTTTGAGCGCCTGGCACCCGACACTGCGGCGGGCCTGAGCCTGCTTGCCCTGATCGCAATGGCATTGCTGGCGCTGCGCAGTGCCCGGCGGTTTGATGCACCGGGACGTGATGACGCGATGGCGCGGCTTGATGCTCAGTCAGATTTGCGCCCGGTTTCCGCGCTCAGCGACCGGCCCGCGCGCCCGACACGCGAAGGTCAGGCCCTCTGGAAAGCGCATTCCGAACGGCTTGTCGCAGCGGCACAGGACCTGCGCGCACCCGGTTTTCATTCCGCCTGGCGGCGGGCGGATCCGGCATTCCTTCGCTTCATTTTTCCTGCAGCCCTGATCGGACTGTTTGTCACCGCCGGGCCGGCGGGCCCCGGTCGGCTGCAACGCGCCATCACTCCGGATATTGGAGCGCTGGCCGGTGCGCATGAGATGGCCATCGAGGCCTGGATCACACCGCCGGAACATACCGGGCGTGCGCCGGTCTTTCTCGAAACGGACCTTGACAGCCTGCGTGTTCCGGTCGGCTCGAAAGCGGTCGTGCGCGCTTTTTCCCGCACTGCCCCGAAGCTGAAGCTCGCGGGTGAGGGCGGCACAGCGTCAGAGCGTTTTGCCAGGACCGCTGACGGGGCTTTCGAGGCCAGGGTTACACTCTCGCAGGACACGCGGCTTTCGGTTCACTGGTGGGGCGAGCGCGCAGCCTGGAACGTGCGCGCCTCGCCTGATGCACCGCCGGTGGTCGCGTTCGCAACGCTTCCGGAAATCACCAGGACGGACCGGATGCGTTTCGACTGGACCGCCAGCGACGATTACGGGATCGAAACGCTCGATGTCAGGGTCTGGCTGCGCGAGCCGCATCCGGCCGCCCCGGACGCCGATGACCGTCTGCCCGTCGACATTGTCGGGCTTGACCGGCGCGCAGCGGACGACACAACCGAGATTGACACGACCCGGCATCGCTGGGCCGGATTGGCGGTGAATGTGCAACTCGTCGCAACCGATGCTTCGGGTCAGGAAGGGGTGAGTGAGACCGTTGCGTTCACCCTGCCGGAAAAACTGCTGCTGCAGCCAATCGCCCGCGCCGCGCAGGAAGCGCGCGTCACGGTCCTGCGCGAACCGCGCGACTATGGCGAACGGCTCACCAATCGCGAAGCCTTGCAGGCCGATGCGATAAACCCCACCAGTTCACAGCGGCTGAACAGCGCCCCGCCAGGCGTGCAACGCGCTTCGCTGCTGATCGATGCGCTGACCTATGAGCCGGAACGTTATTTCCGCGACCGGTCGGTCTATCTCGGTCTGCGCATGGCCCATGCCGTGTTGGAGACAGCCGCAGACAAGCCGCAGGCCGCCAGTGTCGAACCGATCTTGTGGGCTGTGGCACTGAAAGCTGAATACGGCAGCGCAGCCGATGCACTTCGGGCCTTGCTGGCGGCGCGCAAGGCGCTCGAACAGGCCCTGCGCGACGGTGCCCCGGAAGATGAAATCCGCCGGCTCATGGAGGCCTTCAAGCAGGCCGCCAACAATTATATCGCCGCAAAGATGGCCGAAGCCATCGCCAATGGCCTGCCCGAAGCGCCCGATCAGAGCGATATGGCCGAGCAGGGTGGCGGTTCCGGCCTCGGCGGACAGGACTTTGAGGACATGCTCAAGGCGCTGGAAGAGCTCGCAGAAACCGGTGCCAGCGATCAGGCGCGCCAACTCCTGTCCGACATCACAAATATGCTGGAAAATCTTGAGTTTCAGCAGGGTGGCAGCGGCAAAGGCGGCTTCCCCGGACTGCCCGGCGGCGACGGCGGCGACGAAGATGCCGAAGACCAGCCGCAACAGGAACGCGAACTGGCTGACGCACTGGAGCGCCTGTCAGACCTGCTGCGTCAACAGCGCGAACTGAATGATGACACGCTGGCCGAACAGCGCGGAGCCACACCGCAGCGCCCCGGCGAAGGCCAGATGCCAGGCGGTGAGGCGATGCCGCCGGGATTTCCAGGACCACCCGGTGCCGGTCTTGGCGACAGACAACGCGAATTGTCGGACGAAACCGGCCGCCTTGCTGAGGGTGAAGGCCCCGGCGGCGGGGAAACCGGCTCTGACGAAGCCACCAATGGGCAGGACGGGGGCGAGGCTGCGAACGGCGATGAAAATACCGCCCGCGGCTTTGGTGCACTTGGCGAGGGCGACCGCGACAGGCTGGAGGCGATTGCCCGGCTGCAGGAGCGCGCCGCACGCGAACTGGAGCGCGGCAATTTTGGACTGGCCCAGCGCCAGCAGGAAGAATCGGCAAAAGCCCTGCGCGACCTTTCAGCGGAACTGGCCGGTGCGCTTGATGAATTGCAACAGGCCCGACGCGGCGAGGCGTCCCCTGATGATCCGTTTGGCCGGCCCATTGGCGGACCCGGCAGCGGCGAGAATGTCACCATTCCCGACCAGGCCGAACGTCAGCGTGCCAAGGATATCCTCGAAGAATTGCGCCGGCGCTATGACGAGGCCGAGGATGCCGATGAGCGCGACTATCTGCAACGGCTGCTCGATCGCTTCTGACGGCCCCTCGGGCGTTGGTCGAAGACTTGCCGACACTTCTCTTGGTCGCAAACCGTCCTTTCAGGGCGGTGTCGCGTTAAGCGTCGCAGGACAGACCATCGCCTTCCCGATCACCCCGGACTTGATCCGGGGGCTTTCGCGTTGTGGCCAAAAAAGGCCAGTGCTCAGGTGGTGGAAGTGAAAAAGGAGTATATCTTTGTTTATATTGGTTTTTCAGCAGCCCACTAAAACCTGCCGAACACCGCATGTTCCGGGCCGGTCTGAAAGCCGATCAGGTTGACTGCATGGACAATCGCCAGGATTGCGGCAAAGGCCGACACCAGCATCACCAGACGCCAGGGCACGAGGCGCGGCTTCAGCTCATTCCACGGCTGACCCGATTTCCAGCTGGCCAGAACCGCCAGCGCAAGACTGCCGCAAAGCGCCAGAACCGTCACTATCCAGTCGATCATCGCCGCATCCTGTTGCCTGCGACACCGGGCGGCTGAGGGTCAGTCCGTGCGGGGTCTTCGCCCAGAAGTGGGGGCTGAGGATAAAGGAGTAAAGCGCCCGGATGGCCGCCAGCGACTGCAATGGCCAGTAAAGCGGCAGACTGGCCATAAGTGCCAGCCGCCAGCGGTCACAGCGCCCCGGCGCGAAGCCTGCGACGAGCAGGTTGATGACATAGCCTGCCGCCAGCAATCCCAAGCCCGCTTGCCCGATCCCCGGCTGAGCGCTGAGCACCGCAAACAGCAAAACCGCCAAAACGATCGGCGCGTGCAGAATGGCCGCGAGCAATGTCCCGCCCAGCCCAAGTTGCAGCGCCAGAAATCCCGTCGGCCCGACTTGGCGGGCTGTTTGCCGCGGCCGGCGCATCATCACCAGCCAGGTCTGCAAGAACCCCTTCAGCCATCGCGAGCGCTGTGCCATCCAGATGCCCAGTGTCTCAGGCGCCTCTTCCAGTGTTGGCGAAGCGATCATCGCTGCATGGTAGCCGCTGCGTGCGAGGCGCACACCGAGATCGGCATCCTCGGTCACATTCCAGGCATCCCATCCGCCAAGTTCGCGCAGCACATCGGCGCGAAAATGATTGCTCGTCCCGCCAAGCAGCAAAGGCAGACGCAGACGCGCCAGCGCCGGCAGCAATATGGCCGACAGGATGCCGATGATGGCGATCACGACCAGCAACTCGATTAGCGTGAATCCCGCGCCTCTTCGCATGGAATGCCCTCCCGTTGTTCCGGTCGTCTCGCGCCCCACGCCGCCACCCAGCGACGAGAGGTTCTCCGCTTGCAGCCATCCGGCGGCGTCTTACACGTCGGAACGCCCCCTACCGCTGGTCGTCGAGATTCTTCTCGGCCAGGAAGACCCGCAGCTCTTCGAGCTGGGC
>CAYUEM010000188.1:0-5275 GCA_964442925.1 uncultured Hyphomonadaceae bacterium
TTGGGCCGCGTCTCGAAGGATGGGCCACGTGCGCTGGTTTTTCAGCAGCCTGTTAGAGCCGTTGGCAGTGCAAATCAGGAGGCTTCGCCGGTCCGGGTGGCTTCGCTGTGAACATAGAGCGGCTTGGCCTTGCCATCGACCACCTCAGCATTGACCACGACTTCCTGCACCCCGCGAAGATTCGGCAATTCATACATTGTATCAAGCAGGATGGCTTCCATGATCGAGCGCAGGCCGCGCGCGCCTGTCTTGCGGGTGATCGCCCGGCGGGACACGGCGACAAGCGCTTCCTCGGTGAAGGTCAGGTCGACATCTTCCATCTCGAACAGGCGCTGATACTGTTTGAGCAGTGCGTTCTTGGGCTCGGTGAGGATCTGGACCAGGGCCGATTCGTCAAGGTCTTCGAGAGTTGCGAGCACCGGCAGCCGGCCAATGAATTCCGGTATAAGGCCATAATTCTGCAGGTCTTCCGGTTCGACATTCTTGAGAATTTCTCCGGTCGCGCGCGCTTCGGCATCCTTGACCTCGGCACCAAAGCCCATGCGCGAGCCTTCCCCACGCTGGGAGATGATCTTGTCCAGCCCGGCAAACGCACCGCCGCAGATGAAGAGGATATTGGTTGTATCGACCTGCAGGAATTCCTGCTGGGGATGCTTGCGGCCCCCTTGTGGAGGAACAGCGGCAACTGTGCCTTCCATGATCTTCAGCAGTGCCTGCTGCACGCCTTCGCCCGAGACATCGCGGGTGATCGAGGGATTGTCGGACTTTCGTGAAATCTTGTCGATTTCGTCGATATAAACAATACCGCGCTGGGCGCGCTCGACATTGTAATCGGCCGACTGCAACAATTTCAGCACGATATTCTCGACATCCTCGCCGACATAGCCCGCTTCGGTCAGTGTCGTGGCATCGGCCATCGTGAACGGCACATCAAGAATGCGCGCCAGCGTCTGGGCAAGCAGAGTCTTGCCGCACCCGGTTGGCCCGATCAGGAGAATGTTCGATTTGGACAGTTCAACTGCGTCATTCTTGGCCGCGTGTGCCAGACGCTTGTAATGATTGTGGACGGCGACCGAGAGGATGCGCTTTGCGAGCGGCTGGCCAATGACATAATCATCGAGCACGTCGCAGATCTCCTGCGGCGCGGGCACGCCCTCGCGCGAGCGAACCAGGGCGCTTTTGTTCTCTTCCCGGATGATGTCCATGCACAGTTCGACGCATTCATCACAGATGAACACTGTCGGGCCGGCAATCAGTTTCTTTACTTCATGCTGGCTCTTGCCGCAAAATGAGCAATAAAGCGTATTCTTGCTGTCGCCTGAGCTGCCTTGCTTGGTCATACGAGCCTCTTTGCCGGGGGAGAGTTTAACAGCGCCTTTACAGATCGCGCCCCGCGGAACGCGCAAATCATCATATGTTCATGCTCCCTGCAAGCAAGGGGCCGAAACAGTCACGATCAGGCTTTCGTGTCTTCGGCTTCTGCGCGGCGTTCGAAAACGCGGTCGATAATGCCAAATTCCTTCGCCTGCTCCGCAGTCAGGAAGCTGTCACGGTCGAGTTTTTTCTCGATGGTCGCATAGTCCTGACCCGTATGTTTGACATAGATATCGTTAAGACGACGCTTAAGTTCAATGATTTCTTCCGCATGCCGCTCAATATCTGTAGCGACACCCTGATAGCCGCCCGAAGGCTGATGCAACATGATTCGGGAATTTGGCAATGCGGTGCGGTTGCCCTTTTCGCCCGCCGCAAGCAGCAACGACCCCATGGAGGCGGCCTGTCCGATGCAGACCGTCGAGATCGGGCAGCGAATATACTGCATCGTGTCGTAGATTGCCAGACCCGACGACACATAGCCGCCGGGACTGTTGATATACATCTGAACGTCCTTTTTCGGGTTCTCAGATTCCAGGAACAGCAATTGCGCCGTGACCAGCGCGGCAACCGTGTCGTCGATCATCCCGGTCACGAAGATGATGCGCTCCTTCAGCAGACGGGAAAAAATGTCAAAAGCCCGTTCGCCGCGGCTGGTCTGCTCCACGACTGTCGGAACAAGATTGACGGCGGTCGGATCAAAAACGCGCATGGATGACAAACCTTGATGGATCTTGGCGGATCGCTTGCCGCCGGTTGTTTTTCGGACTGGTCTCAATAGTGGATATCAGTCCATTTGATCCGCGAAGCAAGGGGCGGCCCGCCCGCAAACTGTGGAGGAGTGCGCTTGCGGACGCGAGTGGAGAGCATTTGGCTGCTGAAATTGCCCCGGATCTGCTCTTGTGGTGCGGGCCGACAATCCTCATCTTCTGGTCAGAATTGAGCGTGGGCCATTGTCTGCGGTCCGCTTATCGGCTAACAGCCGCGAATCCATAAAAAGCCGCAAGAGATTTCAAATGGCCTCAGAGGACAAGGCGAAGAAGGTTGGCCCGATCACTTTCACGCGACAGGTGCGCGCGGAAGGAAGCAAGGTCACCTGGACCACCCGGCAGGAGACGATTGCCGCGACCATCATGGTCGTGATCATGTCGATTGTGGTGGCCCTCTTTCTGTTCCTGGCCGATCAGGTGATTGCCGTGCTCGTGCGCATCCTCACCGGTGTCGGCGGCTGATGACAACATTTTCAAGGAGCGCTTCGCGACATGGCTGAAGCCCGTTGGTATATCGTCCACGCCTATTCGAACTTCGAAAAGAAGGTTGCTGCCTCAATACTTGAGCAGGCCGAACGCAAGGGCCTGTCGGAATGGATCGAAGAGATCGAGGTGCCAACTGAAGAGGTTGTCGAAATCGCGCGCGGGAAGAAGAAAACCGTCGAGCGGCGATACTTTCCCGGCTATGTGCTGATGAAGACACGCCTGACCGACGAGATTTATCACCTTGTCAAGGACACGCCAAAGGTTTCGGGCTTTCTCGGCGCTGAAGGTGGCAAGAAGCCGCTTCCCGTGCCGCAGCGCGAAGTGGATCGCATTCTCGGAACGGCACAAGACGAGGCTGAGCGGCCACGCTCGACGATCGTTTACGAGATCGGCGAAGAGGTGCGGGTCAATGACGGTCCGTTCCAGGGCTTTGAGGGCGCTGTCGAGGACGTTGATGAGGCCAGCGGTCGGCTGAAGGTTTCGGTCTCGATCTTTGGTCGCTCGACACCTGTCGATCTTGAATTCGAGCAGGTCGACAAGATCCAGTAAAGCCGGCCTGTCACCGCTTATGGCAAGCAAACTGTCCTAATTCTTCGCATAGGGTTCGGAAAGCTGGTTGCAGATGCCGCCAGCCCTTTTTGCGTTTCTACCGCAACTTGCACCAGTTTGATCGATCGGTCCGCAAACCCGATCACGATTCGATCTTGATCTTTCACTGATTAGAGAGTTAACCTAAAGTCGATTTCTTGTCGGGCGGGAGGTTTGCGGATGAACCGGTTCTGGGCATTGCCACATCGGCGGATTTCGAAACACGCCATACGATCGCGTATGGGTCTGTCATGTTTTTTCATTCTTGTGATGACTGCCGTATTTGGGGTGCCGGCAGGTCTTGCCGCTGCGCAGGTTGAGCCGGTCAGAAAGGCCGTTCTGATCCTTGACGGTTCCGGGAGCATGGGCGGAAAGATTGACGGAACGCCCAAGATTGAAATTGCACGCGATGTCGTCGGTGATCTGCTGGATGACTGGGAACAGGACGTTCAACTCGGGCTTGTCACGTATGGTCACAGGGAAAGAGGCAATTGTGAGGATATTGAGACCCTGATTCCGGTTGGCCCTTTGGACAGCGCACGCTTCAAAACAGCCGTTGATGCTGTTTTGCCAACAGGAAAGACGCCGATCACTGCAGCTGTGACGAAAGCCGCGCAAGGGCTTGGATATGAAGACGCACCAGCAACCGTGATCCTTATCAGTGATGGGCTGGAGACCTGCAATGCCGATCCGTGCAGCGCTGCCTCAGATCTGGAAAAGCGCGGGGTTGATTTCACTGTCCATGTGGTCGGCTTCGACATATCGGATGAGAATGTCGATTCCCTGAAATGTATTGCGGAAAATACCGGTGGAAAATTTTTCACTGCCGGGAATGCAACAGAGCTGAAGGGGGCCTTGACGCAGACGCGGCAAATCGTCGAGCAGAATGAATCTCTGACGATAACGGTTGCGGAGCCCGAACAGGTGGCAAATGGACCGCAGGGACTGAAGCTTGCGGCCTCGCTTGCAGAAGGCGGTGAGCTGCTCGACAGCAACCTGTTTTTCTGGGTGTATGAGGCGAAGAAGAATATTGAGGGCAACCGCGAACAAATCAGCAGTAGCAGTGATGATGAACCATTGTTCGAACTTCCAGCCGGTCGCTATTATGTCAGGGTTCGTCATGGTGACGCCTATGCCGATACTGAACTTGAAGTGGCACCCGATACACTAACCCGTCATGTGATAAACCTGAATGCCGGTTATCTGCGACTGGCGGCTATGGCCACTGAAGGCGCAGACCTGTTGGACAACAATCTGTTTTACTGGGTTTATGAAGCGAAAAAGGACATCGAAGGCAACCGCAAGCAAATCACCAGCAGCGGCGATGCAGAACCTTTGTTCCGCGTTTCGGCCGGGCAGTATTTTGTCCGGGTCCGCCATGGTGATGCCTATGCCAGTGCGGAAGTTGAAATCACCGCCGGCGAGCTGACCGAGCAGACAATCGACCTCAATTCGGGCTATCTGCGACTGGCAGCCGTGCCGACGGAGGGCGCAGAGCCACTGGGTGATAACCTTTTCTACTGGGTATACGAGGCGAAAAAGGATCTTGAGGGCAACCGTAAACAGATCTCAAGTGGTGGTGATGCCGAGCCATTGTTCCGCCTGCCGGCAGGACGCTATTATGTCAGGGTTCGATTTGGTGACGCTTATGCTGGAACGGAGCTTGAGATTGTCGCTGGCGAGCTGACCGAACAGACAATCGATCTGAATGCGGGTTATCTGCGCCTGGCCGCTGCCTTGACAGAGGGCGCAGAACCTCTGGGTGATAACCTGTTCTACTGGGTGTATGAGGCGCAACAGGATGTTGAGGGCAACCGCAAGCAGGTCACAAGCACGAGTGATGCAAAGCCATTGTTCCGGCTTCCGGCCGGACGCTATTCTGTCAGGGTCCGACATGGCGATGACTATGTAGATGCAGAGCTGGAGGTTGAAGCAGACACGTTGACAGAACATACGATTGCACTGAGTGCGGGTTAGGGCGGTTTCCGGCCAAATTGACCCACTTGGAGGGGTATATTTTGGGGTCTGGCCAGGAGCATACCGGAGCGGGATGCAAG
>CAYUEM010000189.1:0-2984 GCA_964442925.1 uncultured Hyphomonadaceae bacterium
ATTGATGACGCGGACAAGTTGATTGATGCCATGGACGAGACGCGCAACATGGTGATCAGCGGCGAGCGCAAGGCGATGCGGGTGCTGACCTTCCCGCTTTCTGGCGGTGCCGGCGCGATGGCGTTCGATGTCTCGGCCCAGGAAGATGCCCGCGAGACGCTGGCCCGGCATGTGCGCGCGCATGATGAAACACTCAATCATGTCGCCGACGGTGTCGCGATTTTCGGCCCGGACCGCAGGCTCAGCTTTTACAACCGGTCCTTTGTCGAGATGTGGGGGCTTGATGAGGCGTATCTGCTTGAGCGGCCCTCACATGGCCAGTTGCTCGACCGGTTACGTGAGCAGCGCAAATTGCCGGCACGCACCGATTTCGCGGCGTGGCGCGCCGATGAACTCTCTTATTATCAGGATATTTCCGGGATTGAGGAAGACACCTGGTCGCTTCCCAATGGTGACACGCTGCAGGTCACCCGGCAGCGTCATCCGATGGGTGGATTGTTGCTCCTGTTCAAGGATGTCACCAGCGAGCTGGACCTTCAGACACGTTTCAATGCGCTGATCAACACGCAGAGCGCAACGCTCGACAGCCTGCATGAAGCCTGCGCGGTGTTTGGCGGTGACGGTCGGCTGCGCCTGTCCAACAGCGCTTTTGAGCGGCTGTGGAATCTCGACCCTGACCTTCGGTCGCGCGCACCCGATTACAGCTCGATTGTCGAGGCCTGCCTGCCGCTGTTCCATGACCGCGCGACCTGGGATGAGATCCGCGGACACATCACCGACCCGACCGATCAGGCGCGCCAGCCGACCACCGGTGAAATGCGCCGCTCCGACGGCTCCATCCTGACCTATCTGACCCATCCGCTGCCCGACGGCAACACGCTGATCGCGCTGGCCGATGTCACTGCAACGCGTCGTGTGGAAAGCGCCCTGCACGAACGCGCCGAAGCGTTCAGGGCGGCGGACCGGCTGAAGACCGAATTTGTGCAGAATGTGTCCTACCAGCTGCGCAGCCCGCTGACGACGATCCTTGGCTATGCGGAATTCCTGCAGAGCCAGCGCCATGGCGAACTCAGCGAGCGCCAGGGCGACTATGTCAACGCCATCCTGCAGGCATCCGACCACCTCGCCAAGCTGATCGAGAACATTCTCGACCTCGCCATGATCGAGGCCGGGCGAATGGATCTCGACATCACCGATGTTCGTCTGGATGACCTGATCAGCGAAAGCGTCGAAATGGTCGTGTCCAAGGCAGAAGACACCGAAGTGACCGTGCGTGCGCAAATCGACGGCGAGCTTGGCATCATCCGCGCCGATGAGAGCCGCCTGCGCCAGGTCCTGTTCAATCTTGTCTCCAATGCGCTGCGGTTTTCCGAAGCTGGCGGCGAAATTGTCGTTTCCGCCCGCCGAACGGGTGAAATGGCGACGATTTCGGTTACGGACTCAGGCAAGGGCATGGACGCCGACCGGCGCGCAACAAGCTTTGACAGTTTCACATCCGGCGACCAGCGCGGTGCCGGACTTGGACTGGCCCTGGTCCACCGTTTCATCGACCTGCATGGTGGCAATGTCGGCATCCGGGAAAACCCCGATGGCGGCACGATCGTGACCTGCTGGCTGCCCGTCGAGGCGATGGTGCAGCGACCCGGCACCGATATGCCAGAGCCGCTCGCCGCCAGACTTTAGGGCGGCAATGGTTTCGCGCGCCGCCATGCTTGCCCTTGCAGGCCGTTTGCGCTAAGCCGCCGCCTCATCCCAAAACAGCGGCGAGGTGCCGCGCATGTCAGGCTGTCACCGGCGCGTGATCTCGCAGGCGGACTTCAGGGCGAAAGGAAAAGACCGATGTCCGAACAGATTGTTTTCAACGTCGAAGTGCGTGCGCGCACGGGCAAGGGTGGCGCACGTGAAGCCCGCCGCCAGGCCAAAGTGCCCGGCGTTCTTTATGGCGGCGGAATTGCTCCGGTTGCGATCAGTCTTCGCCTGAATGAGGTGATCAAGGCCATCAATACCGGGTCTTTCCTTTCTTCGACGGCCACACTTGTCCATGAGGGCAAGAAACAGCTGGTGATCCCGCAGGACATTCAGCTTCACCCGGTCAGTGACCAGCCGATGCATGTCGACCTGTTCAGGGTTGACAGGAAGCAGACCATTTCCGTCGAGGTGGCCGTGCATTTCCATGGTGAGGAAGTCTGCCCGGGCCTGAAACGCGGTGGCACACTGAACATCGTTCGCCACACGGTGGAATTGCTGGTTCCTGCCGGTCACATTCCGGAATATCTCGATGCGGACATTTCGAAGCTCGAAATCGGTGACAATATCAAGATTTCCGACATCAAGCTTCCCAGCGACGCCGAACCCACGATTACCGATCGCGACTTTACGATCGCCACGATTGCCGGGCGTGCAGCGGCCACCGAGACAACCGACGAAGAAGAGATTGCACCCGATGATGTCGAGACGATCGCTCAGGGTTCGGGCGACGACGACTGATACGTCGCGAGAGGTGGAAGCAGCCGGGAAAGCGTTTCTCCCGAAGACGCCCGGCGACAGTGCAGGGCTGGCTTTGGCTGGTTTTTCAGGCCTGCCCCTGATCGACTGGCTGCGGCGCCGGGTTGCCACGCGGCGGGGGCAAACATCGCAAGCTGACAGGCCGGTGCGCCAGCCAGAGGAACCGATGATGCGTATTCTCGCCGGGCAGGGCAATCCGGGGCCGAAATATGCCGGCAACCGGCACAATTTCGGCTTCATGGTGCTTGACCGGATCGCCGCCGATCACGGGTTCGGGCCGTGGCGCTCAAAATTCAGAAGCCAGATCAGCGAGGGTGTCATCGGCACGCCGGGCGGCTCGGTCCGGGTGCTGCTGGTCAAGCCGCAGACCTTCTACAATGAGACCGGAAGCGCACTGGCTGAGGTCGCCCGCTTCTACAAGCTCGACGCCGAGGCAGTCACGGTTTTCCATGACGAGATTGATCTGGCACCCGGTCGCG
>CAYUEM010000189.1:2994-5243 GCA_964442925.1 uncultured Hyphomonadaceae bacterium
GTCAAACGCGGCGGCGGGCATTCCGGGAATAATGGCATCCGCTCGATGATCGCGCATCTTGGTGCACAGATCGGCCGGGTGCGCCTCGGCATCGGTCATCCCGGCGACAAATCGCAGGTCATGCCCTATGTCCTCAGCGATTTTCCGAACAGTGACGCGGAGTGGGCCGAGCGGCTGCTGGACGCGTGTTCGCGTGCGCTGCCCCTTCTCGTGGCCGGCGATGAGGAACGCTACCAGACCGAGGTCATGCGTCTGGCACCCGCATCAAAGGGCGACCCGCGCAAAACCGGTGGTTAGAAAGGCTGTATCTGGCCGAAATTGGCGACCTGCCCCTCGTCGCTATCGAAATAGCTTCGAAATCCCGGCAGGAGACGTTGGGGCGGAACGAACCCAACGGAAAAATATCGCCGGAAATGGTCACCCAGCTTCCAAATCGGAGCGGCAGCAATGATCGCAGGAGCACTCATTCGCATTCGTCCAAATTCGCTTGGAAATGGCCGATCTCGATACGAAACCAACAGATTGGGGAATTTTGGCTCACCCGGGAGTATCGCGAACCCTCAAATTCGAGAATATCCGGATGTTGAAGGACCTGTTCTAGGAGCGATCTGAGTTCTGTCTTCGCCGGCGGGACCCCGATCCCGGTGTTAACCCTTACGAGAACGATAGCCCTCTGCTTCTCTTCACCTTCGTCAGCAGTAACTGGATCAAGGTGATACCCTAGGCCAGCACCGAAGAACGCTGGAGAAATGTCCCGCGCTTGAGCATGTTGCGCCAACCTCTGGCACAATTTGAATGCTCGTTCGTCGGTTTTTTCCTCGTTCGCGGTAATCGCTGACGGAGAAAGACTTTGAATAGGTGTGGTGCGCTGTTTGTCTAGCCAATGAGATGAAAGTCCAATGCACACGATGGCGTCCCCGTTCGAGAGCGCATCTTCATAGGCTGGGCTTTCCAAAAAGCGCGTAAGCGCGCCATTGTTGTACTTCAATGTTCCGAATTGCCACGACGCACCTTTCCAGAGGATCATTACCTCAACTGTCGCGTCCAATCCGTTGGCAGTCTTCAGTTCTCCACGATAGACAGTGCTGCCCAAGCCCGGTTCGTCGATCGAATTGTAGATATTGAATGTGTTGTTGATGGTTTGATGATTTCCATCGCCCATCGTGATTTTCGTATCAGGCCCGATTGATCCTGCCGCTATCCGTGGCTGGCTCACACGGCTGCCGCCTTGTGCTACTGCTGCGCTACTGGACCCGGCCGGCCCAACAGCGATATCCCGCGTTACGGTAGAGTTGTTTCCAGCGCTCTGAACGTTCGGCACCCCCTCGGGTGCTCGGGCTCTTGCAGAATTCTTTACAGTAACACCAATTATCGTAAACAAGGCAAGCAGTACGGCTAGCGCAGTGGTTGCGATGTAAAGCCACCAAGGCGCAGCCTTTAACACCATTTCCCATTCTCCCGGCGACCAAGAAAAAATGTCAGGCATTCGGTGTCCTGCCAGTGTCTTTTACCAGTCCACCCTTGAAAATGCGGGAAGATCGAATTTCCTTTCATCATAACGTAGATATGTTTCGCGTCCAAGAACAATTTGCGAACATAGATAGAAATTGCTGTCAAAGCTTCTCGGTGTCTCCGCCCGGGATCAAACTGACATTCCTCGCGCCGCCCATGATAGTCCGAAAAGGGCCAAGAATGCTCTGATCAATCCTCGGGCCTTACGCCTTCTCCTGCACCCGTTGCTGCCGCTCTAAGCCGAACAGCATCCGACAATTCATCGCCAAAGACAGTCATGCGCGCAATCAGCGGACAATGGTATTCTGAATCCAGGTTTCGAACTTTCGTTTTTCCTTCGACGTGCGCCCAGGAGTTGCCTGCCACCGACACATTGCCAGCGCAGCGCCCTTGCAATCCTCACATGGCTTCGAGTTCAAACGTTAGCCCGGCGTGGGCCTGGAGCCGCGCGATCAGTTTGTCGCCCATGAGCGTTGCTGGTGTCCAGAATCCGCCCAAGGTGCTTTCCGGCACGTCCCTGGCAAGGCAAGCAGCGGTCTGTGCGAGCATCTTTGCCGTGGAGCCATACCCAGGGTCTCGGTCGAGGTCTTGAAGTAACGAAACGGGTTCTTGTTCATTCGCAGATGCTACGAAGCCAGGCAGGGCGCTTCAAGCGGTTTTCTCCTGACAGGACCCTGCCGCCGGGTCAGACGGTCTCGTCCCAGCTTCGGCTAAGGCGCGAGGCAGCATTGATGATG
>CAYUEM010000190.1:0-5240 GCA_964442925.1 uncultured Hyphomonadaceae bacterium
CCTACGGCCACATCCTCGACTTCCGCGGCCAGCAGGCCAACGTCGATGAAGCCATCACCCTGTTCTCCGGCGCCCGCGCCGAACAGGCGAAGGAAATCTGGCTGGTGGACAAGGCCCCCGTCGTGATCGAGCAACTCAAGGCCGCCAGGCAGAAACTGGGCGACTTCCTCCAGTCGCATGGGCTGGAAGCCCGCCCCGAAGCCGTCCCCAACCTCAGGGGCGACGACGCCCGCGTCGCCTTCGTCAAGCAATTCAAAGAGGTCCAGCGCCTCAGCACCCAGCTCGACCAGTACACCGACCTCACCGACGATCAGCGCCGGGAGATCGAGCAGACGCTCCCCAGGGACGACGCCCGCGCCTTCCGAGGCGTCTACCTCGAAACCGCCAAACGCCTCAAAGCCAAACAGGACAAGACCGGCGGCGACAAGCCCGGGATTGACGACCAGGTCCGCGAGACCCAGGATGAGTATGGCAGTGACGCGATTGACCAGCTCGACTTCGAGTTCGTCCTCTTCGCCTCGGCCGATATCGACTATGACTACATCATGAATCTCATCGCCCGCTTCAGCGGGCAGACGCCGAGCCAGCAGGAGATGAGCCGCGATCAGCTCATCCGCCTCATCCGCTCCGACGCCAAGTTCATGGACGAACTCGACGAGATCACCGCATACGTCCGGACGCTCGAAACCGGCCGGCCCCTCACCGAAGAAGAGGTTCGCAACGGCTACCAGCGCTTCAAGGACGAGCGCCACGCCGCCGAACTCGACGAAGTCGCGGGCAGGCACGGCCTGACAAACACGGCACTGAAAACATTTGTGGACGCAATCCTCGACCGCATGATCTTCGATGGCGAAAAGCTCACCGACCTGATGGAGCCGTTGGATCTGGGCTGGCGCGAGCGCCGCGAAAAGGAACTGGCGCTGATGGACGACCTGGTGCCGCTCCTGAAGAAACGCGCCGCCGGCCGGACCATCTCAGGGCTGCACGCTTATGAGCAGTAATCCCGGAGGAGGCATTCGATGGAAAGCAATCAGATTCACGCAATGACCGAAACATTCGAAGGCCACGCCCAGCAGACCGAAGGCGGGGTGGAATACTGGCTGGCGCGGGACCTCCAGGTCCTGCTGGGTTACGCTGAGTGGCGTAATTTCATGAAGATCATTGAAAAGGCGGAAACGGCTTGCGATGTCTCGGGGCATCAGGCCTCAGACCATTTTGTTGACGTCAACAAAATGGTCGAACTCGGCTCAGGCAGCCAGCGCGAGATCGATGACGTCATGCTCACCCGCTACGCCTGCTACCTCATCGCCCAGAATGGCGACCCCAGGAAGCCGGAAATCGCCTTTGCCCAGACCTATTTCGCCATCCAGACCCGCAGGGCTGAACTCATCGAGCAGCGACTGCTCGAAGCCGAGCGCGTTTCCGCTCGCAAGAAACTCACCGATACCGAGAAAGAACTCTCCACGGTCATCTTCGAGCAAACCGGCGGCAACCAGAACTTCGCCCTGATCCGCAGCAAGGGCGACCAGGCCCTCTTCGGCAAGAGCACGCAGGCAATGAAGGCCCAGTGGCGCGTACCCGCCGCCCGCCCCCTGGCCGACTTCGCCCCGACGATCATTCTCAAGGCCAAGGACTTCGCCACCGAGATCACCATTCACAACGCCCGCGAACACCAGATGCGAAGCGAACCGCGGATATCCCAGGAGCACGTCACCAACAACCAGGCCGTCCGCGAAACCTTGCTCAGCCGGGGAATCCGCCCGGAAAGCTTACCCCCCGCCGAGGATGTCAAGAAGGTCGAGCGCCGCCTGACGTCAGAAGAGAAAAAGGCGTTGAAGAATCCGGACCGATTGGAAAACGCATGAACCACGAAAAACACGAAAGGCACGAAAAAAAGGGGAAGGGGTTGGTGCCGAGACTGCGGTTTCCGGAGTTCACGAAAGAATGGCGGCATACCACCATCGGCGAGATCTTTAATACCGATGACAAACCGGTAAAAGCAACCCGCTTCGAGAATGACAAGATTCTTACCGTCAGACTTCACGTGAATGGTGTGGTGAGGAATGAGCGAACCAGCGCTTTGACTGGCGGCTCGAATTACTTCAAGCGCAGACCAGGCCAATTCATCTTTTCCAAGATCGACCTGCTGAATGGGGCATTTGGGATTGTTCCGGAGGAGTTCGATGGGTTTTATTCTTCCTCAGACGTTCCTGCATTCTCCTTCGGCACCGAGCACTCCCCAACGTTCTTTCTAAATTGGCTTAGTGCTAAATATCAATGCCTCGATATCGAACGTACAGGAACGAGCGCGACACTCAAGCGCGTCTCGCCTGAGAAGTTCTGGGGAACCCCGATCCTGCTCCCCTCCCCCCTCGAGCAGCAAAAGATCGCCGACTGTCTGAGTTCGCTGGACGGGGTGATCGCCGCCGAGGGCCGGAAGCTGGTGGCCCTGCGCGACCACAAGCGCGGCCTCATGCAGCAACTCTTCCCGGGAACGCCGTCCCTGGGAGCGCCGACGTCCTCGTCGGCAGGTGGGGAAAGTGCCGGCGGGGACGCCGGCGCTCCCAGCCAACCCCGCCTCCGCTTCCCCGAGTTCCGGGATAAGGGGGCGTGGGGGTTTCGTGAGCTATCCGATTTTATAACTGAACGAAATCAGTATCCTACAGAGAAAGTGCCGCTGTTTAGTCTGACCATTGAGGATGGAGTGACTCCAAAAACAGAACGTTACGAACGTTCTTTTTTGGTTAACGATGAAACGAACGCATATAAATTGATGCTACCGAATGACTTTGCCTTCAACCCAATGAATTTGCGGTTTGGAGCAATTGGACGGCACTCAGGAACCGAGAAAGTTGCCGTCTCAAAGTATTACAACATCTTTTCGTGCGACAGAACGGTGGATTCCAGGTTCTGTGAAATGTACTTTAGGAGCAACGAGATGATTGCCTTCTACGACAACATGGCAATCGGCTCTTTGATTGAGAAAAGGCGTGTCCATTTTGCTGCATTTTTGAAATTCAATATTCGCTTCCCTTGTCTGCCCGAACAACAGCGCATCGCCAACTGCCTCACCACCCTCGACATCCAGATCACCGCGCAGGCGGCGAAAATCGAAACCCTCAAGCAACACAAGCGCGGCCTCATGCAGCAGCTTTTCCCAGCGCCGGAGGAGGTTGAGGTATGAGCACACCTGGGAACGCCGACGTCCCCGTCGGCAATAATAAGAAATATGCCGGCGGGGACGCCGGCGCTCCCAGGGCCGGCGCTCCCAGGGGATGGTATTCGCGCGGCTATCTGCCGCATTGTGACGCTCCGCAACTTATCCAGTTTATCACCTTCCGCCTTGCCGATAGCCTTCCGCAGGCGAAGCTGGCCGAGCTACAGGGGG
Source organism: uncultured Hyphomonadaceae bacterium (assembly GCA_964442925.1). Classification (GTDB taxonomy): domain Bacteria; phylum Pseudomonadota; class Alphaproteobacteria; order Caulobacterales; family Hyphomonadaceae; genus UBA5336. The sequence continues at coordinate 3,389 of CAYUEM010000190.1, forward strand.
AACTGGGGCATCTTCCTGAAAACCGGCGGGAAGTGGCGCACCGTAAGCGCATCGAGGAGTGGCTTGATGCCGGAATGGGCTGCTGCGCGCTCGCGCACCCTGATGTGGCGCGGTATGTCCAGAATGCCTTACTGCATTTCCATGGCGTGCGCTACCACCTCCATGCCTGGTGTATCATGCCCAATCACGTCCATGTGCTGGTCGAGCCTTTGGTGGGTCTCGCCGGCATTGTGCAAGGGTGGAAATCCTTTACTGCACGCTGGGTATTGGGCAAGAACGAGCAGCTCGCACTGAAGATTCCCGCATCCGATCAACTTTGGATGCGAGAGTAGTGGGATCGCTATATTCGGGACGCCGGGCATTACCAAAGAGCAGTTGAATACATCCTTCAGAATCCGGTGAAAGTTAAACTCTGCCAGACCGCCAAAGCATGGCCCTGGTCTAGCGCCTTCCCCGGGAACGCCGACGCCCCTGCCGGCACTACACCACTAAAAGCCGACGAGGACGTCGGCGCTCCCAGGAGTTTTCCATGAACGACCTGATTCTTTACACCACCGAAGACGGCCGCAACCAGATCAAACTGCGCACGGATCGGCAGACGGTCTGGCTGACGCAGTTGGAGATGGCGGAACTCTTCGACGCCACCAAGCAGAACATTTCCCTGCACTTGAGGAACATCTTCGAGGACGGGGAGTTGGAGCCGTTGGCAACTGTCAAGGAATCCTTGACAGTTCAAATCGAGGGCGCGCGCGAGGTGCGCCGTCCGGTCACGCTTTACAATCTGGACGCCATACTGGCCGTTGGATACCGGGTGCGCTCGCCCCGGGGGGTGCAGTTCCGGCGCTGGGCCTCGACTGTCCTCAAGGAGTACTTGCTCAAGGGATTCGTCATGGACGACGAGCGGTTGAAAAACCCTGATGGCCGCCCGGATTATTTCGATGAAATGCTTGAGCGCATCCGGGAGATCCGGGCCTCTGAGAAGCGTTTTTATCAGAAGGTGCGGAATCTTTTCGCCCTCAGCAGCGACTATGATAAAACGGACCAGGCCACCCAGCAATTTTTCGCCACGGTGCAGAACCTTCTGATCTATGCTGTTACGCGGCAAACCGCCGCCGAACTCATCACGGACCGGGCCAATAGCGATGATCCGCACTTTGGCCTCCTGCATTGGGAGGGTGCTCAAGTGCGCAAGCAGGACATTCTGGTCGCCAAGAACTATCTGACCGAAGACGAGATCGACACGCTGAACCGCCTTGTCGTGATCTTTCTGGAAACGGCGGAACTGCGCGCCAAGAACCGCCAGGAAACTCGCATGAGCTTTTGGAAGCAAAATGTGGATCAGATCATCACGTCCAACGGATTTCCCATGCTCAGCCACGCTGGGTCTGTCAGCCATGAGCAAATGAAGAAACATGCCTCCGTGCTGTACCTGGAATATGACCAGCAGCGCAAAATAGAAGAAGCGAAAGAAGCCGACCTCCAGGACGATGCCGAACTGAAAGCTCTTGAAGCGAAGATCAAGAAACGAAAACAGTGAGCCGGGACAGGAAAAACCATGACTGAAAACGACCAGAAACAACTGGGTAAGACCCTGTGGGGTATTGCCGATCAACTGCGCGGAGCGATGAACGCGGACGACTTCCGTGATTACATGCTGGCGTTTCTGTTCCTGCGCTATCTGTCGGACAATTATGAGCAGGCGGCAAAGAAGGAACTGGGGCGGGACTACCCCGACCCGGATGCGGTGGGCAACGGCGGCCGGACGCCGCTGTCGGTTTGGTACGACGATAACCCCGGCGACATCGCCGCGTTCGAAAAGCAGATGCGCCGCAAGGCCCACTACGTCATCAAG
>CAYUEM010000191.1:0-5149 GCA_964442925.1 uncultured Hyphomonadaceae bacterium
ATGGCCCGATTGGCCGGGTGCAATATGTCGATGTGCGCCAGTCGATGAAAAATGGCGGCGGACCGGCCTGCCTGCGCCTGCGGATGGTGCTGACGCAAGACGAGCTTGATCTCATCCATTCAGGTGTCCTGCTGGACGAGGATCGCATCGATGCCCTGCAGGATGTCGTGAGCGCGCATTATCGCGACCGGCTGGCGCCGGCAGACCTTGCCGATCCGGAATTTGCTCTGGAGGCACTTGCTGCACACCAGGCGATTGTTGAGACGCTGGAACTCGGCGACTTGCTGGGTGATCCTGATCTCATATCGCTGGAGGATTTTCTTGATGATGAAGCTTTTTGAATATTGGCGCTCCTCGGCGGCCTATCGGGTGCGCATCGCGCTCAATCTGAAGGGCCTCGAATATTCCAGCGTGCCGGTCAATATCGCGCCCGACAGGCTTGAGCAGACCGAGCCGGCCTATGCCGCGATCAATCCGCAGATGCGGGTGCCCTCGCTGGAGCTGCCATCGGGCGAGGTGGTCGGCCAGTCGATGGCGATCATCGAATATCTCGACGAGCTGTATCCAGAGCCCGCGCTGCTGCCAGGCGATGCCGGGCTGCGTCTGAAAGTGCGCGTCTTTGCCGACATCATCGCCTGCGACGTGCATCCGCTGAACAATTCCTCGGTTCTGGGCGAATTGCGCACGCGGTTTGGCGCAGATGCAGACGCGTTGAAGGACTGGTATATCAGCTGGATCGCGAAGGGTTTTGCCGCGCTGGAGACGATTGCGGTCGCGCGCCCGCCTGCCGCTTTCCTGTTTGGCGAGACGCCGACGCTGGCCGAGATTTGCCTGGTGCCACAGATATCCAATGCACGCCGGTTCGATATGGATCTCTCACCATTTCCGCGACTTGTCGAAATCGATGCGGCAGCGCGGACCCTGCCAGCCTTCGCAGCCGCTGCGCCGGAGCGCCAGCCAGACGCGCCGAAGTCATAACGGCCCCGGCAAAAGAAAAGCGGCGCCGGTTGCCCGGCGCCGCAATCCTCAATCGGTTCGGAACAATACCGATCAGAGATCCTTCAGGACAGAAGCAGGCTTGAACGCCGCCGATGTCTTTTCCGGTATCTCGATTGACTTGCCGGTTGCCGGGTTGCGTCCGGTGCGGGCGTTGCGCGTCTTGGCAACAAATGTTCCAAACCCTGCGATAGCAACCTGCTTGCGCGCCTTCAGGGTTCCGGAGATCTGGTCAAACACGGCGTTGACAGCCTTGCTGGCCTGCTCCTGAGAGATGCCGGCATCAGCGGCAACGGCTTTGGTCAGTTCGCCCTTATTCATGGGGTTCTCCTCTTTGGTCGAACGGCAAAAATCGCCGACACCACTGATGCAGCCATGATTCGCAGGGCTGCGATACGCCAGATAGCCAATAAACACAGGCTAAGCGCCCAAAATCCAGCCTTCTTCGTCTTCTATCTGTGAAATTCTTCCCGGATCGAGGTTTTCGGGGCCGGAAAACAGCGCTCCGAGCCGGCTTTTGTCGTCCAGATCGCAGAAGTGCCGGGCGATTGCGTGCACCTGCGCCGCGTCAAGTGTTTCGCCCGCAGCGGGTCTGACGTTGATCATTGAAGGGTAGATTTCCGCGATCAGGACATTGATTGATGCAAGCGCATCCTCGTCGAGTGGCTTCAGGCCGGTTTCAAAAGGCCAGATGTGCGCATTCGGCAATTTGTGGCGAAGCGCCAGGACATGCGGCAGGCCCATCAGTGTCTGGCTGCCAACGCTGCCCTGACCTCCCAGCTGCCAGACCGATTTGGGCGTGGCGCCGGCGCGCTGGCGTACAGTTTCCTCGGCGATGCGATATTCACGCACCGGCCGATCGGGCGAGAAGACCGGCTTCTTCTGCGCCAGTGTCGCCGACTGGTGGCGCTGGCTCATTGCCCCCCAGAACGGGAAAGGTCCGCCGGAAATCCGGTAATTGAGGCTGGCGGCGACCGCAAAGCGATCATCGGCGCGGCCATTTCCCTCACGCTCGCGCAGCCTTTCGGCAATAAACTCAGACAAGGCCTGCCAGGGCTTGCCCGCTTCCGCATCGAATCCGGCCGCGTCCGCTGTGCCAGCTGGATAACCGAGAGAAAAATCGAAGCCGAGCAGCACCTTGTCGCCGCGTCGGTTCAGCTTCTCGATCATTTCGAGCAGAAAGGTCGTCGCTTTCGGGCGGGTGTCGGCATTGACGGCCCGGAACTGGAATTTCAGCCGTGCATCGCGCGCAAGTATGCCGATCCAGACTGAATTGGCACCGGTCGCGGGTTTGGCCGCGGCGCTCCAGTCCACCATGATATAGGCATCGAACAGGCGAGACATGTCGGCTCCGGTGTGCAGGGAAATTTCATCGAAGCACGCGAATGAACCCGCTTTTACAGGAAATCAAGCCTGAAACGCGTCTTGCCGGACATGCCGGTCAGCCATCCGCATTTCAGCCCCTTTTTTCTGTTCCCCACCGCCGGGCGCAATGCCGGCGGCGACAGCTATGCGGTGCCCCGCTTAAGAGGCGGAAACGCCCGGCAGCCTCAAGAGAGCCTGACCAGCATCTTACCGGTATTTGCGCCGGAAAACAGACCGATAAAGGCCTCCGGTGCCTTTTCGATGCCCTCCATCACGGTCTGCTCATATTTCATCTTTCCCGAGCCGATCCATTCGGCCATGTCGCTGATGAATTGCGGCTGCATATCGGCATGGGTTGAGACGATGAAACCCTGCAGCTTGAGCTGTTTGCCGACGACCATGATGATATTGTGCGGGCCGGGTGCGGGCTCGGTGTTGTTATACTGGCTGATCATGCCGCAGATCGCGAAACGGGCAAACGGGCGCGCGACCTCGATCGCGGCGGTCAGATGGTCGCCGCCAACATTGTCGAAATAAACGTCGATCCCCTTCGGAGCCGCCGCGTGCAGCGCCTTGACCAGACCGGGAAAGCCGCCAGCCTCGCGATAGTCAATGACATGATCAACGCCGAGTGAGCGAACAAATTCGCATTTCTTCGCGCCGCCCGCTGATCCGATCACGGTGCAACCCTTGATCTTCGCAATCTGGCAGACTGTCGAGCCGACCGCGCCGGCTGCGCCCGAGACGAATACGGTGTCGCCCTCCTTCAGTTCCGCAACCCGCAGAATGCCGGCATAGGCCGTCAGGCCCGGCATGCCTGCGATACCGAGAAACGCCTCTTCCGGCAGGCCGGTTTCCGGCAGCTTCTGAGCCATCACCGCTTCAGGCTTCGCCGTCCAGGCCTCGCGCCAGCCCGCCATGGAGCTGACAAGGTCGCCCACGGCAAAACCGGGATGATTGGATGCCGTAACGCGGCCAACCGCGCCGCCCTGCAGCGCTTCGCCGATCTGGAAGGGCGGGACATAGCTTTCGCGGTCATACATCCGCCCGCGCATGTAGGGATCGACCGACATAAAGCTGTTGCGCACCTGAATTTCGCCGGTGCCGGGTTCGGGCGCGTCATGCGAGCTGATCGCGAAATCTGAAAGCTGCGGTTCGCCAACCGGGCGGCGCGCAAGCGCCCATTCACGAGATGAGAGATTTGTCATGGCTTTTCGTCCTCCTGAAACTTGTCTGATTTGTTCTGCTGATACAGTGGGGCCAGAGGGTTGCGCTGTGAAGGGGCATCCTTGCGGAAAGCGCGCCGCACGCAAATGTGAGCGCGGGGCTTGCCGCACCGTGCGCTGTCGTTTCTAAGACGTGCAAACAGGAGTGATCCGTGTCAAAGCCGCTGAAAGTGGGCGTCGCCGGTGCCGGCGTTTTTGGAAATTACCATGCGCAGAAAGCCGCCGCATCTGCACGCACGCAGCTGGTCGGTGTGTTCGATATCGACCTGAAGCGTGCCAGCCATCTGGCCGCCGGTTTTGGTGCCGCAGGCTTTGACGATTTTGACGCGTTGCTTGCGGCTTGTGACGCGGTCGTTCTGGCCGTGCCGGCGACCTATCATGCCGCAATGACCGGGCGGGCACTCGCTGCGGACCGGCATGTGCTTGTGGAAAAACCGCTGGCGCTCGATACCACGACGGCGCGGGCACTGGCTGGTGAGGCCGTCACACGCGGCAAGGTGCTGCAGGTCGGCCATCAGGAGCGTTTTGTCGCCCGCGCGATGGGTATTTTCGCGATTGATGAAGTGCCACTGCGGCTGGAGTCGGTGCGTGCCGGTCCGCCGCCGGCCAATGGCCGCGCTGGCGATGTCTCGGTGATCTGGGATCTGATGATCCATGATCTCGATCTGGCGGCCTGCCTGATCGGTCGCGAGTTCAGCGCCTGCCATGCGCAGGGTCGTCGGGAGACAACCGCGCATCTTGATGAGGCCGTGGCCGAGTTTGAGTTTCGCGCCGGTGGAACGGCCTGGATGCGTGCCAGCCGTGCGCAGGAGGCGCGCGAGCGGACGATGAAGCTGGTCTATCCGTCCGGCGAGATCGCGGTGGATTTCCTGACCCGGCAGCTGACCAACACCACGCCTTACACGGTCAAGGTGGACATCTCGGCCGATTTGCCCGACCCGCTGGGGGCTGCCGATGAAAGCTTTTTTGCCGCCTGTCTCGGGGAAGCGGAAAACCAGGTTCCCGGCCACGGCGCAATTGCGGCTGTGACCATGGCTGAAGCGGCGGAAAAGGTGGCGAGCGGGTCGCAGTAGACGGGCATTCGCGGCTAGCAGGCCGCTGAAAAACGCGTCTTCAGGTTTTCCTCGTCCTTCGAGGCTCGCTTCGCTCGAACCTCGCCGATGAGGAAAACCAATGAGATTCCTCATCCTGAGGAGCGGTCGGCACGGCCGCGTCTCGAAGGATAGGCCACGTGAGCTGGTTTTTCAGCAGCCTGCTAGAGCTGCTGGTCCTGGCTCTCATTTCTGTGTGAGCCGGGCCTGGTCCTTCTCGACAAGTCTTGGGGGGCATGTCTTGTTATGACAGCATGAAAATCTTGCTTCGCTTTGTGCTTTTCCTCGTCGTGTCGAGCCTGGTCATCTATGGCGCGGTTCGGTTGGAGGACCGTATCGGTCTTCGCCTGCTGCCAGACGACACACCTGTTTCGGTTGCAGTCGCCGACCCGGATTTTTCTGACGCCATTGAGGTATCCGACAAGCTGCTGCGTGAACATCGCGAGCGCATCGCGACACCGGCGCTGTCTG
>CAYUEM010000192.1:0-5135 GCA_964442925.1 uncultured Hyphomonadaceae bacterium
GCAGCAGATACGAATCACAGTCAATCAGCAGTCAGGGGCTTTTTCAACAGCCCCCCCCGGATCGATTGCCAAGTGCCCCTGAACCATCGAGCGTCGCGCAGCGGCGCTTCGGGAACCTGCTAAAACAACAAGTGGTGTTATCGGGTGTGCTCGCGGGCCGCACCGGTCGACTGGCGTCGACCTGGCCCTCCGCAGGGGCGGCGCATTAGCGCCGGGCCGCGCTTGCAGCCGGGAGAATGCCACATGGAAGAAGAGGGTTGGTTGAGTGTGCTCGCTCGGGTGTGCTCGCGGGCCGTACCGCTTGCCTTGCGGCAAGCTGGCCCTCCGCACGGGGCGGCGCATCAGCGCCGGGCCGCGCTTGCGGCCTGGAGAACGCTGCATGGAAGGAAGGGTTTTGTCTGGTGTGCTCGCGGGCCGCACCGCTTGCCTTGCGGCAAGCTGGCCCTCCGCACGGGGCGGCGCATAAGCGCCGGGCCGCGCTTGCGGCCTGAAGAACGCCACATGAAAGAAGAGGTTTTTCGGGTGTGCTCGCGGGCCGTACCGCTTGCCTTGCGGCAAGCTGGCGCTGCGCACGGGGCGGCGCATCAGCGCCGGGCCGCGCCCCGCGGCCTGGAGAACGCCACAGGGAAAGCCTCGTGGTTTGCCTGCCGGAAAGCGGAAAACTGGCATTTGACAGTTCGGCGCGCGGCTCTTGCCAATTGCACCCGGGTGCAACGGGCGACCGGGCAGAACAGCGCTGATGAGCGCCAGGCTCGCCTGCTGCAGCATTCATTGCAGATCCGAAGCGAAATGGCTTCGTTTGGAAATGAAGGGCGGCAAACCGGTCCTCTTGTTTCCACAGACGCCGGCGCGCGCGGCTGCGCCGCCAGCGACCCCCGCGATTTCCCTGATAAGGGCCGATTAACAGGGAAATCACGCGAAATGCGTCGATTCCGGGGATAAATCGCTGGAAAAGCAACTGCAAAAACAGTGTTTTATGGGCGAAATTCCCTGAAGGTTGGAACAGGGAAAATTTTTAGGTGAACAGGGAATTTTTTTGCCCGAGCAGGGAATATTCCAGACCGAGCAGGGAATTTGAAATCAGGGCAGTTTGGCCTGCTCTGCCCGGCTGCGATACCCTCGATATCAAGCGATCGGTCGAGGGTCAGGTGGATGACGCCCTGCCAGCCGCGTCTCGATGATCTGCGGGCAAAGCCGGGGCACTGCCAGCAGCTTGCGGGCATAACCCATGGGTGCCAGGCGTCGCGTTCGGCAAACCCGCGCGGATTCCAGTCCGCTCGGAGAGACTGGCCTGCGAGGCGCGAGGCGCCTTCACTGCAGCCGCTATGGCAGTCCTGAGCAAAATGGCTTCGTTTGGAAATGCCGGGCTGAAAACCGATTTCCTTTTTTTCCGCAGGCTATGGCGCGCGCGGCGGAGCGACACGGGCCGGGTTGTCCACACCGCTCTGGCACTCAGCGGCGGCGACGCAGTTGCGCCGGGCCGCGGCCGGCTAGCCGGCGAAGCGCCACACGAAGGAAGAAGCTCTGCCTGCCGGAAAGCGGAAAACTGAAATGGCGGCGCACGCGCGTGGGTGCGAAGCTCTCGCCAAATTGCACCCAGGTGCAACAGACGACGACGCAGGACGCCGCGCGAGGCTCGTCTCCCACTGCATTCATTACAGCCTCGGACGAAATGGCTTCGTTTGGAAATGCCGGGCGCCGCCCAAGCAGGCGTGCCTTTTCGGCAATCAATCCAGCAAGATCTGCTGCGTCTGGAGCACTGGAGGGGTTAACAAACCCTTATCAAAACAGATGAAATTTTACCGATCCGGATGCAGGCCGCGATTTTACTTTAAATTTGACGGTCCCCGTCAGGCGCTTGGCAACCGGGCTCGTGCGATACTACGACATCCTACGACACAAAGGCACACGCAATGATCGTTATTGATAAGCAGGCCGAGGCCAATCGGCGAAACGCAAAGAAAAGCACCGGGCCGAAGAGCGAGGCCGGAAAGGCGAAGAGCGCGCGCAACGCGACGCGCCATGGTGTTTTTAGCACGGTTGCGGTGGCCGCGCATGAACCCGCCGACAAGTATGAGGCCCTTCGGGCGCAGCTGAAAGCCGAACACGGCCCGTGCACGACTGTTGAACATATGCTGGTTGATCAACTGACCCTGCTTTACTGGCGCCAGATGCGGCTGGCACTTGCCGAGGCGTTCGAGACAACTGCTAATCGCTCAACCTTCGAGAATGAACACTCAGATGAGGCACAATTCCCCCTCGCCCCCCGAAGAGATCGCTCTCCACGCGACCCTCGGGCAGAGGCGAATATTCTTCCCATCGATTTCCAGCTCAAGGTCGAGCGCTACCAGACCATGCTCCTGAACCAGATCGACCGGGTCCTGAAACAGTTGCGCGAGGAGAAGGCCGCGCGCGCCGACACGATCGATGTCCAGTCGGCGGGCGACACCGAAGACCCGAACAATGGCGTAGCGTCGCCGCCGACCCGGACAAGAATAAGACCGGTGGAATCGTCTGGCAGTTGAGCTCAACCGGCATTTCTGACCCGTCATGGGCTGTAATGCTGGCAGCCTGCCGGAGCGAATAACACGCGCGCCCGTGTCTGGCGCCCCGGCAGATTGACCTGCTCGCGAATTGGCGCGTGGCCTTTTGCATTCGAGCAAAGCGCCGCATGAGCGTCACCCCTGCCCGACCTGCAGGCAGCATTTCTTGTATTTCCGCCCGGACCCGCAGGGGCATGGATCATTGCGGCCGGTCTTGCCGCCACGGGGTCGCTGCGGGGCGCTTGCGAAATTGGCGATCCGGTCATGGTAAAGGTCACGCACGCAGGCCGCAAACATCTCGCCAGCCGATGCCATCAGCGTCTCGTCAAGGACGGGATGGGCATGCGCGGCCGGGTCGTCTTTGCGCTCCATGGCGATCCGTGCCACCGAGGCGAGCCTCTCAAGGGCCATGGCCGCGCGATCATCGCGCGGCCGGTCCTCAAATTTCGCCCATGCGAAAGGCCGCAGGGCGAGCGCCCTTCCAAAGCCTTCGGCCCAGAATTCCCATAGGAAAGTGTCGTCAGAGTCCTCCTCGACCAGGGCGAAGTAGGTTTCGGGGTCTTCGAGCCGGTCGGTGATGTCATTATAAAGCGCCATGATCAGGCCAAGCACCTCATTGGCCTCAGCCTCGCTGTCGAAGGCCGGCCCGGCCTCGCCCCAGATGCCGGGCATCCATTCTGCCGGCATGATCAGTTCCGGGCAGACGAGAATGCCTGTCAGATAGCCATCCAGCCCGGAGACCATCAGGACGTCCTCGTCCGCCTGGTAGGCCAGGAGATAATCAAGGCGCTGGAGGTCTGCGTCTGTCAGCTTGCGCATGGGCGCGATCCTTGCGGGCATTCATTAAGGCGTTGCGGCTTTTCACGGAGGTGGCAAGGGCGATGAAGCATGCTGGTTTGCCCGGATCGGTTGGGCCTGCTCAAGGCGAAATTGGTGCCAGGCCTTCTCATCACTCGCGACCGTCCGCCACCTTTGCGATGAGGCGCACCCCGGGCGAGTGGATGGGGTCGCCGATGAATTCGATCCCGGCGGCTTCGAGGGCTGTTTGCACACGGTGCAAAGTGCCGGAGCGAGAGGGCGGAATGCCATCGTGATCCTCGAACCGTTTCACAGTCGCCCAACTCACACCAGTGCTCTCAGCCACTTGCCTGGATGACATCCCCAATAAGCCTCGCGCACCTCGAATTTGAGCTCCAGAGATCACTTGCAGATGTCCAATTATTAGCTTATAAGCTCATTATGGCATTCGATATCTCAGCTTCACAACCTTCTGAAGATGTTGCAAGTCTTCTAACCACTGTCTTCGCGCGCTGCGTCGGCGCCTATTCCGACGTGACGTTGCGTGGCTATCGCCGGGACCTGGAAACTTTCGCAGACTGGTGCGCGGCCAATGATGCTGAGTTCGTGCCTGCAAGGCCTGCCACGGTGGCCGCGTTCATCAACCAGCAGCTTGCGGGCTACAGCTATTCAACGATCCGGCGCCGGGTCTCAGCGATCAAGTTCCTGCACCGCATGTGCGACCTGCCCTCCCCGATCGAGTCTTCGGTCGTCTATCTGGCGCTGCGCCGCGCGGCGCGCACGAAGGGCCGCCGGCCGAAACAGGTCCATGGCCTGACAGCTGATCTTCTGATGTCCATTTTGGGAAACTGCCCGGACACGCTGGCGGGCCTGCGCGATGGCGCCCTCATCAGCGTGGGATATGACACGCTCTGCCGGAGCTCAGAGCTGTCATGGATGGAGATCGAGCATGTCGACCTTAAAGACTTCACCGCCTACATCCCACGCGCCAAGAACGACCCGTTCGCTGACGGGCGCCTTGCGCGGCTGTCCGAGCGCTCGGCGAATTGCATCACGCGCTGGCTTGAAGCTGCGAAGATTGAGAAAGGCCCGCTGTTCAGGGGGCTGAAGGATGGCAGGCCCGGCAAGGGCCAGCTCGACACATCAGCCATGCGCCGCCTGATAAAGGCCGCGGCCAAACGCGCCGGCGCCCCGCCGGAAATCGTCTGCGGCCTCAGCGGGCATTCCATGCGCGTCGGCGCTGCCCAGGACCTGATGTCAGCCGGCCACGACACAGTAGCCATCATGACGGCTGGTGGATGGAAGAATGTCGAGGTGGTCGCGCGGTATGTTGAGCGCGCAGCGCTTGTCCGCAAGACCATGCCAAGCTTGGCTCACACTGGCGGCTGAAGAAGTCTCAGTTTCCGGCGATTTTTGGGTTTTGGCGTCGGTTTTGGTCGGGTCGTTGCCCTCCGGCTTGCTGGCCTGAGCGATTGCGCCCGAGGCACCGGCCTGCCTGAAGGCGTGTGCTGCTGACAGGGGCTTTTTTTCAGACCTGAATCGCCCCTGGTTGATGAGACGGCGCGAAACCGTGCTTCGCTTGGCGCGAAATACAATTGCGGCAGTTTCCCAATCGGCTGAAGCCAGCTGCGTTAACTATAGAGCAAACACCTCATAAGTCACTGAAAAATGTGTGGAATTCGAGGAATGGTCGCTTAGGGTCTGTTGATAATTAATCGCGTCACATTTTTTGTGGCTTAATGGTGTAGTTCCAGTCACCGTGGAAAGCATGTCGCTGGAGATTGATTGCGTCCA
>CAYUEM010000193.1:0-5116 GCA_964442925.1 uncultured Hyphomonadaceae bacterium
GCCTCGTGGTCACCGGAGGCCAGAACCGCCTGACGCAGGGACTCATCGATGCGCTCACGGAGTTCCACGACGGCCGGCGCCTCCGAATCGGGAAGCAGCGGCCCTCGATACAAGCTCAGCGCCTGCCTCACACGGCCTTGCGCCAGGTGCCCCATCAGTTCCAGGAAATCCGCCCGAAAGGGAATGGCAATCTGGTACGGACGCGAGGTCAGGGGGATGGTGTTGCGGAGGCGGGAAATCCGTGCCTTCGCCGTTCCGACCGAACCATGGTCTCCGTACAGCGCAATCGACAAGCGCTCGAGATTCAAGCCTTGGCGTGATGCAGCGATGACGGCTGCGCATTCCGCGTTTCGCTTCGTTAACCAGCTAGCGTCAGAACCAAGAGCATACTGAGAGTCTCCCAAGAAGCTCAGATCAAGCTTCACACCCTCACCTCGGAAGAGAGCTCGGACTTCGTCAAGCTCGCCCGCCGAAGCGGATACAAGCCGCCAACCCGAGCGACCCAAGCCCTTGAGCCCAGGGACACCGGCCTCTAACGCTCGCCGTGCCCCAATCGTGTCGCCGTGCGACAGCCTAACGCGCGCAAGCGCAACCGACGCTTGTGCCAACCGATGAGCCTCGGTACCTCTTCCAAGCACCCCACACACCTGTTCAAGATCTCGGACAGCCACTGTGTTGTCAACGTCAACGACGCTAAGTGCATGAGCCAACTTGCCTAGCGCCTGGGTGAACGCGTCTGAATCACGAGTAAGGCTGCGTACTCTTCGCCCGACAACCTGTGCCTCAAGGTCATTACCGAGCAAGCGAAGGACCGGAATGAGATCCAGCGCTGCAAGATGATACTGCTCTTGTGGAAGGCGCTCAAGGTTCAACCGATAATGCATCTCAGCCGTAATGAAGTCACCACATACAACTGCCCAATCACCCAATGTTGAGTTGATTACCTCTGATGTCGGACCACCGATCTGATCGGTGGCCGCCTTCAGGTCGTCAAGCAGCAACTCAAGCCCTACGAGATCCTCGACCAGGATTCGAGAAAATGCCAGAAGTCCGACCGCTGCAAGGCGACGAAGCTCATCCCTTCCCTTGAGCGAGTAGTGCCGCTCAACGGCCCAGCTAGCCCACTCAGCGCCGTCTTGATAATGTCCCCGTCTCAAGTAATAGTTTGCAATATCAGTTGCGGCTCCCACTACCTGATCTGGGTCAGCCAAAGCTTCCGACAGCCGCAACGCCTTCATCAGATATGTGATGCCCGCATCGCCAACTGACTGCTGCCCCAAAGCGAACCCGTGCATACGAAGAGTCACTGGCGTTCTCAATGCATCTACGGCGCGCCGCGTCTCGGCCAAGAGCTCGGGACCCGGAAACGCCGCTGCATAAAGCGCCCTAAGCTCAGAGGATTCGCGTGACTCGAGAACCCGCTCGACCTCCGACCGCACCAATCCACAACGACTTTCCGAGAGCGAGGCTGCGAACCACCAGCGCATCAGGTCATCAGATTCTCGTCGCTCTCTTATCGGCAGTTGCTCGATCTGACGCAACATCCGCTTGGCCATGCCCGACGCGACATACTGCGGCGCTGCGTCACGAATCGCGTCTGAGGCCAGGTACGGCGCATTGTTCACAGCGTACTCAAAGCCCTCAATGTGTTCGTTACGTCGCCTGAAGGCGCTCAGGACCAACTCTGCGGGTACTCCTGAAGAAGCCAGATCGGCAGCCGCAGAGCCGCTGTTGATGGGATCGGGCAGCCTAGGAAGCCCACAAAGCCTACGGACCGTGTTTGCGAAGGGCATATACCGGCCTCCGCACCTAGACAGAACCTCAGGAACACCCTCCGGCGGTATCGTCCCATGCGCAACCTCAATGGCCTCGGGAACCGTCATGGCAAATCGCTCAGCTTCCACAACTCGATTCGGCTCCCAAGTGCTGATGACGGAGTCGGGCGTCGCCTCATCAACAATCAGGACCAAACTTGAGCCATACCCGGCTAGCGATCGCATGGTTGCGACGGCGCCAGGATTCTGATGCGCCGCAGAGACAATGACAACATTCGGTCCCAAAACAGCCCTATACCTCTGGAGCTTCGCAACAACATGCGCAACAGGCGCTCCTAGCCCGAGGAAGTCAGAGCGGTACGCGTGTCCAAGGGCCTCTACCAAGCGATTTCCTACCGAGACGGCGTCACCGACATCACCGGGGCCTAGCGTAATCCACAACGTCGGCCATTCGTGGGAGCGTTCCTCTGCAAGCGCGAAATGGACACCGGTTGTGTTGTCTGCCCTTACAACACAGCACTCCATGAGCGGCAACACGAGCTTCTTACAGCGATTGATCCAACTCGTGCCACGCGGACCCAGATGGTTCACTTTAGGCGCCTCGGGTCGACACAGCCCGATTCATCTCGTCTCGGAAGCTCAGTTGCCAAACATCATCGCCACGCCCGTCCACCAAGCAAGTAGACCACGAGACTCACACGGCTGCAGAGGATACCCCGGCGATTGCCAAGATGGATGCGGGCCGCCAGTTGACTGGCGGCCCGAAAACCAATTCGACGACCCTTCCGTTAACGCTGAGAAGCGAAAGCACCCGCGGACACAAGGAGAGCAGCATTCGCAACAACGAGGACGACGATTGAGAAGAAGATGCGCTTTCCGGTGTTCTTCATGTGGACCCCTCAACTCAGCCCGAGAATACTCAGGCAAACACTCCAGCACAGACATCTCTGGCATGGAGCCCTTCAGGCCTCCCAACCCGAAGGATGCGACGGACACAACGTGCCCTTAACCTTGCCGATGAGGGACGGTCAATTCAAGTCCCCTTCAGCTCCCACCCTTCCAAAAACCCAAAAACACGTACATACCTGCCGTACCAGAACGCGACGCTGGTCTCCCAACCAGGACCACGTAAGACGAAGTATAGTGCGCCTAGCTTCATGGGTCAATACGCAGGCCGCCGGACTACGACTCGATGCCTCCCCCTGCACCGCGTAATCGCCCACCCTAGCGAGACTTATGCGATTCCTCCCAATCCGCGTGAGGTCGGTCTGGTACACGTGGGGGCATGGCGCTGCAGGCCCTGAGAGGGCAGGCTCAACACCAGCCCGGGCGAACCGTGTCGGGCGACACAGAGATTCTGCGGAACGTTGCGCTTCTCTTCCCTGGAGTCCGGTTGGTGAGTGCTGTCCAAGGGCTCGTGTACCTTCAACGGTTTCGTCAAGGAATCGGCCACTTTCAATCGCTAATTGAGCCGACGGCAGCCGATCGCCGATGGGTTGGCGTCTGCCACTTCCAGCTCTTTGAAGATGCCAAAGCCCTCGCTGCCTTTTCCAGCGCCGTGGCGGAGGGAGAAGAGGCCGCTCGCATCAACTTGGCACACTTGCTGAGGTTTCTGGAACGCGGCGAAGAAGCGACAGGGCAGTTGCGTTCTGTCCGTCTTGACCTGCTGAATGAATACGATCGGGTGTTCTACTACCGGATCGTTAGCGTCGACGAGGAGAACAACGGCAACCTACGTGAAGCATTGAAGGCGGCAGAAGAAGCCTGGAAGCGCATCCAGGGCTTGCTAGAATACAACCTGCTCGCTCCTTCAATTCTTTCGCAGTTGGGTGTCCTCCATAGTAGAATCGGACGGGCACAACGCTCCCTCTGGTTCCTCGAGCGATCCATTCAGATGACAAAGGATGTCGACAATCTTAAGGCCAGGCTGCGGCGGTCTGCTGTTCTCAACCTGTTGGGGCGGCACCGCGAGGCGACTACTGAGCTGGACGCCCTGAAATCTGCGGGCTTGCCCGACAACTTCGTTCCGGAACTGCACATCAACTACGCAGAAGTCGCCTGGTCAGCAGGACATCTTGATCTTGCTGCTATAGAATTTGACCAGTGCATCAACTCCTGTGAGCATGTCCAGGCGGCCTACGAGGAGTTTGTTGCGAGATTGTCACTTACGGCCATCGCCTGCGCAACCGAGGACTTCCCAACTGCGGCCAAACACCTGAACCGCGCCCAGGAATTGATCTCTGACAAGTCAGACCGCCTGAGTTTCCGGTTTCGTGAGATTCAATTAAGCTACGCACGCGGAAGGTATTCAGCTAGCCATGCAGCGTCCGAACTCGCCGTGCTGGACAAAGAGTTTGGGGAGATGGGCCTTCTTCAGGAGCAAGCCTTTGTCAAACTGCATCGTGCCTCGCTTCGGCAATCTGAGTCCACGCCAGTAACGCAACAGCTTCTTGAAGAAGTCGTCTCGCTCACCATGACCTTACAGAATCGAGCCTTCCTCGCGCGTGAATGGACCGTCTTGCCTGTCCTCCGACGTACCGCAAGGAGTACCCACCCCTCTCTCATCGGAGACACTGAAGCCATCCTCGAACTCCGAACCCTAGGCGAGGAACGCATCGTCTTGGCCGGATCAGAAGTCCGGCTCCCGTTGCGACGGGCCGTGGAACTGCTCGCGTTTTTCCTCGAGCACAAGACGGCTACGTTCGAACGTGTTCGAGCCGATCTCTTCCCCGAAGAGAAGCACCGGACCGCGAAGTCGTACTTCCACCAGTTCCGACACCAACTCAAGGAGCACGTCGAGGGCCTCGAGATCGAGTACGACGCAGAGTCGCGGATGTACCGGCTGAAGTCGGAGATCGACATCCTGTGGGACGTCGCCGACCTGAGGGCGGGACGCCGGAGCGAGGCTCCGGGACCCTTCTTGCCGTCCTGCACCAGCGACTGGGCCCTGACGCTCGACCACGCCCTGGAGAGGTTCCGCCTCAGCCACTGACGCGACCGACCGGGTTGCGTGCCCAGGGTACCTAGGCTTTCGTTTGGCTCCGCGCGCCAGCAGCGACCTCTCCGCGCATCCTGGTGGCGGATCCACCGGGCGCCGGGGCAACACCCCCCTGCCGTCCGCCCGGCTGGATGGGCCCGTCACGCCGAGGCGAGTTCGGCGGGCCCGTCCACGACGGGATGCCTTGCACGGATGGGCCATGTGTGATGTAATGGCCCGTTGCGTCACGAAGAAGGAACTCTAGGAGGACCCCCTTTTCATGGACCAGAAGCCCACCCCGGCTGCGGACACCCCTGCCCCGGCCACCGACCCCACCATCGAACGCACCCCTCATCAGGATCCC
>CAYUEM010000194.1:0-5073 GCA_964442925.1 uncultured Hyphomonadaceae bacterium
ATGTGCGCGACGGCCAGCACATCATGTTCGGCCATGGCTTCAACGTGCACTACAACCTTATCCGCCCGCACGCCGGTGTCGATGTCTCGCTGTCAGCGCCAAAGGGGCCCGGCCACACGCTGCGCGACCAGTATCAGCGCGGTTTCGGCCTACCCGGCCTCGTCGCCATCCACCAGGACGCGACCGGAACCGCGCGCGAGGTGGCGCTGTCTTATTCCAAGGCGATCGGCAACACCCGCGCCGGCGTGATCGAAACCAGCTTCCGCGAGGAGACGGAAACCGACCTCTTCGGCGAGCAGGCCGTGCTGTGCGGCGGCATCGTGGAGCTGATCAAGGCGGGCTATGAGACGCTGGTCGAGGCCGGCTATGCGCCGGAAATGGCGTATTTCGAATGCCTGCACGAGACCAAGCTGATTGTTGACCTGATCTATGAGGGCGGCATCGCCAACATGAATTACTCGATCTCCAACACGGCGGAATTTGGCGAATATGTCTCCGGGCCGCGCGTGATTGGCCAGGAGAGCAAGGCGGCGATGAAGGCGGTTCTGGACGATATCCAGTCGGGCCGTTTCGCAAGGGACTGGGTGCTGGAAAACCAGGCCGGCGCGCCCAGCTTCCACGCCACCCGCGCGCGCATGAACGCCCACCCGATCGAAGAGGTCGGCGAGAAACTGCGGAGCATGATGCACTGGGCCCAGAATGACCGTTTGGTCGACAAGACCCGGAACTGAATGGGGGCAAAGATCGAGGCGGAAGGCAATCTCTTCCGCCCGCCTTCGCAGAATGACCCGTTGGCGGGCAGAGCGCGAAACCTCGGGCCGGTTGCGTCCTCGGCGCTGAGCCCCTTTCATCACTTGCCGTGCATCGGCCCGCGCGCTTATGCTCTGCGGCAAGATGAAAATCGCGATGGAGGCCTCTGAAATGATCCGTGCCACACTGTTTGCCAGCGCCGCCATGTTTGCCCTGTCCCACCTGCCAGCGCACGCCAAACGCGCGCAGGTGCCTGCCGATCTGGCCGAGCTTTACACCCATCTGCATTCCAATCCTGAGCTGTCGCTGCAGGAAGATGACACATCGGCACTGCTGGCCGGCGAGCTTGAGCGGCTGGGCTTTGCGGTCACCACCGGGCTTGGCGATGACTGGGTCAAGGCCAAGGCCGAACGCGACCGCGGCGGGGCGATTGATGAGGTTGGCGGTTATGGCGTTGTCGGCGTGCTGGAAAACGGCGAGGGGCCGACCGTGCTGATCCGCGCCGATATGGACGCGCTGCCGGTCAATGAACGCACCGGCCTGGATTTCGCCTCGAAGGTTCGCGATGTGACTTGGACAGGTGTTGACAGCGGCGTGATGCATGCCTGCGGTCATGATGTCCACATGACCAGCTGGGTCGGGACGGCCCGCAACCTCGCCGCAAGCCGCCAGGACTGGTCGGGCACGCTGGTGATGATCCTGCAACCGGCAGAAGAGCTCGGCCTTGGCGCGCAGGCGATGCTTGGCGACGGCCTGTTCGAGCGCTTCCCGCTGCCCGATTACAATCTTGCCCTGCATGTTTCGGCCGGCCATCCGGCGGGCACGATTGCCTATTCGCCGGGCTTTGCGCTGGCCAATGTCGACAGCGTCGACATCATCGTGAAGGGCGTTGGCGGTCATGGTGCCTATCCGCACACGACTAAGGATCCGGTGATCATCGGCGCGCACATCGTCACTGCGCTGCAGACGCTGGTGTCGCGCAGCCTCGATCCGCAAACACCGGCGGTGGTCACGGTTGGCGCATTCACCGCCGGTGCCAAGCACAATATCATTTCCGATGAAGCCCATCTCAAACTCACCGTGCGCTCTTATGATGACACCACCCGCAACATGTTGCTTTCGGGCATTGAACAGATTGCGAAAGGACAGGCGGCGACGTTCGGCGCACCGGAACCGGAAATCATGATTGATGCCGATTACACGCCTTCGACCTATAATGAGCCGGAACTCACGGCCCGCGCGATGGCGGTCATCGGCGAGGCAATCGGCGCGGAAAATGTCGTCGAGGCCGCCCCGGTGATGGGCGGGGAAGATTTCAGCCAGTATGGACGCACCGGCGAAAAAATCCCGTCGCTGATTTTCTGGGTCGGTGCGGTCAACCCCGAAACCTATGCCCGCAGCCGGGACAAGGCGCTGCCCCTGCCCTCGCTGCATTCGCCCTTCTTCGCACCCGACGCGCCCACGACAATCGCGACCGGCGTGACGGCGATGACGGCGGCGGCGATGGAATTGCTGGCAAAAGAATGACCAGCCTGCGCGCGCGGGTCATTTCCAAGCGCGCGCATTTCGCCTAGGTCTTTTCGTCATGCAGACCTCAGATCAGCCGACCTTGCTTGAAACACCAAACCGGGCGGCGCAGAAGCCCGGTCCATGGCGGATTGCCAATATCATCGACGGGCGCGCCTTGCGGGTGAAACTCACGACCGCGGCGCTCGACAATATCGGCAATGAAGCCGCTGGCCGGGCCGCAGCTCTCGATCACCTGCATGGCGCGCTGTTTCGTGGCCGGCTGATTGCGCAGGAACGCCTGCAACAGGGCGCGGATGGTCTCGACACCGCGCGGCTTCTTGCGGCGGTGCAGGACGAGGTGATTTCCGCGCTCTACGACTTTACCACCACGCATGTTTTCCGCGCCCGCAATCCGACCGAGGGCGAGCGGCTGTCGATTGCGGCAACCGGCGGCTATGGCCGCGCGGTGCTGGCACCGTCATCGGACATCGACCTGCTGGTCCTGCATGCCTGGAAAGCCAGCGCGCATGGTGAGAGCGTGCTGGAATACATGCTGTATGCGCTTTGGGACATGGGGCTGAAGGTCGGCCATGCTTTCCGCACCCCGGCTGAGTGCGTTCGGCTGGCGCGCGAGGATGTGACGATCAAGACATCGCTGCTGGATATGCGGTTTATCTGCGGTGATCGTGACCTGTTTGACACCGCGCAAAAGGATTTTCACGACAAGTGCGTGGCCGGACAGGACGCGCAGTTCATCGCCGACAAGCTCGCCGAGCGCGACGCGCGACACACCCGTCAGGGCGACACGCGATACCTCGTCGAACCCAATCTGAAGGAAGGCAAGGGCGGGTTGCGCGACCTGCAGACGCTGTACTGGATCATCAAGCACATGTCTGGCGGCGACACGCTGGAAGATGTCATGCGGTCCTCGATTTTCACGCGGGAGGATCATCGCCGCTATATCCGCGCGGCGCGGTTTTTCTGGACCGTGCGCTGCCACCTGCATTATCTCACCGGCCGCGGCGAAGAACGCATCAGCTTTGACCTGCAGCCGGAAATCGCCGAACGGATGGGCTATCGCGACCGAAGCGGTCAGCTCGGCGTGGAACGCTTCATGAAGCGCTATTTTCTCGTTGCCAAGGATGTCGGCGGGCTGACGCGTATCCTGGCCGCCAAACTGGAGGCTGAAGAGAAGAAAAAACCCGAAGGCCTGATGCGGTTCATCCCGCAGCGCGGCGCACGCCCGCTGGACAAGGCCGAAGGTTACACCATTGATGCCGGTCGCCTGTCGGTCGCCAGCCAGGACGTTTTCAGCGATGATCCGGTCAGCATGATCAGTCTTTTCGTGCTGGCCGAGAGCGAAAATCTGGACATTCACCCCGAAGCGCTCTGGGCTGTGACCCGGCATCTCGGCAAGCTGAAGCCGGAGCTGCGCAAGACCGAAGCTGCGCGCAGTGCCATGCTGGCCGCGATACTCGGCGGCAATCCCGGGCTGACATTGCGGCGGATGAACGAGGCGGGCGTGCTTGGCCGGACAATCCCGGAATTCGGGGCGATCGTCGCACAGACACAGTTCAACATGTATCACCATTTCACAGTCGATGAGCACACGTTGCAGGCTGTCGAGGTGATTTCCGATATCGAACATGGCCGCACTGACCAGCACAAGCTCGCCTCGGACATTTTCCCACTGATCGAAAACCGGCGCGCGCTGTATCTGGCGATGTTGCTGCATGACACCGGCAAGGGGCTGGGTGACCAGCAGGTGGAGGGCGAGAAAACCTCGCGCCGCGCCGCCCGCCGGCTCGGCCTGCAGGATGTGGAAATCGACCTGATTGGCTGGCTTGTCCGCAACCATCTGGAGATGAGCGAAACCGCGCAGAAGCGCGACATCTCCGATCCGCGCACGGTCTCGAAATTTGCCGCACGGGTCGGCGACCTGGAAAGGCTGCGCCTGCTCTATGTGCTGACCGTCGCCGATATTCGCGCGGTCGGCCCAGGCGTCTGGAACGCCTGGAAGGGCCAGCTTCTGGCCGATCTCTATCATAACACTGCAGCAGCCCTGCGCGGCGGGCGCACCGATGAAGCCTTTGTGCAGGCTGTTCTGGAAGAGCGGGCCGAGACGCGCCGCAGCGAACTGATCGATCTGCTCGGCGAGTTGCCACAGCGCATGGTCAAGATGGAAACCGCCTACTGGACCGGCTATGACCGCGAAGATCTCAACTGGCATGCCCGCGAACTGGCAAAGGCCGGCGACCAGCCACTGGTCGCTGCGAACTTGCGCGCGGGCCGCGGCGGGGTGGACTTGCTGGTTTGCGGGCGTGACCGGATCGGCCTGTTCGCCGATCTTGTCGGAGCGATTGTCGCGCGCGGGGCAAACATCGTCTCTGCGCAGGCTTTCACAAGCCATGAGGGCGAGGTGATCGACACATTCGTGCTGCAGTCCCCGCGCGGCGATGTGTTTGCCGAAGGCGATCCGGCGCGGCTGGAGAAACTGCGAACAGATGTCAGCGCAGCGCTGGCCGGGCCTGTTGCCGGCGGCGAGATCCGCACGCGGCGCGAACGTCGCGAGGCGGCCTTTATCGTGCATCCGATGGTGCAGGTCCGTCAGGACCTGTCGAGCGAATGCACCGTGATCGATCTTGCCGGGCGCGACCGCCCCGGATTGCTTTATGATGTCAGCCGGGTGCTGGCGCGTGAGGCTTTGTCGATCCGCTCGGCGCATGTCGGAAGTTATGGCGAGCGCGTGTTCGATGCCTTCTATGTGCAGACACCGGCAGGCGGCAAAATTCAGAGTCAGGCCCATGCCGAGCG
>CAYUEM010000195.1:0-5020 GCA_964442925.1 uncultured Hyphomonadaceae bacterium
CGCGCAGACAGGAAACGCACATCGGCGCCCGACGCCTTGAGATTGTCGAGCGTGTTGCCGCCAAGCGTCGAGATCGAGATCGGCACGTCCTGGAGGTCCTCCTCGATTTTCTGGGCGGTCACAGTCACCGTGCTGAGACGCGCTTCGCGTTCGACACCTGGCTGCTGGGCCATTGCTGCACCTGCGGTGAGACACGCATAGCAACTGGTCGCAGCCAGAAGCGCACGGAGTTTTTTGATGGACATATTGCCAGACACCCTCTTTCCTGTCAGCCGGGCTGCCGATCACAGGCCGGTTCTTATCTGTGTCGGTTTTGTGAAGTCGTTGCTCGCGGTCAAGCGCTACGCTTGCGAAAACGAGCATATTTCGGTCGATTGCCGAAGCGTCGTGTCGCTGGCGCAACATAAACCGGCGCAAATACGCCAGGGAGGCGAAAAGATGTCCTACACACTCTATGGTGCCGAGGTCAGCTACTTCACCGGAAAGGCACGCGCATTCCTCGACTGGAAACAGATTGACTATGAGGAAAAACTCGCCACAAGCCGGGTTTATCGGGAAATCATCATGCCGCGTGTCGGCTGGTCAGTGATCCCGGTTGTTTGCGGGCCGGACGATGAGGTGCTCCAGGACACATCCGAGATCATCGACACACTTGATGCGCGTCATGGCGCGCCATCGGTGATGCCGGATGGGCCGGCAACAAAGCTCGCCGCCCTCCTGCTGGAGCTTTATGGCGATGAATGGCTTGTCTTGCCCGCAATGCATTATCGCTGGTCGTACAATCGTGAATTTGCCTATCGCGAATTCGGGCGCCTGTCAGCGCCTAAGAAAACTCCAGACGAACAACTGGAGATCGGTAGACGCAATGCAAAGAATTTCGAGGGCGCGCTGCCGGTGCTGGGCGTTGATGCGCGCACGGCGGTCGCGATCGAAGCGGGCTATCTTGAACTGATGGAACAGTTGAATGCGCATTTTGCCGAGCACGAAATGCTGTTTGGCAGCCGGCCTTCAATCGGCGATTTCGGCCTGTTCGGCCCGCTCTACGCCCATCAGTATCGCGATCCGGCCTCCGGTGCGCTGATGCGCGAAAACGCCCCGCATCTTGTGCGCTGGGTGGAGATGCTGCGGCATGGAAAGGCGGCATATCCCGGCACGTTTCTGGAAAACGACGCAGTTCCAGCCAGCCTGTACCCGATCCTTCGCACCCAGATGCGCGACCAGATGCCATGTCTGGCCAGCACGGCGAAAGCGCTCAGCGACTGGGCTGCAGACAGACCGGCCGGTAGCGAGATTCCCCGGGCGCTGGGCCGGCATGAATTCCACACCAATGGCGCGACAGGTGAGCGGATGATCTTTCCGTTCAATCTCTGGATGCTGCAGCGCCCGCTCGATCATTTCAACGGACTGAACGGCGATGCGCGCGCGGCGGCAGAAAAACTGCTGGCGGATATTGAGGGTGTGGGTTTCGCGCAGTTCCCGGATTTTCCGCGTCTGGAGCGGCGTGACTATCGGCTTGTGCTGGCCTGAAGGGTGAAGCGCTTGCAGGTTTGAACGGGTCTTTCAGGGCAAACGTCACTCGCGCCTCAGCAACAGGCAATCACCTTCTTTTCGACGCCCGGACCTGATCCAGGGGCGTTCGTCTGCGCGTTGGAAACAGGCAGGTCCCGGGGCAAGACCGGGACCCGCGGTTAGGTCGGTTTGCAATCCGCCTCAGAGCATTTTCCGACCAAATAGCATCACTTGGTGGGGTGTATTTTGTGGTCTGGCCAGGAGCATACCGGACCCGCATGCAGGCATGCTGGGAGGATTGCGACGCCGCCAGAGCGCAAAAGACGCCCCAGCGGCTTCTTGAAGGAAACCTAGATTTATCAATTTCTCATACCGGTCCCGCCACTTGCCTTTTCCGCCAGGATCGTCGTCGCGCGCCGGTCCGACGATGCCAGCATCGCCGGACACCACGCTCCTAGCCCTGACGAAAAATTCAAGCGGCCAAGTGGTGCAATTTGGCCGGAAACTACTCTAGTTCCAGGGATTGAAGCGGGTCGTCGGTTTGGGACGCGGCGTGATTTCATCCTCGTCATCACCGCCCGTTTCAGCCTCGCCGGGATAGGCGGCTGCGCCCTTTGGTTCACTCGGTGCCGGATTGATCGCTGCGCTTGCTGCGCCGAACGCTCCGACAAATCCGGAAGTGACCGATGAGCGTGCCTGTTCTGCGGCCCCTGTGGCGTGATCACTTGCATCGCTGGCCGTCGCAGTAAGGTCGGACGTGGCATCACCCGCCATTTCGGCGACTTTTTCGGTGATCGTCCCGGCGGTTTCGGCCACCTGGTCGGTTGCCGCTGTCGCATTATCGACAAAACTTCCTGTCGCATCGGCGAGGGCATCACTGCCCGCTTCCATGTCTGAAAAGGAAAAGGCGTCAGATCCCGCCGACACAGCGCTATCAGCCGGGTCGGAAATCACATCCTGCGTGGCATCAACGATCGCGCGGGTGGTTTCCTCGAACGCTTCGCCGGCCTGATCAACGGCTTGCTGGCTGGCGTCACCTGCCACGTCCGCAAACGCTTGCGCAGTCTCGTTGGCACCGCTGAAGGGATTGGCGAAAGCGGACGCATCCTGTGGTTCTGCCGGTCCGGTTTGAACCGCGCTGGCAGGCGCGGTTTCGGCAGTCAGTGTTTGCGCCTCAGCGGGAAACGGTTCGCTTGCGGGCGTCGCATTGCCGGGTTGTGCCGGGCTTTCCGAAGGCTGCGGCGTGCCCCAGAAGGAACTGGCCTCTGGCGGGACGGGTTGCGCAGGTGTTTCCTGTTCAGACCCGCTGGGCGGCACCGCCTCAGCGGACTGGACTTCCTCAACAGCGGAAGCATCAGGCTCAGTTCCTTGTGCCTTCACAGGCTCGGGCTGGGTGATGGGCTCTGGCTGAACGAATGGGGCCGGCTGCGGCGTGCTGGTGGAATCTGCCGGGTTGGCCGATTGCGGAAGCGCAGGTTCGGGTTCCGGCGTGGATTCGGGCGTAAGTTCGGCCTCGACATGCGGCGGCTCGGCCGGTTCAGCGGCCGGATCAGAGATCATTCCGCCAAGCCCGATCGCGCCGCCGGTAAAGCTGGTCGCGCCGGTTATGCTTGCAGGGGTGTTTTCCACTTGGGTCGTCGTTTGCGTGGTCGGCTGTTGAGCCTCGGCGGTGAGGGCCGGCTGGGTCTCAGCCGCTTGCGCAACGGGCGAAAATTCGGTGGCCGCTTGCACGGCGGCGCTGGTCTCTTCGACCGGGTCTTCGGGGGCATCGTTTTCTGCTTCCCCGGCAACGTCTTCGACCACTGCATCAGGGTCCGGTGTTGCCGGAACGTCGGGAATACCGTCGCCGTCGAGATCGAGACCGGCAAGAACCGTATCGATCGCGGTTTCGGTTCCACGCGCCTGACGCGATGCTTCGCGATACATTTCCGCGAACAATTGCTGATAGCTGGAGCCCGTGTCGGTCACTGTCTCAGCGATTTCTTCGGGCGTCACCTCTTCCAGAACCTTGCCGGCGGCATCCAGGAGATGAACCGTCTGCGGTTCTGCGGTAAGGACCACTGAATAGCCCTCAGTGGCATAAGAAATGCGGTCGTCCTGCGTTTCCGTCCAGGTGATCCGGCGTTTCCGGGTCATCTCTTCGAGCTTGTCGATGAGCTTCTTTGTCGAGGGATGGAGCATGTCTCGTCCTGCGGGGTGGAATGTGCGGAATAATTTACTCTCGACTGAGTAAACGGTGTCAGGCGAATTTTCAAACGGCTCATTGTGCGGATTGAGAGGATTTAACAGTCAGGCTGAACGGCTGGTTCGGGCGAGTGTACGATTAGCAGGGTGCTGAAAAGCGCTTGGAGACTGTTCCTGAAATTACACGAAGAGAACCGCCTGTCCCGGACCTGAAACTGGGGCCTGCCTGTTTCTGGTTCACGGCGCAAGCGCCCCCGGATCAGGTCCGGGGGGTATAGTGATGTCCGTCAAAAAATATTCTGGCTAGTGCCCGCTGGCAACTACCGTCGCCGAGCACGTCTTCAAGGTCTGGGAAGGTCGCAAAGCGAGCAGACAGGCTGAAGATGCTGTTCTGGGAGTTCGCGCCGGTCCGCGTTAGCGGCAAACTGTCCGGGGGACAGTTTGAGGCAAGAACGGGCGGAGCCCAGCGGTCTGGTGATGGCCTACAAGCGCCTGGAAGAAACGACGTTTGTCTGGCCGGCTGTTCGGGATGGCGTGATGGCGCTTAACCGGGCACAGTTCGAGGCCCTGTTCGCCGGCCTCGATTGGCAAAAGGTCCGGGCGCTGGAGGTGCGCCGACCGGCTGCGGCAGAGTGATGGTTGTCAAGCGCCGGTATTATGTGCTAACTTAGTGATTCAAGTTGGATTGCGTTCGAGCAATGGATAAGGAGTTACGGCATGCGCAAGTGGTGGCAATATATTGCTGTCGGCAATTCGAGCCAGCTTATATCGGTCGTGGTCTTGACTGCGTGCGCTGTGATGATTGTCGAGGTTTCCGTTGCCCAAGGCTACGACGATCCTTTCACGCCGGGAATCAACGAGGGTTCAATCGGAAGCGGCTACGACGATACTTTCACGCCGGGAATCAACGAGGGTTCAATCGGAAGCGATTACGACGATCCTTTCACGCCGGGAATCAACGAGGGTTCAATCGGAAGCGGTTACGACGATCCTTTCACGCCGGGAATCAACGAGGGTTCAATCGGAAGCGGTTACGACGATCCTTTCACGCCGGGAATCAACGAGGGTGCAATCGGAAGCGGTTACGACGATCCTTTCACGCCGGGAATCAACGAGGGTGCATGGTAATAGTTAACGTAGCGTAGCCTGCGCATCACACTCCGGCGGGGTGTGTGCCGCGCTTGCACCGATGGTTTCGTCCAGGGCGAGCCATTGTGCGCCATTGGTTCAAGAACAATGGCAAGCGCGCCGGCGGCCCTGATCGAGAGCGGGCTGCAGACCTTCCTCAAAGATGGCCGCGTAGAGATCGACTCCAACAGCGTCGAAA
>CAYUEM010000196.1:0-5007 GCA_964442925.1 uncultured Hyphomonadaceae bacterium
GCGAGATCACCGAAAAGGGCTATATCAACCAGAGCCGGACACAGGACCTGCGCGCGGGCGATGCCACCCGCCTGTTCGAAGGCGAGTGCCCCGGCGACATGATCGAGGTCTGAAAACCACATCCTCCCCACCTCAAATCCCGGACCCCGATCCAAGACCTGCCCGCAACATGCGGCCTCTGCCCGCCGGTCTCAAACACCGGAATGCGTCGGGCCCCGCACTACGCTACGGTTCGGGCGTTCGGTGCATACCGCGCCGGCGCTCGGCATGCGGCCTTGTCAGTAGCTCTTGGGCAGGCCGAGGACGCGTTCGGCGATGAAATTGAGGATCATCTCGCGGCTGACCGGGGCGATCCTCGCCAGCATCGCTTCGCGCATATAGCGCTCGACGTGGTATTCGCGCGCATAACCCATTCCGCCATGTGCGAGCACGGCGCTTTCGCAGGCCCGGAAACCGGCTTCCGCGCCGAGATATTTCGCGGCATTGGCCTCTGCCCCGCAGTCTTCGCCCGCATCGAACAGCGAGGCGGCCTTGTAGGCGAGCAATTCGGCGGCTGACAGTTCCGCCCAGGCCTTGGCGAGGGGATGGGCCACGCCCTGATTCTGGCCGATCGGGCGACCAAACACCACGCGCTCATTGGCATATTGTGCGGCCCGCTCCAGCGCCGCAAAGCCAAGCCCTACCGCCTCGACCCCGAACAGCACACGTTCCGGGTTGAGCCCCTCCAACAGGTATTTGAAGCCCGCGCCTTCCTCGCCGATCAGGTGTTCGCGCGGCACTTCCAGACCGTCAATGAACAGCGTGTTGCACTCAACGGCCTTGCGGCCCATTTTCGGAATCGGATTGGCTTCGATCCGGTCACGGTTGAAATCGGTGTAGAAAAGCGACAGGCCGAGATACGGCTTGGCGCACTGGTCCTTTGGCGTGGTGCGCGCGATCAGCAGGATCTTGTCGGCGCGCTGCGCACCGGTCGTCCAGATCTTGCGGCCATTGATGGTGTAGCCGGAATTGGTCCGCTCTGCGCGCGTCTGAAGGCTGGATGTGTCGAGACCGGAATTGGGCTCGGTGACGGCGAAGCACATCTTTTCCTGGCCGGAGATGATCTTCGGCAGGTTTTCCTGCTTCTGTTCCGGGCTGCCGAATTTTTCCAGCGGCTTGGGCCCGAATATGTTCAGGTGGATCGCCGACGCACCGGAAAAGCCCGCACCGGAGCGGGTGACGGTCTGCATCACCAGAGCCGCTTCGGTCAGGCCCAGCCCGGCCCCGCCATATTCTTCCGGAAAGGCAATTCCGAGCCAGCCGCCCTCGGCCATTGCGTCGCAAAAGGTTTCCGGCCAGTCGCCGGTTTCGTCGGTGCGCGCCCAGTAATCAGCGTCAAAGCGCGCGCAGGTCCGCTCGACTGCCTCGTGAATGGCGCGCTGATCTTCGCTCATTGTCTGGATCTGATGCATGGCGTTTATCTCCTCTTCCCCATCTTCGATATGCTGCATCTGTAGGCGGCGTCCAGCCTCACTATGCGTGAAGCGACCGTCGGGAGGGATCGAAACCGGCGGCCATCGCCGAGCGCTCACCCGTCAGGATGTGGCGGGCGACGATCTCCCCGGTCAGCGGCGCAAGCAGGACGCCATTGCGATAATGCCCACCGGCGATGTAGCGCCTCGCTGCGGTCCAGCCGATGACCGGGGCGCTGTCAGCACTGGCGGGCCTGACCCCGGCCCAGCGCTCGATCAGCCGCGCTGACGCAATCGCCGGGCAAATGCTCTCGCCTGCATCGAGCAGGGCCATCACTGACGGGCCGTCGGCGCGAAGATGCGAGACACCGGGCTCGACCGTGGCACCGAGAATTAACCGGTCGCGCTTGGGCACCAGATAGCGGTGGCCGAATCGGACCACGCGCGAGGGCAGTGCAGGCGATCGCTCCAGCGCCAGCGCCACGCCGCGCACCGGGCGCATGCCGGGTGCCTGCCAGCCGGTTGCATCGACCAGGACATCGACCCGACCGCCACCGGGCAGCAAAAACCCCTCTCCGGAGCGTTCAATCTGCGCGATATCGAGGCCGGTATGGACCGGCACGCCGCGGCGGTGAAGTGCGCTCAGCAGCGCGGCGATGACGGCACGATTGTCAACCTGACCATCGCTTTCCAGCAGCAATCCACCCGCGCATCCCGGGTTCAGCGCCGGCTCGATTGCTGCAATCGCATCGCCATCAAGCGACAAGGCTGGCAGATTGTGGTCCTCCAGTGCCTGTGACAGGCGCTGCAATGCGTGCAATTGCGACACGTCGCGGGCAGCGACCAGTGTCGGGCGGGCGTCCAGACCGGTGGCGATGCCGGTTTCCGCCTCAACTTCGCGAGCAAATTGCGGCCACAGGCTGCGCGCAGCAAGGCACAGCGCCAGCAAGCCGGGATGGGATCCTTCGGCCGCGGCTTCGAAGGCCGGTGCCAGCATTCCCGCAGCGGCCCGGCTGGCGCCTGCGCCCGGCTGTCCCTTGTCGAACACATGCACCTGAGCGCCGAGACGCACGAGTGACCACGCGCAGCAAAGACCGATCAGTCCGGCACCGGCAATGGCGATGGATGGGCCCGTCTGGTGATTGTTGGTGACTGTTTCAGAATGCATGCGCGCAAGGCTAAGCCGTGTCAGCGTGTCCTGAAATGTGACAAATCCGGCTTTCGGGTGGTCAGTTTATCCGGCGTCGTTCATGTCGCCAGATTCGCAGGAAGGCTGCAGCCCAGCGCCGATCCTGAAAGATCAGTGTCTTTTCGACCGATCCGGTTTTGCTGTGACGCGTACGCACCATAATATCCGGTGCATCATCTTCGCTGGAACGAAGCTCCGGATCGCACATATACTGACGCCATTGCGTGTAAGTTTCGATTGCCGATGCAAGCCGGCTTTCGTCTCCGCTTTCGCGAAGACCGATACTGAGAACAACGTCTGACATCATGGACCCCACACTTTTTATAACGTCCGGTTAATCATGGCGAGCAGGTTAGATCAACACCCTACGGGTTGAAACAACAGGTGCCTCGAATGCGACAGTGTAGCAGCCGGGTGCCAAGCTGCCGCAGTTGCGATTGATTCTCATTGGGCTTATCTGTAATGAGGACCAAGGAGATGCGGATGAAATTGACCCCGAAACCGCGTTCTGCGCTCGCTGTTTTGTTTTGTATCGTCAGCTTGCATGCATGCGGCGTGCCAGATAGCGACACATCGGACAATCAGCAGGTTCTGAACCTTTATTCGACCCGGCACTATGATTCCGACAAGCAGATTTACGCCGCCTTCGAAGCAAAGACCGGGATAGCGGTTCGTGCACGTGAGGCAGGCGCTGCGCAATTGCTGGAGACGATGAAGGCTGAGGGGGCGCAAAGCCCGGCAGATGTGATTCTCGCTGCCGATGCCGGCACATTGTGGCGGTTCCGGGATGCGGGGCTGACCGGGGCAATCGAATCGCCGCTGCTCAACAGCGCAATTCCGGCCCGGCTGCGCGGCGCAAATGGCCACTGGGTCGGGCTCGCAAAGCGCTATCGCGTGGTCGCTTATGATCCGGCGCGCGTCGAGCCGTCGGAAATTGACGAAATGTCCGATCTGGCGAGCCCGCGTTTTGAAGGCGAGATCTGCGTGCGTTCCAGCACCAATATCTACAATCTCTCGCTTCTGGCCGAGATCATCGCCCGGCAGGGGCAGGATGTGGCGGAAAGCTGGGCTGGCGCTGTGCGCGGCAATTTTGCCCGTCAGCCCCAGGGCGGTGACACCGAGCAGATCAAGGCCGTGGCCGCGGGTGCCTGTTCAGTGGCGATCGTCAATCATTATTACTGGGTGCGTCTGGCGCAGAGCGGCTCGCCAGCCGACCGGGAAGCCGCGCAGGCGACCCGCCTTGCCTTCGCTTCTGCCGGAGCGGGTGCACATACAAATGTCACCGGCGCAGCGCTGGCGGCCAATGCCCCACATCGTGAAGCCGGACGCGCCTTTATCGAGTTCCTGGCCAGCCCTGAGGGCCAGCAATTGCTGGTTGCCGAGACAAAGGAATTTCCGGTGGTCGAGGGTGTGCCCTATCCCGAAGGGCTCGATGCGCTGGCGGAATTTGCCGAAAGCGATCTGGAACTCGGCGTGCTTGGAGAGAATCAGTCACAGGCGCAGATGATCTTTGATCGCGTGGGCTGGAACTGACCGCCCGCATGTCGTCTGCACGGCTCGCGATCTCATGGCGCGATGTGCCTGTTCTGCTGGCGGCGATCATTGTCGGCGCGCCGCTCATTGCTGCAATACTGACCGGCCTGTTTGCCGGAGGAGGGCAGACCTGGAGTCATATCCTCGCGACCGGTCTTGCCGGATACACATTCGGGACGCTGGCGATGCTGGCGCTGACAGGTGCGTTGATCCTCGGCGCTGCCATTCCGGCGGCCTGGCTGGTGACGATGTATCGTTTTCCCGGTCGCGGCGTTTTCGAATGGTTGCTGATCCTGCCGCTGGCTGCGCCCGGCTATGTGCTCGCATTTGCCTATGCTGACCTTCTCGGCGTGGCCGGACCTGTTCAGTCCGGTCTGCGTGATCTGACCGGACTTGGCGCGCGCGATTACGGGTTTGTCGAGATCAACTCGCTGCCGGGTCTGGCCTTTGTGCTCGCCGGGGCACTTTATCCTTATGTCTATCTCACGGCGCGGGCCGCTTTTACCACCAGCTCGGTATGCGCACTGGATGCAGCCCGCACGCTTGGTGCAGGGCCGGGACGGGTGTTTCGCGCGGTTGCGCTTCCGGGCGCGCGGCCTGCCATCGTGGCCGGACTGGCGCTCGCCCTGATGGAAGCGGCAGCCGATTACGGGGCCGCAGCCTTTCTCGGCGTTCAGACCCTGACGGTCGGGCTGGTCAAGGCCTGGTCGAGTTTTGGAGATGCTGGCGCGGCGGCCCGAATGGCGCTGTTGCTTTTGCTGATTGCCTTTGTGCTGCAGGCGGTCGAGCGTCATGATCGCGGCGCGGCCGGCAGTCAGGCGACATCGGAACGCT
>CAYUEM010000197.1:0-4941 GCA_964442925.1 uncultured Hyphomonadaceae bacterium
CGGCGATTTCATCGCACCAGGCCGCTTCGAATTGCGGCCCGCGCAGGCTGTCGGGATCTTCCGCCGAGAAGGCAAAACCTTCCGCGCCATTATCAAACACCAGACGCCGGCGGGATGGCTCGA
Source organism: uncultured Hyphomonadaceae bacterium (assembly GCA_964442925.1). Classification (GTDB taxonomy): domain Bacteria; phylum Pseudomonadota; class Alphaproteobacteria; order Caulobacterales; family Hyphomonadaceae; genus UBA5336. The sequence goes on from CAYUEM010000197.1 coordinate 124, forward strand.
ACTGAGGCGGGCTGCATGCCAGGCCATAGCAAAGACTGCGCAGCCCGGACGGGCCTTCAATCATCACCTCGCGCACATCGCCCAGTGTCGGCCCGACCAGTGCGAACCGGGACACACCGCCATATTCCACCGCAAATCGTATCCATTCCGCACCTGCGCGCGTCTTGCCGGCGCCGCGCCCGCCGAGGAAAAGCCAGCTCTGCCAGTCGCCCGGCGGTGGCCGCTGTGCTGGGCCGGCTGTGCGCAGGAAAGGCACCTGCGCGAGTTTCTGCAGGCTGGCACGGTCAAGCTGGTCGAGCGCGCGTGCTGTCCATTCGCTATGCCAGTCCGGCCAGTCCGGTCTTGTCAGTCCGGTCATTCCAGCAACTCCCTGCCGCTTCGATCAGAGCGCCAGATTTGCAAGTTGCGCGATGCCGGTCGGTGCCAAGTGATCTGATGCGCATGACAGAGGCCGGGACAGCCTCAGTCACGATTGCGCACCAGACTGGCGAGCAACTGGCCCCGGTCCAGACGGAAATCCGATGCGATCCACGCCGCTTCAAGCTGGCCAAGTGCCTCGCCGATTTCCGGGCCAGCCAGTCCGACTGCTTTGAGGTCATCGCCGCCGACCGGCAGGACCGGGCGCTGCCACGCTTCGGCAAACTCCAGCAGCGGCCCATATTGCGCGGAGGTCATTGGCGAAAGCGCTGCGGCAAACAGCACATCTTCAGTCCATCGCTGCGGTCCGTCATGGTAGAGCCGCGCGCGATGCTCCCGCTCCGGTGCCAGTGGGTCAGGCCCCGGCCTGCCGGCTGCAAACGCATGCAGCCGGCCAGCCTCCTGACGCGACAGGCGCGCATGGGAAATGAACTGTGCCACTGCCGACGGCGTGCGTGCAAACAACACCATCAGCCGCATCAGTGCGTCAGGTTCGATCTCCAGCACCTTTTCCGCGTCCACGAGCCCTTCAAGGCGCGCAAGACCGGCTTGCCAGTCGCTGAGCGAAGGCAGCACCTCACCGATCACGCCGCTTTGCGCCATTGCCACCAGTGCGGCGACTGGGTCCGGCGCCTCTAGCAGCCGTTTCAGTTCCTTCCAGACCCGTTCGGCTGCGATCTGCCGCAGCCCGTTTTTCTGACGATCACAGGCGGCCAGCCCTTCGGCGTCGATCTTTGCGCCATACCATGCGTTGAACCGGAAAAAACGCAGGATCCGCAAGAAGTCTTCCCGCAATCTCTGGTCCGGGTCGCCGATGAAAATCACCCGTCCGGCAAGCGCGTCGGCAAGCCCCCCGTCCACCGGATCATACACCCGTCCATCCAGGCGGGCATACAGCGCATTCAGTCTGAAGTCGCGGCGCCCGGCGTCCTCGGCCCAGTCCCGCGTAAATGTCACGACGGCCCGGCGGCCATCGGTTTCGATATCGCGGCGCAGGGTCGTGATCTCGAACGGCGTGCCGCCCGCCACCGCGGTGACAGTGCCATGCTCGATCCCCGTCGGAATCGCACGGATGCCAGCCGCCTCAAGCGCTTCTATAACCCGTTCAGGCACCAGCTTTGTTGCGATATCGATGTCGGCGACCGGCCGGCCCATCAAAGTGTTGCGCACGCATCCGCCGACAAAACGCGCGCTGCCGGCCTCGACCGTCTCCAGTGCCGACACAACGGCGCACGTTGATGGCCCGCACAGCCATTGCGGTGAGCCGAGATCAGCGACCGCCATCGCCGTTTTCATCCCGGCCTGCCGTTTCCGGGATCTCATCGGCGGGTTTTCCAACATTGCTGAGATCCTTGGTGCAGGGCACCTCGCGCGCCGGGATCAGAACGCCATTTTCAAACCGCGCCGCTTCATAGCAAACATCTCGGTCGCGTTCACTCGTCAGGGCGTGCGTCAGCATCACGCCATAACCGAGCAGGGCGAGCGCCACCCCGCTCCCGAACAGGACATTGATCGGCCAGGTCTTTCGCCCGTCGTGCTTCGCATCGCTGACCAGCAACCTGTAAATCCCGTAAAGGATGAATGGCAGGACAAACAGCAGGATCGAAATAATGGTCTGACGGGCCATGCCCAGAAATCTCCTTGTTTCGCCGCCACAAACCGACGCATCTCTTACAAGATAGAGCCGTTGCGACGGGCTTTAAGAGCCACGCCCCGGCTTACCCCTCAGAATAAAGTTCCTGCCAGAGTGCACGGATAATCCCGGCAGTCACACCCCAGATGCGAAAGCCTCCATGCGGCATTTCGTAATAGTGGCGAGTCTGACCCTTCCAGACCCCTTGCAAACGGTCATGATTTTCAGGGTTCATCAGAAAGTCCAGCGGGGTCTCAAAAACGGCTGCCACCTCTTTTTCGCAGGGGCAGGCGATGAAATCCGCCGGCAGCCTCGCCACGACAGGCACGACCCGGAAACCGGTTCCTGTCAAATACGGCTGCGCGCGCGCGATAAGCTCGACGTTCCGTGGATCGACACCAACTTCCTCTTCCGCTTCGCGGAGGGCAGCGGCCACTTCATCGGCGTCTGCGGGGTCCACCTTGCCGCCTGGAAATGCAACCTGACCAGGATGGGTGGCCATCGTGTCCGGCCGCTGGGTCAGAAGCGCGGTCGGGCCACCGGGTCGGTCGATGACACCGATCAGGACCCCCGCCGGGCGGATCGACAGGATCTGTTCATGGGTCAGGAAATCGAGGTCGCCACCTTCGGGCAGGCGCACACGTCCATCCAACGGGTCGAGCCGGTCGCGGGCCCGGGCGAGGAAATCCTCAAGGCTTGTAAAAGGTATCATATGGCTTTTCCGGCGGCGACCTTATTATGCGCCCGAGGGACCGATAGTGAAGAAGGTCCCGGAACACCAGACGCCGAGCGTCTTTCCGCCGTCATCGCAGCTGGGCACGGCAATCTCCGCAAGCTGGTAAAATACGGGCCGCGAGAGGCGCGCCTCAAGCCCGTCTCGCACCATCACATATGGCGATGGCTCACAGGTTAGCGGGTGGGTCGGGACGCGGATGGGATGGTTCGGCCCAGCGACAACCACCTCGCCGAGACTGGTCACGAACACCAGTTCATCCTTTCCGCCTCGCCCGATCGCCTGTTCAAGCCGCACCGCAAGAAACGGCGCATCCTCGACCCGGACAGGAGCCTTTTCATGCGGCGTGACCAGGACATATTTGCCATCGGGCTCGCGGCGCAGGATCGAGGCGAACAGCTTGACCAGACGCTCGCGGGCAATCAACGTGCCGTCATGCCACCACGTCCCGTCGCTGCGAATCGCAAGGTCGATATCGACAATGTGCTGTGGGTTCCAAAGATGCACCGGCGGGCGCTTGTCAGGCTGGGCAGCCTCGGGCAAAAGATCACGCAGCAGGTCCGCAAGCATCGGTATGGAATTCTCGCTGGATTTCATATTCGTATCCGCCATAGTTCTGCTTCGTTTCGCTTTATCACTGTCGCGAATTGAACATAGACCGTCAGTGCGCCGGGGCCAAAACGCTCTTGCGCGTTTCACAAGATCAGAAAGCTGCCGCCAGATGTCTGAAACCACGCTAGAAATTGTTGCGCAAGCCGAACGCGCCGTTGAGCAACTGGCTGCAGTCAGGGCAGAGATTGCCCGGGTGGTGTTCGGGCAGGAACGGGTGGTCGAGCTGTCGCTGGCGGCTGTACTTGCAGGGGGCCATGCGCTGCTGATTGGCGCGCCGGGGCTTGCCAAGACCCGGCTGGTCACGGCGATGAGCACGGCGCTCGGGCTGGATGGCGCACGCATTCAGTTCACGCCGGACCTGATGCCGTCTGACATTCTCGGCTCCGAAGTGCTCGAAGAGACAGCCAGCGGCGAGCGCAGTTTCCGCTTCCTCAAAGGCCCGATCTTTACTCAGCTGCTGATGGCCGACGAAATCAACCGGGCCAGCCCGCGCACCCAGTCTGCCCTCTTGCAGGCAATGCAGGAGCGCCAGGTTACGGTTGCGGGCATCGCTCACGACCTGCCCAGTCCCTTCCATGTGCTGGCCACCCAGAACCCGATCGAGCAGGAAGGCACCTATCCGCTGCCCGAAGCCCAGCTGGACCGTTTCCTGCTCAAGATCGATGTCAATTATCCTGATCTCGATACCGAACGACGCATTCTCGTGGAAACCACAGGTATTGCGGAAGGAACCGCTTCAGCCGCGCTTGACAGCGGTCAATTGCTGCAATTGCAGGCGCTGGTGCGCGAGATGCCGGTGGGAGAAAAAGTGCTCGACACAATTCTTCGTCTGGTGCGTGCCGCCCGGCCCGAACAGAGCGAGGACCAAAGGGTCAAACGGCTTGTCGACTGGGGCCCTTCTCCCCGTGCAGGTCAGGCGCTGATGCTGGCCGCGCGCGCGCGGGCACTGCTGCGCGGCCGTCTTGCGCCCAGCATAGAGGATGTCGAAGCGCTCGCCGAACCCGCGCTCGGCCACCGCATGGCGATGCGCTATGACCCGACCGGAGAGGCCCCCGGCCTTGCCGAACTGATCAATGACCTCGCACGCAAGGCGGCGTAGGCATTGACTTCCTTATGCCCCCTCCTTCGAAAGCCTGCGGCGTTCGATCTTCCCCCCGATTGCGCGAGACGTGTCCATAAAGCAGTCGAAGGGGCAAACCAAAACATCGCACGCAGATCAGAACTTGACCTATGACCGACCTCGCTGCCATCCGATCACAGGCTGAAACCCTTGCCGCCTCGCTGCCGGCGCTGGCTTTCCGCTCGACCGCCTCTCAAGCTCCGCATGTCGGCTCGGCCGGACGGCGAAAGGCAGGGACGGGCGAACATGCCCCGGCCGAGCCCAGCGCCGCCGCCGCCGGCCAGGTGGTCATGGGCAGCGGGA
>CAYUEM010000198.1:0-4909 GCA_964442925.1 uncultured Hyphomonadaceae bacterium
AGACCTGCCATCGCGTCGTTCGCGCCCGGTCCGGGAACAGGCCAGGGGAGCGGGACCGCATGACGTGTCCTTTGAAACGACACCTGAGCGGCGCGCCGGCTGGCCGGGGCGTGCCTTATGGTTTCGTTTTGAAAGCGCCGCCCGGCCGGGCGCGAAAGGACAATGCGATGACAAGACAATCGCTGATGCTGGGCGCAACCACGCTGGTGCTGGTTGCGGGTGCAACTGCGCAGGAAGAGGTCGCTGCCGAGCGGCTTGATATCGTCACGGTGACGGGCCTGCGACCGGTTCCGGCCGGGGATGTCACCGGGGCGCTGACCCTGCTGCGGACTGAAGACCTTCAATTGCGCGCTTCGCCCTATCTTGCCGATGAGTTGCGCGCGGTTCCTGGTGTGGCGGTGTCACGCTCCGGCAGTCTTGGCGGGCTGACGCAAGTGCGCATTCGCGGGGCTGAGGCCAATCATACGTTGTTGCTGGTCAACGGTATCGAAGTGTCCGACCCGACCACCGGAGAGAGCGATTTCGGTCTGTTTGCCGGACTGCGCCCTGAGCGCGTCGAGGTGCTGCGCGGCGAGCAGTCGGGGCTTTACGGCTCTGACGCGATTGGCGGGGTTATCAATGTCGTGACCGGCAGCGCTGAGGGGCTTTTCGCAGAGGGCGAATATGGTTCGCGCGAGACCGTGCGCGGTTCGCTCGGCTATGGCGTCGCGCGCCCGGGCGGCAATCTTGCCTTGCTGGCCAGCGGTTTCTCGACCGGCGGTGTGGATACATCCGGGCAGGGCGGGGAGGATGACGGCTCGGAAAATCTCTCCGCGCTGGCCAGTGGAAACCTCGACCTTGGCAAAGGCTGGGCGCTTTCCGGCCTGTTGCGCTATTCCGACAGCGAGGCGGAAAGTGATCCCGATCTCGATTTTGACGGACGGCTTGATGACGGTGACCGGCTGTCAGAAAGCGAGCAGGTCACACTCGGCGCGCAGCTTGGCGGCGAGGGGCTGGGGCTTGATCATCTTTTCCGCGCCAGTTTCAATTCCGTGTCGCGGGACAATTTCGCTGATGGCGTTTTTACCAATGATTCCCGAGGCGAGCGGACCAAGCTGGGCTACAGCCCGTCGCGCACGTTCCGTGCCGGCACTGCGGACATCACCCTGACCGGCCTGATCGATTATGAAATGGAGGACTACAAGGCGCGCGACGAGCAGTTTGGCGGTGCGACCAATCAGGATGAAAGCTTCGAGACACTCGGTCTTGCCGGCGAGGCCCGGCTCGATTTCGACCGTTTGCAACTGGTCGGCCAGCTTCGCCATGATGACAATGATGACCGGTTTGATGATGCCACCACCGGGCGCGCTTCGGTGGCGCTCGATCTCGCGCCGGGCCAGCGTGTGCGCGCGTCTTATGGCAGCGGCGTCAAGAACCCGACCTTTACCGAACTGTTCGGTTTCTTTCCCGGAAGCTTCATTGGTAACCCTGACCTGCAGCCGGAAAAATCAACCAGCTGGGAACTCGGCTGGGATGGTGAACTGGGCACCCTGCAGCTCAGCGCGACCTGGTTCGACGCACAGCTCGAAGACGAGATCTTCACCGCGTTCAATGCCGATTTCACATCCACCGCACGCAATCGTCAGGGTGACAGCGAGCGCTCCGGTGTCGAACTCGGCGCAAGATGGCCGGTGACGTCGGCGCTGTCTCTTTCCGGCCAGGCGACATTTGTCGAATCAGACAGTGATGATGGCAGCGATGAAATCCGCGTGCCATCGCAAACCGCCAGCCTGTCTGTCGATTACCACCCGGACAGCTGGCGCGGCGGGCGCATCGGCGCGGCTCTTGATTATGTCGGCGAGCAGGATGATTTCGATTTCGGTGCCTTTCCGGCCCGGCGGGTCACGCTGGACAGCTATGTCCTCGCCAGCGCAAGCGCGCAATGGCCGCTGGGTGACAGGCTGGCGCTGACGCTTCGCGGTGACAATCTGTTCGATGAGGAGATCACCGATGTGTTCGGGTTTCGCGGGCCCGGTGCCGGGCTTTATGTCGGGCTGAAGCTGCAATGAGGGGCGGGCTTGCGATCTGTCTTCTGGCGCTCGTTCTGGCCGGCTGCGGCAGGGCGGACCTGGCCGCTGTCCGCGTCAATGCGGCGGCTGGTGGCGATGTGCGCGCGACGCGGATCGTCAGCCTCGACTATTGTGCCGACCAGTATCTGCTGAAACTGGCCGACCGCGAACAGATCCTTGCGGTTTCACCGGATGCCGGTGCGGACTATTCCTATATGCGTGCAAGCGCCAGCGGGCTGCAAAGCGTTCGTCCGGTCGCCGAGGATGTGCTGCTGCTGAAGCCTGATCTCGTTGTCCGTTCCTATGGTGGTGGACCGGGTATCAGTCCGTTGCTGGAGCGCGCTGGTGTGCGCGTCGTGCAGATCGGCTGGACCTCACAGATCGACGGCGACGGGCCGGGCACGATTACCGGCAATCTTCGCGATGTCGCACGCGGACTCGGCCAGAGCGCGCGCGGGGAGGTGGTGATCGCCGAGACGCGCGCCCGCCTGTCCGCTCTTGCAGGGCGCAGGCCGGGGGCAAGTGCGATGTATCTGACGCCGGGCGGGGTCACGAGCGGGCCGGGTTCGCTGATCGACGAAATGCTTCTGGCGGCGGGCTTGTCGAATTTCGAGACGCGGGCCGGCTGGCGGCCGATCCCGCTGGAGCGCCTCGCTTATGAACTGCCGGGTCGCTTCGTCTATGCCCGTTTCGAGGGCGGGGCCGGCCCATGGAGTGCGGCCCGCCACCCGCTGCTCAGGCGGCAGCTGCAGCGCGCGCCGGTCACGCAGTTCGAAGGCGCATGGACGGCCTGCGGCGGCTGGTTCATCCTTGATGCAGTTGAAGCGCTTGCGACAGGATCACGGGAAAGTCTGCAGGAATGAACCGGCACGCCCTGCTTTCGCCCGGCCTTGTCGTGGTAGGTCTGGCCACGATTTTCGCTGCCTGCCTGATCGGCTCGACCCCTTTGCCGGCGGGCAGGGTGCTGGCAGCGCTGGTTGGAGCCGGTGAGGCCGGCGACCGGCTGGTGGTCTGGTCGATCCGGCTGCCGCGCGCGCTGGCGGCCTATCTGGTCGGCGCGGCGCTCGGTCTCAGCGGGGCGGCCTTGCAGGGCCTGTTGCGCAATCCGCTGGCCGAGCCCGGCGTGCTCGGTGTTTCCGCTTCGGCCTCACTGGCGGCAGCCGGCGCGCTCTATTTCGGCTGGGCAGCCTTCAGCGCTTGGATCATGCCACTGGCCGCGATTGCCGGCGCGATGATCGCCACGGCGCTGCTTGTGCTGGCGGCGATCCGCACCGGCTCTGTGGTGACGCTGATCCTGATCGGCGTCGGCCTGTCGAGCTTTGCCGGCGCAGCGATGAGCCTGCTGATGAACCTTGCGCCCAACCCGTTCTCGCTGTCGGAACTGATCAACTGGATGCTGGGTTCGGTTGCCAATCGCAGCTTTGACGAGATCGCCTTCGCTGCGCCGTTTCTTGGGCTCGGCGCGGTGATCCTGCTGGCGAGCCGGCGCGGGCTTGCAGCGCTGACACTGGGCGAGGAGGCCGCCGCCGGCATCGGGCTAAATCTTGCGCGCCAGCGTGTTGTGACCGTTCTGGGCGCGGGTCTTGCCACCGGCGCATCCGTTGCGCTGGCCGGTGCGATCGGCTTTGTCGGCATTGTCGCGCCGCACATCGTGCGTCCTCTGGTCGGCCATGACCCGGCGCGCGCGCTGGTGCCGTCGGCCCTGTTGGCCGGATGCGTGCTTGTGCTGGCCGATATCGGCGTGCGTGCGGTTGGAGACGGGCTCAATCTCGGTGTTGTCGCGGCGCTGACCGGTGCGCCGGTCTTTGTCTGGATCGCGATGCGCAGGCGGGCGCTCGCATGAGCGATCTTCTTGCCCGCGATGTGAGGGTTGAGGCGGCAGGCGATGTGCTGGTCGATCAGGCGGGCTTTACGCTAGCGCAGGGTGAGTTCGTCGCGCTGATCGGCCCGAACGGGGCAGGCAAGACAAGCCTGATCCGCGCCTGCCTCGGCCTGACCGCGGTCGCGCGCGGGTGTGTTCAGATCGATGGCGTGGAGACGCGCCGGCTCAGCCCGGTGCAGCGTGCGCGCCTGATCGCCTATCTGCCGCAGAGCCGGCCGCTCGCCTGGCCGGTGCGCGTGAGAGATGTCATCGCGCTTGGCCGGTTCGCTCATGGCGCAGCGCCCGGTCGGCTCAGTGCGCGCGATCATGAGCGGGTCGGGCAGGTGATTGCCGACTGCGACCTTGCCCGGCTGGCCGACCGGCGCACAGACACGCTTTCCGGCGGAGAACTGGCGCGGGTGCATTGTGCGCGCGCATTTGCCGCCGGCGCGCCGCTGTTGATTGCCGATGAACCGATTGCCGCGCTTGATCTGCGACACCAGTTCATGATCCTCGACCTGATCGCTGATTATGTCCGCAGCGGCGGCGGCGCGCTGGTGGTTCTGCATGACCTGTCGCTTGCTGCGCGCTATGCCTCGCGGCTGATCTGGATGAACGGCGGGCGCATCCTTGCTGACGGACCGCCCGGCGAGACGCTGACGGCGCAGCGGCTTGAAACCGTGTTCGGCGTGCGTGCGCGCATCAGTGGTGGTCGGGTCGAGTTTGACGGCGCTTTGTAGCCATCAGCCCGGTCAACTCTTGCCCGGCTCGATTGAAGTCTGTGCCCGGCATCCTCATAATGAAGCGGATAAAGAAAAAGGGCAGGCAGATGGCTGAAGGGTATGATTACGATCTTGCGGTGATTGGCGCGGGCAGCGGCGGCGTGCGCGCAGCAAGGCTCGCATCGCTTGCCGGCGCGCGCGTCGTCGTGTTCGAGGAATACCGGATCGGGGGCGTAGATGCGCTCGATGGCTCCGACCCACAGCTTGAGATCGGGATT
>CAYUEM010000199.1:0-4908 GCA_964442925.1 uncultured Hyphomonadaceae bacterium
TGCGCGAGGCGGGGCTGGAAAATGTCCCGCTGGTCGTGGGCGGCATCATCCCGCCTGAAGATGCGCGCGCGCTGAAACAGATGGGCGTGCGGCGCGTTTACACACCGAAGGACTTCCAGATCACCGACATCATGTCGGATGTGGTCGACACGGTGGAGGCCACCTGGCTGACCCCGGCGCAGTAGGCTTGCAAGGCCGGCGCGCCGTATCTCGTCTGCCTCGGGCGCCGACCCGAGGCCCTTCCTGAAATGGCACCCTCGGGTCAGACTTGAGGGCGACGATAGAAGGGTCAGCATTCTTGGGCTTCGCATCTGCGTGCGAATGCGGTTATGTCCGCATGGCGCGGCCACAGTGAGAGGAGCTGACGATATGCCAGACACCGAGCCGTTCACGCTGGGCTGGGAAGAATGGCTGGCCCTGCCCGGGCTTGGCCTGCCCGCGATCAAGGCCAAGGTCGATACTGGCGCACGCACCTCCGCGCTGCACGCCGAGGCAATCGAGCCGTTTGGCCCATTGGAAAAGCCGCAGGTCCGCTTCCTGATGCGTCCTGACCCGGAAGACCCTTCCGTTCAAGTGACCTGTTCGGCCAAGGTCGTCGACCGGCGTCATATTACCAGCTCGAATGGCGAAAGCGAGCTGCGCTATGTGATCGCCGCCGACATTGTGATGGGCGGGCGTTGTTGGCCGGTTGAGCTGACCCTGACAGATCGCGGCTCGATGATGTATCGCATGCTGCTCGGGCGCACCTCGATTGAAGATGACATGATCGTTTCGCCGAACCTGTCCTTTGTGCAGCCGCAGCTCAGTTTCGATGTTTACCGCAAAATGCCACGCTGGCGACCGGTCAAGCGCCCGCTGCGCGTGGCGCTGCTGACGCGGGAACCGGATAATTATTCCTCACGACGCCTGATCGAGGCCGGTGAGGCGCGCGGCCATGTCGTCGAGGCGATCAATACCAGCCGCTGCTACATGAAAATCGACAGCCTCAGCCCGCAGGTCCACTATGACGGGCGCGCCCTGCCGAGATATGATGCCACCATTCCGCGTATCGGTGCCTCACTGACCGGTTATGGCATGGCGGTGATGCGCCAGTTCGCGATGACCGGAACCTATTGTCTTAATCCGGCTGAAGCCATCGGTGCGTCACGCGACAAGCTGCTCGCCCACCAGCGTCTGGCAACCGCCGGGATCAACATGCCGGTCACCGCCTTCGCCCACAGCCCAAAAGACAATCAGGACATTATCCGGCTGGCCGGCGAAGCGCCGGTGGTGCTGAAACTGCTTCAGTCGACGCAGGGACGCGGCGTGGTTCTGGCGGAAACGCGCAAGGCCGCCGAAAGCCTCGTCGATGCGTTTCGCAATCTTGATGCCGATTTTCTGGTGCAGGGCTTCGTCAAGGAAGCGGCCGGGGCGGATGTGCGCTGCCTGGTGATTGGCAACAAATGCGTCGGCGCGATGAAACGGCAGGCGCAGGAGGGCGAATTTCGCTCCAACCTCCACCGCGGCGGCTCTGCCCGGAAAATCCGGCTGACCCCGGACGAGCGCCGGATCGCGGTCAAGGCTGCGCGCTGTCTCGGCCTTTCCTTTGCCGGTGTCGACCTGCTGCAGGCTGCAGGCGGACCCGCCGTCCTGGAAGTCAATTCCTCGCCGGGGCTTGAGGGCATCGAGACGGCAACCGGACGCGATATTGCCGGCCTCGTTTTCGAGCATCTCGAAAGCCAGGTGCGGCCCTTGTCGCGCACGCGCGATGCCAGCCGGCGGGTCAGCGCGAGCTGAACAGGCGCCCGCGCTCGGTGACCATGACAATCACCAGTGAGACAAGGCCAAGACAAGCAAAACCGATCATCACAGGGATCACTGAACCGTCATATCGCGATCCGATCAGCCAGCCGATTGCCGATGAAACGGTCGTTGTCGCAAAACCATAGGCCGCGCTCGCCGTGCCCGCAATCCGGCCCAGCGGCTCCATCGCCAGCGCGTTGAAGTTCGACCCGATCAGGCCGAAACAGGCGAAAATCGCCACGAAAAGCGGATAGAAAAGTGCAAATTTCTCGCCGATCAGGGTGAGCCCCAGCACGAGCACTGTCGAAAGCAGGACAAAGCCGACAAGCGCCATATGGCTGATCCGCCGCATCCCGAAACGCTCGACCAGCCGGGAATTGGTGAAATTGGCCGCTGACATGACGATGGCCACGCCCGCGAACCACAGGACGAAATCGTCACCAATTCTGAACACCTCGGTATAGACCTGTTCTGCGGTCCCGATAAATGCGAACAATGCACCGAAGATCGTGCCTGAGGCGGCCATGTAACCGAATGTGATCCGCGAACGGAACACTTCACCATAATCGGACGCCGCCGAACGCAGGCTGAGCGGGGCGCGCGCCTCACCGCCATGGGTCTCCTTGAGACGGAAATGCATCCAGGCTGCCACACTCGCGCCGGCGAGGGCGAGAATGCCGAATGTCCATTCCCAGGGCGCAACAAACAGGATCAGCTGGCCAATCGAAGGGGCCAGAATCGGCACAACCATGAAAACTGTCATCACCAGCGACATGATCCGCGCCATGCCGCGCCCCATGAACACATCGCGCACGATCCCGACAGCCACGACCCGGCAGCCGGACGCAAACACGCCTTGCGCAAACCGCATCACCAGCAGGGTTGCGAAATCGCCCGCAAAACTGCAGGCAAGGCCGGTCAGCACATAGCCAGCCAATGCGAAATACAGAACCGGCTTGCGGCCGTAGCGGTCCGAAAGCGGGCCGTAGACAAGCTGCGGTGCGCCAAATCCCAGGATATAGGCATAGATAATCAGTTGCTGGTCATTCCCCGCAACGCCAAGCTCGCCGGCGATATTGTCCAGCGCCGGCAGCATCACATCTATGGCCAGTGCATTCAGCGCCATCAATGCGGCTATGAATATCACAAATTCGGTTGTGCCCATCGGCTGGCGCGCGGGCATTTTTACCGCCGGCCCGACCGCTGGAGAAGACGCTGAATCAGGCATTGTGCCCCGCCTCCATCATGCGGGTATCGCGCTCGGCACTACTGACAGCGGCACCGCTGAACACGCAAGGCCTGCCCAAGGGTCAGCGCTCCAGAATCAGCCGCGCGATTTCGTCTGGAAATTCGCCGAGCCGGGCCCTCTGATCGGCCGAAAACACCATCAACAAGGTCAGGCTGTCGCGGATTTCACCGGAGAGGCAGGCGTCCAGCAGTTGCGCGAAACCGACATACCGCAGTGCCAGTTCCTCGCTGTCTTCCGGTGCCGCATGCCCCGCTTCGAGCCCCCAGGCGAGAAACCCGAAGGCCTGTTCATCGGTCACGGAATTGGAGAGATCCGCCTCTATCAGCGGTGCCCAGTGGCGCGCGCCATAGCCGGTTTCCTCACGCAACTCACGCCGGGCCGTTTCGATCGGGGCCTCACCTTTTGGCCCGCCGCCTTCGGGCAGTTCCCAACTGTAGGTATCGAGTGGAAAACGGTGTTGTCCAACCAGCGGAATGCGCCCGTCATCGCAGATTGCCAGCACACCAATGGCGAGGTTTCGGAAGCTGATGACGCCATACTGACCGTCAGCGCCGCCGGGATGTATGACCTTGTGATCCGTGACGCGGATCCACGGATTGTCATAGACAAGGGCTTCAGTCGTGACCGTCCATGGCCCGACCTTTCGCACCATCACCTTCTCCTGACTGCGTTTCAGGCTTCCGCCGTCGCCTTTTTCTCAAGCTCGCGCTTGATACGGATCGCGCGCACCGAAAGCTTGTCCGGGCTGGCCTTGGCAAGGAAAGCATCAAGTCCGCCAAGCTTGTCCACCGTGCGGAGGGCACGTGCGGCAATCCGCAGGCGGAAAACCCGGTTCAGGGCTTCTGAATGCAGCGAGACCTGCACAAGATTCGGCTCAAAGCGGCGCTTTGTCTTGCGATGCGAGTGGCTGACATTGTTGCCGACCATCGGCTTGATGCCGGTCAGTTCACATTGGCGCGACATGGGCGGGCCCCATCTAACTTAAAGGGTGGAGGTTTCAGAAAGCGCGGTCAGTAGCGGCTCAGCCATGACCCGTCAAGCCTTGGAAGCGGTCTTGCTTCGCCTTCATGAATGAACTGTCAGTGGCAATCGGGCAGGAAGAAGGCAAACCTGTTCAGCACCGATTGCGCCGGCGCGTGCAAACGGGCAAATAGCACAGTGACCGGTCGCAGGAGCAAACCGTCATGAAACGCAGTCTGACAGCCGTCTTCCTTGGCGCTTTGGCACTGGCTCTGCCAGGTGCGGGTGATGTGAGCTCGCCACGCCCCGAAACACCGCTCAGCATGCTTCGCGATGGCCAACCGATGCAGCTGACCTATGAGCTGAAGGTTCAGGCATGGGCGCTGCTGATCCTGCCGATCAGAGGAAAGGCGCATTTTGTCGCTGAGTTGCATCCTGACACATATCGCATCACCTCGCAGGTCAAGACCACCGGGCTGGCGGACCTGCTGGTCAATTATAATCTCAACCTTTCAGCCACCGGCTACACGCAGCCAGATCGCCTTCAGCCGTTCGCATTCGTCTCGCAAAATCGCGATGGCAAGAAGAACCGCCGCGTCGAGCTGCTCTATGGCACAGATGACGTGGCGCTGAACGTCAATCCGGTTTACGGCGACCTCGGCCACCCGCCGGCCACACCCGAGCAGAAACTTGATGCGCATGATCCGATTTCGGCGCTGATCAACTTTGCAGTTGAGCCGCGTGCGCCCAGCGAAGATCCCTGCGGCGGACCGATCAAGGTGTTTGACGGCCGCCAGCTGTCCTACCTGCATCTCGAATATGCCGGTATGAAGACCGTGAAATCTGACGCCTGGCGTGGCGAGGCGCTCGAATGTCATGTCCGCATTGAAAAGGTCGCCGGCTACAAGAAGGGGGCC
>CAYUEM010000200.1:0-4871 GCA_964442925.1 uncultured Hyphomonadaceae bacterium
CCAATGCCGGCGGCGTCGCGGTGCTGCGCTATGGCATGATGCGCGACCTGCTGCTTGGCCTGGAGGTTGTGCTGGCGTCAGGGGATGTCTGGGACGGGCTTTCCGGGCTGCGCAAGAACAATACCGGCTATGATCTGCGCCACCTGTTTGCAGGCGCTGAAGGCACGCTCGGCCTGATCACGGCGGCGACGCTGAAACTGTTCCCGATTGTCCAGCGCGCCAGTGCATGGATCACCTGCGCCGATGCGGGCAGTGTGGTCGAGTTGCTTTCACGTATTCGTTCCGGCGCTGGCGACACGGTGACCAGTTTCGAGATGATCCCGAAAAATGCGGTGGACATGGTGCGCGCCGACATGCCGGACCTGCGCGACCCGTTGCCATCGGATGCGCCCTGGCGCGTATTGTGTGAAATCTCGATGGCGCGCGGGGATCATGCCCGCGACTCGCTGGAGACGATCCTTTCCAGAGCGCTTGAGGACGGGCTTGCCGTGGACGCAGTGATTGCTGAAAATCTCGCTCAGGCCGGCGATTTCTGGCGGATCCGCGAGTCGATCCCGCTGTCCAAGCGCGCGTTCGGTATGTCGGTCAATCATGACATTTCCGTGCCGGTGTCGAAGATTCCCGAATTTCTCGACACGGCAGCCAGCCGGGTGGCCGAACTGGCCCCGCAGGCAGAGATCGTCGCTTTCGGACATGTCGGCGATGGCAATCTGCATTATTCCGCCTGTGAGCCCGCAGACACCGGCAGCAGCGTTCTGGCGTCGAAAGGGGCGCAGATCACAAGCGCGGTGCATGACGTTGTCATGTCGCTTGGCGGATCGATTTCGGCCGAGCACGGGGTCGGACGGCTCAAGCGCGACGAACTGGCCAGCCTGCGTCCACCCGCAGCGACCGCAGCAATGCGCGCGATCAAGCTGGCGCTTGATCCGGCAGGCGTCATGAATCCCGGGCGCGTCATCAGCGTCTGACGCCATCTGGCCGGACGGTACGCTCGCCCATCGACCTTCATGGCGAGCCCTGTCGAACCGCGATCAACGTGCGGAAAACCATTGAAAATTCTTATCGGAGTGGAGCGGCCGAGAGGCCCGCGTCTCGAAGGATGGGATTTGCCACGCGCGTTTTTCAGCAGCCTGCTAAACCCGATGCTCGAACGGATTGACCCGTTGCACGCCAAGGCCCTCGAAATCCCGGAGATTTCGCGTTGCGATCGCAAATCCATGCGCCCGGGCAATCGCAGCGATCTGCATGTCGGCGACGGTGCGCTCATGGTGTCCGCGCCGGTTCTCGGTCAGGACTTTTCCCCATTCGCGGGCTGCGAGCACATCAAAGTCGAGGACCCGGCCCGGAACAAATGTGTGCAGGAACAGTTCGAAATCGCGCTGGATGACAGTGCAACGCGCTTCGTTCACCCCGCGCAGGTTTTCGATACCGAACATCTGCTCGCCGACATTTATCGTCGTTGTGAAGAAGGAGGTCTGCGCCGCTGTATTCAGCCATGCCACCACAGCCGGGTCGGGCTCAGGCCGCATGAACTCGGTGATGATGTTGGTATCGAGAATGATCATTCAGCCAGGTCGAATGCGATCGGCTCTTCAGGCGGCTGGTCATATTCCGGAACGGTAAAGGGCGCACCTGCGCTCGCCTGTCTTGACCGCTCGAAGATGCGCAGCAACATGTCTCCGGCCTGTTCCTCGCACGCGGCAGCGGTTTCGAGGATGCGGCGCACCTCTTCTTCCATGGACACACCATGACGCGCTGCGCGTTGTCGCAAAGCGGAAACGGTCTTGTCATCGAGCTTGCGAACACTGATACTCGCCATGCGATCATCGATAGTATTTGCCAGCATCGCCGCCAATTTTTGAAGCTGCCCGCATGGAGATGACATGAAACTCGCCACCCTGAAAAACGGTACGCGCGACGGGCGGCTGGTTGTCGTCTCGCGCGACCTGACACAATTTACCGATGCGACCCATGTTGCGCCGACACTGCAGGGCGCGCTCGATGACTGGCAGCTCGCGCGCCCGAAGCTGGAAAGCCTTGCCGAACAGCTGATGCATGGCGCGGTGCCGGCCGAGCGCTTCCACGAGCATGATTGCGAGAGCCCGCTGCCTCGCGCCTATCAGTGGGCGGATGGTTCGGCCTATATCAACCATGTCGAGCTGGTGCGCGCGGCGCGCGGCGATACGGTGCCCGAGAGCTTCTATTCCGATCCGCTGATGTATCAGGGCATGAGCGATGGCTTTCTCGGCCCGCGCGATGCCATTCCGCTTGGCGATGAAAGCTGGGGCTGCGACATGGAGGGCGAGATCGCCGTGGTCACAGATGACGTGCCCATGGGGGTCAGCACCGAGGCTGCCGCAGGCCATATCCAGCTCGTCATGCTGTGCAATGACGTCTCGCTTCGCGGGCTGATCCCGGGCGAACTGGCCAAGGGGTTCGGCTTCTTCCAGTCCAAGCCGGCCAGCAGTTTCTCGCCGGTCGCGGTGACGCCTGATGCGCTTGGCGAGGCCTGGGATGGCGGCAAGGTCCACCTGCCGCTGCATGTCGATTTCAACGGCCAGCCATTCGGACGCGCAGAGGCCGGTAAGGATGCGACCTTCTCGCTTGCCGAACTGGTTGCCCACGCGGCAAGAACGCGTAACCTCTGCGCTGGCTCGATCATCGGGTCGGGCACCGTGTCCAACAAGGGCGCAGATGGCGGGCCGGGCAAGCCGGTCGCCGATAGCGGGCGCGGTTATTCTTGCATTGCCGAGATTCGTATGATTCAACAGTTGTTGAATGGCGAGCCGCAGACCCCGTTCATGAAGCCGGGCGATACGGTGCGCATGGAAATGCTGGACAGGTCGGGCAAGTCGATCTTCGGCGCGATCGAACAAACGGTGGAGGCGGTCTAGGCCATGGCAAGGAAGATCTATCCCGACGCGAAAAGGGCCCTCGATGGCCTGCTGTTCGACGGCATGTTCATCGCGGCCGGCGGCTTTGGCCTGTGCGGCATCCCGGAACTGTCCATCGCCGCGATCCGTGACGCTGGCGTGAAGGATCTCACCATCGCGTCCAACAATGCCGGCGTCGACGGGTTCGGCCTCGGCATGTTGCTGGAGACGCGGCAGGTGAAGAAGATGCTGTCGTCCTATGTTGGCGAAAATGCCGAATTCATGCGGCAATACCTGTCGGGCGAGCTGGAGCTGGAATTCAATCCGCAGGGCACACTGGCTGAGCGGATGCGCGCGGGTGGGGCCGGTATTGCTGGTTTCTACACCAAAACCGGCTACGGCACGCAGATCGCCGAGGGCAAGGATGTGCGCCATTTCAATGGCGAGCCGTATATCCTGGAGGAGGGCATCTTTGCCGACCTCGCCATCGTCAAGGCGTGGAAGGCCGACACCACCGGCAACGCGATTTTCCGCAAGACCGCCCGCAATTTCAATGCCCCGGCAGCGACATGCGGCAAGGTCTGCGTGATGGAGGTTGAGGAGATTGTCGAACCGGGCACGCTGGAGCCTGACGCGATCCACCTGCCCGGCATTTATGTGCACCGCCTCGTTCAGGGCGTGCATGAGAAACGGATCGAACAGAGGACCGTGAGGGAGCGGGAAACCGCTTGATGTTCGCTTTTTGTTTGCGTAGCGAAACGATATGAGCTAGACGAGATCCATGGATTTAAAAGCATTCAGGACCGCTTTGGAAGCCGAAGGCCTGAACCGCAACGTCAGCGACGCCATCGCTGACTATGTTGAGGATCAGAGATCCGATCTTGTGACGAACCAGAAACTTGAACTTGAAATGACGAGGCTGGGCGGTGACCTGCGCAGGGAGATGGCGGAGCTGAGGGGTGAGCTCAAAACAGATTTCGCCAATCACAAGACGGAAATGACAATGCTTGTTCTCGGCACGAGTGGCGCGCTGGGACTGCTGATGATCGCGCTGAGATTTCTGCCGAATTGAAGGGGAGAGTATGAAATTCGTTCATGCAGCCGTCTTCATGCTGCTTGCGACAGTATTATCGTCCTGCGCGCGTGAAACCGTGCGACTGACTGAGCCGATCTACAATCGTTACGATCCATTGTTCATCAGGTCTGCAGGTGATCACGCCTGGCTTTACGGCAGCATAAAGACGAGCTCGCCGGAGGTGGTGCAGGATTATCTTGTTGCGCACCCGCAAACGACGACCTTCGTTTTCCGCGACATGCCCGGATCAAGTGACGATCAAGCCGCTCTCGAGATTGCCGACCTCATTCGGATGAACGGCATTGAAACGCACATGCCCGCCGATGCCAAAATTGAATCGGGCGCAGTAATGGTGTTTGCCGCAGGCGCAACGCGTACCGCCAAGTGCGGCGCGGCTGCCGGCGTTCACGCATGGTGGGATACAGCCGGTTACAGCGCTCAGGATGTACCGCCAGAGCATCCTGGTCACGCCCACTTTATTGACTACTATAAGCGAATGGGCCTTTCAGACGCCTATTACTGGTTCGCAATGAACGCCGCACCGCCTGACGGAATGCACATATTGACGCCCGAAGAATTGAACAGTTTTGGTCTGGTGACACACCCAGTCCGATGTGGAGACCCTTGATATGCCCTGGACACGTGATGATATGGCGGCCCGCGCCGCGCTGGAGCTGCAGGACGGCATGTATGTCAATCTCGGCATTGGCATTCCGACACTGGTGGCAAACTTCATTCCGGACGGTGTCGACGTGACGCTGCAGAGCGAAAACGGCATGCTCGGCATGGGCCCTTTCCCCTATGCGGGCGAGGAGGACGCCGATCTCATCAATGCCGGCAAGCAGACGATTACCGAGCTTGCCCACACCGCCTATTTCGATAGCGCGACCAGCTTCGCCATGATCCGCGGCGGCAAGATCGCC
>CAYUEM010000201.1:0-4816 GCA_964442925.1 uncultured Hyphomonadaceae bacterium
ATTGAAACCGCAAGGCCACGCTCGGGCACGACCATGAAGCGCTGTTCGTCATCGAGGATGCGCCGCTGTCGGCTTTTCGCGTCGAGCCCGACAAGCCTCGCCCGCTCATGGCGCTGCCCATTTCGGATGCGGACCGATACATCCCTGCTTGGCTGCACGGAGAGAACACCGGGCAAGCTCTCTATCTCTCTGAGCGCGCTGAAATTGGAACGTTCGACGAAGCTTATGGCGCCATCATAGGCGTCGGTGCGGTGGAACCGCTGTTCCATCATTTCCTCGATGGAATCGAAGGCGAAAAGCGTGCCGACCAGGAGGGCCTGGGCTGCCGCCACTCCGACGATTGTCACGCCCGCGCGCACCGGCCAGCGCGTGATATGACGCAGGATCATTCGCGTGGGCTCGTCGAGATGAACAAAGGCAAAGGCTTTCTGGATCAGCCCCTTGCTATAGACCGTCGGGGGAGCAGGAGACATTGCGACTGCGGGCACCATCCTTGCGGCAACGCGGACCGCGCCAATCGCGCCAAGGATGGCGGCCAGGGCTGCCGCACCGCCGCCGATCACGAAGGCTGAGGGATCGAGACGGAAGATCAGGTCGGGAAAGCGAAAGCTGTCGGCATAGAGATTGGTCATCAGGCGGGCCAGGCCCGCGCCAATGAGGAAGCCCAGAAAAATGCCCCCGACCACCATGCCGAGCGCGAGCTTCACATAGTGCCAGGCGATTTCTCGCTGATCGAACCCAAAGGCCTTGAGCAGTCCGATCTGTTGCCTTTCAGTGGCAATGAGCCGGGCGAGGATGGCATTGATCAGCATGGCCGATACGATCAGGAATATTGGCGGAATGATCGCCGCGATCGCTGTGAGCTGCTGCAGTTCGCTTGTTATGAAAGCATGGGACAGCTGGTCGTCCCGGTTATAGGCGCCGCCAGTGCCGTAAGGCTCCAGCAAGGCATCCAAGGCGTCAATCACGCTTTGGGAGTTTGCGCCCGGTCCAAGCGAAACACTGACCATATTGAACGCACCATCAAGATCGAAAGCGGCTTCCATGGCGCGGCGACTGAGCCAGAAAACCGCAAAGCGCTTTTCGTCCGGTAGCAAACCTCCCGGGCCCAGCATGTAGATATGCTCCGGCGAGTCGCCCACTCCGACGATTTCCAGATCCCGCGCACGCCCATTCACGATTGCGCGCACGGTGCTACCCAGCGTGAAGCCATGAGCGTCCACAAAGGCCTTCGAGACAATGGTTTCATCCGGCCGGCGCGCGTCCGGCCAGCGACCCGCATAAAGCATGACCCCATTCAGTCGCGGCTGCCCGGTTTCGGGCAGCGAGATCAATTGAGCGTTTGCCGGTTCCCGCAGGCCTTCGATATCGAGTGTGACGAGGCGAGAAATGCGGGTCTCGAAAGTGCGTACGCCGTCGATGGCCGCAATCTCGCTAGCCAGGCGCTCGGGAGCACGCGTGGCGTTGGTGAATATATCGGCAAAGCGGAAGCGTTCGTAATAGGTATCGCGGCTGAGTTCGAGAGATGAAATCGCGCCGAGCGCCATCACCATGATGGCAACACCGCACGCGACAATGGCGCTCACGGCAAAGCCCTGGCCACGCAGGTGCACAAGGTCCCGCAACAGCTTGCGGTCGAGGGAAGAGAGCCATCTCACCAGCTGAGCTCCGATGGCCGTTTGGCGCGACCGACGTCTTCCACACTGGCAATTTTTCCGTCAGACAACCGAATGGTCCGGTCAGACATCGCGGATATGCTCATATTGTGCGTAATCACAACCGTGGTTGCGCCGAGTTCGCGGTTCACATGGTCGAGCGCTTCAAGCACCTGAACCCCGGTTTGACTGTCAAGGGCGCCGGTGGGCTCATCGCAGAAGAGCAGATCGGGGCGCTTGGCGATTGCGCGTGCAACAGCGACGCGCTGTTGCTCCCCACCAGACAGTTCGGCCGGAAAATGATCCAGCCGCTTTTCCAGACCGACCATGGTCAATGCCTGTTCAGGCGGGATCGGATCGCGTGCGATTTCAGTCACCAGAGACACATTCTCAAGCGCCGTCAGGCTGGGCACAAGATTGTAGAACTGGAAGATGAAACCGACATGATGGCGCCGATACCGGGTCAGTTCAGCATCCGAGCGCTTGGTCAGCGATTTTCCCTCAAAAAGGACGTCGCCGTCGGTCGGTCGGTCGAGGCCACCAAGGATATTCAGCAATGTCGATTTTCCGCTCCCCGACGCGCCAAGCATGACAAGCAATTCGCCACGCCGGACGTCAAGATCGATACCCCTCAGCGCGTGAACCTTCACCTCGCCGGTGTCGTAAATCTTTGTGAGGCCCCGCGCTGAAAGGAGCGCATTTGCGACAGTCGCAGATTTAGCTCCCAGCTTTGCTGATGCAATAGGCACGCGATACCCTAGTGAACCATAAGGAGGGGGCGCTCAGCATGACGCAGCATGTGGAGGGTTACACCGCCGAGCACACTCTCGCGCAGCCTGGAGTGGGAGTATCCTCCCATCACGATGATATCGCTGTTTGTTGCGTCACACTGGTTGAGAATCCGTTCGGCAATCGGCCCGCTCGGCCAATCGACGCTGCGCGGTGTGACCCTGACACCGGCGCGCTCCAGCCAGAGCCTGGCGGCTTCGAGATCCGGCGTGCCCGCGTCACTGTCCCCAATGGTCAGCAAGGTCGTCTCTTCGCTTTGGAGAAGCAGCGGCATGGCCCCGCGCACGACGCGTGACGCCTGCAGACTTCCGTCCCAGGCAATCAGCGACCGGCGCGGTGAGGCGTCCAGACCCGACCGTGGGACAGCAAAGACCGGTGCGCCCGCCCCCATCAATACCATTTCGAAGACCTCCCTTTCCATAAAAACCTCCTTTGGATCGGGGATCGCCATGACAACGAGGTCGGCCGTTCGCGCCGCAGTGCTGTATTTGAGCGCGAGTTGTCCCGATTGATCTGTCCACGAGGCGGTCACACCGCTTTGTTTCAGGGCCTCGGAGACCGGAACGATCCGTGCGCCGTTGGCATCGCACCGTTCCTCGAAGGTGGCGCGCATCGTGCGTGCGAAGGCTGCGGTGGCCTTGTCGTGGCTTTCCAATGCAGGCACCGTCGTCTCGTCCCCGGCGGGATAGAAGTCGATTGGCGGGTAGGCGGCGTAGCGTTGGCGCACATGGTGGGCGAGCACGTGGCCTTGATAGATCCCCGCCAGGAGCAATGCGGCATCTGTGACGGTCCTGGCCGTGTCTTCAAAGGCAAGTGGCACAAACAGGGTTTTGAAAGGCATGTTCAGTCTCACAGGGGTTGTCTCGTCTGTCAGAGCAGCCCTCTTTGCCCGGACGCGCTTTGACGAGGGTCAAGCGCCCATCGTGTGGGTCGACTCCAAGTCATGTGTCAGGCGAGGGCTACGGGCCAGCATGCGTGCTGACGCCTACAGCCTGGACAGCCATTGCGCTTCATTATCCGCCGGCCCAGCAAAGGGGATGTGCCACGATAGCCGCCACCCGAACGCCCGATGGTTTATGCAGCCCACAAAGGAGAACGCGAAATCAGCGCTGTTTGCTGACAACAGCCAATCCAGCGCTGTTGACGTGCGAGAGCACGAGTTCAGGCGCGTTCCGATGGGGGCCGCCTCGCGATATGCCCAGCCTGGATTGAAAGTCGCCCGCGAAGGCTCGCAAGCGCCTCGGCCGGGCAGCCCGACACATCCACACGAAGCCAACCGGCCGGCGCAGGCTGGCCGAGCTGGTGCTCAAGGACAGCAAGATCGGCGTCGGACGCATCACCCTGTCGTGCGGAAATTCGCGCCCGGAGCACCTCATCGGGAGCTTCAAGCCAAACCTTGTGGATCGGAACGCCGAGCGTGTGCGATACGCCCTGAACCAGTTCTGCCGCGTCAGTCGGCAGGAAGGTCGCGTCCAGCACGCACGCAAATCCCGCTTGCAGCACATCGCGCGCGCGGTCTGCCATGGCCCGGTAGACGTCAAGCCGCATCTCATCAGCGTATTCGGAGGTCGGCAAGCGCGCATCGAGGGCTGTATCGGTGCGCCGTTTGCGCAGCACATCGCTGCGGATCACAATCGCCCCGGGCAGCGGCGCAAATTCGGGAGCGAGGGCGCGGGCAAGCGTCGATTTGCCCGTCCCCGACCGACCGCCAAGAGCGATGAGGCAAGGCTCTTTCTGCGCGTGCAAAATCTGCTCGGCCAGCGCGAGGTAGGGCAGTGTGCTGTCCATGTCGTTGGCCATCGCTGCGGCGAGCGCCCGGATCGATGCCCTCATGGACAGGAAGAGCGGCAAGAGCGCGAGGCCGCCATAGTCGTCCCGCATGCTGAGATATCGGTTGAGGCAGAGATTGGCGAGATCGGTCCGGCCAAAACGGATGAGGTCCATCACTGGAAACGCCGCATCGTAGAGCGTATCGATTGTGGTCAGCGCGTCGTCGAACTCAAGTGCATCAAAGCCGATGAGGCGTTCACGCCAGCAAACCAGATTCTTCAGGTGAAGGTCGCCATGACAGGCGCGAACAAAGCCGTCGCGCGCGCGTGCGTCTGCAAGATCGGCCAGGCCCTGCAAGCAATCCACTGCGGCTTCAGTCCATGACCGTGCCTGCGGCTTGAAATCGGCTGGAACGTATTCGATGAGATCGCCGCCGACCTGGGAGATGATGGTGCCAATCCGGCCCGCCCCATCCATCACGAGTTTGGGTGGGGCTTGATCATGGCGTCTTGCAAGATCGTCAGCGAAACCATCCAACAGTGATGGGTCAAGCTTTCCGGCTTCAAGCATCCGGTCGCCTCTCGCCTCATCGGAAAAACGGT
>CAYUEM010000202.1:0-4774 GCA_964442925.1 uncultured Hyphomonadaceae bacterium
GCTTGAGCGATCTTGGCTGCTGCGCGCAGATCCTCGATCCGGCTATTGGTGCACGAGCCGATGAACACTCGCTGCACCGGTGTGCCGGCAATCGCGGCCCCGCCCTCAAGCGCCATGTAGCGCAGTGCGCGTTCGACCGCAGCCCGGCGCGTCGGATCGGAAATCTGCGACGGATCGGGCACCCGCCCGCTGATCGCGATGGCCTGCTCGGGGCTCGTGCCCCATGTCACGGTCGGTTCGACCTCGCTGGCATCGAAGCTGATCATCTCGTCCCAGTTCGCGCCCGGATCGGAAAACAGCGTCTGCCAGTGTGCCAGCGCGCGTTCGAACGCTTCGCCTTTCGGGGCTGCCGGACGGCCGCGAATATAGTCGAATGTGGTCGCATCAGGGGCGATCAACCCGGCCCGCGCACCCCCTTCGATCGACAGGTTACACAGCGTCATCCGCCCTTCCATCGACAGAGCGCGCACCGCTGCCCCCTGATATTCGATGACATGGCCGTTGCCGCCGGCCGTGCCGATCTTCGCGATCAGGTGCAGGGCGAGATCCTTCGCCGTCACACCCGAGCGAAGCTCACCGCTCACCTCGACAGCCATGTTCTTCATCTTGCGGGTGCGCAGCGTCTGTGTCGCCAGCACATGCTCGACCTCGGATGTGCCGATGCCATGCGCCAAGGTGCCAAAAGCGCCATGTGTGGATGTGTGGCTGTCGCCGCAGACAATGGTCATGCCCGGCTGCGAGCGGCCCTGCTCAGGCCCGACGACATGCACAATGCCGTTGCTGGCATGGCCCATCGGGAAGAATTCAATGCCATGCTCATGGACATTGCGCGTCAGCGCTTCAAGCTGGGCGCGCGCCGCCGGATCGCTGACGCCTGCCAGACCGGCCGACTGGTTTTCTGTAGGCGTGTTGTGGTCGGCCACGGCAAGCGTGAGGTCTGGACGGCGCACGGCCCGGCTCGCCGCTTTCAGTCCGGCAAAGGCTTGCGGTGTGGTCACCTCATGGATGAGATGCAGATCAATATAGATCAGCGCCTCGCCCGTGGCTTTGTCTTCGCGCACCAGATGCGCATCCCAGATCTTGTCGTAAAGTGTCTTGCCGGTCATCGATTTGCTCTCCGAACGCCGCTCTTGGCAGGGCGAAACGGCAATGGCAAGCATGCTGGCGCGACCGACAGGCCCTGAGTTGCGGTTTGCCGCTGCATCCATTTGATGCAGGTCAAAGAGATGTGGCCAGCTGACGCCTAGGTTTAAAGTCAGATCCCCGCCGTCGCTTGGAGAGTGTGTTGTCCAAACTGCCTGCTTCATTTCGCCATATTCATCTCGATCTTGCGCGCGAGCCCGACCATCCGCAGGGCGATGGCGGCCACGGTTATGACATTCTCGCGCCACTGGACGGCGAGGGCAGGCTCGATGCCGGCGAATGGCGCGCCAACCGGACCCGGTGCCGGGTGCGCCGCTATCGTCACGGCCAGGAAGACAGGATTGGCCAGCTGAAACGCTCGCAGGGCGGCAAATGGTACATCGATTACGATCCTGACCGCGATGATGATGACGAACGCGCGCTGCATTTCGAGAACGAGGTCTTCAGGGCCGGGGAATATGTCGCCATCCGGGAAAATGACGGCCTCACCCATACGTTCCGCGTCGTCACGGTCAAACCGCTGGACTGAACCTCGCATGATCAGCGCAGCCGCCACCGCCCGACTCGCCGAACAGGACCTTCGCCTCAGGCACACAAGGCAACGCCGGTTGTGTCAGGCGCTGGAGACGATCGCCGACAGCCTGCCTGATGCAGTCCGGCCCTGCATGCTGGCACAGGCGCGCGCGCTGATCGCTGATTATCTCGCCCTGATCGCACATGTCGATGAAGATCGCCAGACCGGCCGCCCGGTCATCGACACGGGCGATTTTGACGGGCTGGCACGCGAGCGCAGGAAGGACGTCTTCATCGCCGAGGAGGTCGCCGAGGCACTGACAGCCTGGAGCGCAGGGGCGAGCCGGCTTGCTCCCGATGCAATGGGTTATCTTCTGCGCAATCTGTTTGACCGTCTGCGCCAGCAAATGGCGCTGGAGGCGAGCTATCTCGACCTGTTGCGAACCGAACCGACCGACCGGGTGCACTGAAGTCATTTTGCCACCCTTGCGAAACTGTCGCCAGAGCGCGACGTCCGGTCATCATGACGACCGGGTCTATTCGACAATATCGCTGACCGGCTGACGTGCCAGCTTGCGGGTGATGAAGCGCTGTTCGACCGCGACCAGCAGGCAGGCAATGATGATGATCGCTGCGCCGAAATAAAGCTGCCAGCCGGGCACTTCGCCGAAGAACATCCAGCCGAACAGCGCGCTCCAGATCAGGGCTGTATATTCCAGCGGTGCAAGACGCTGGGCCGGTGCCCGGGCATAGGCCAGCGTGAAAAGCCACCAGATTCCGAGGCCGAAAAACCCGAGTGCGGCAAAGACCGGCAGGTCCGACACTGCAGGCACAGGGTCAATGGCGATAAGCAGAGGCAGGCCGATCAGTGCCGGCAGGACATTGGCGAGCATCACGATGGTCAGTGCATCTTCGCGCTGCGCACGCATCCGCAGCAGAACGACCGAGGTCGCATAAGCCAGCGCCGATACCATGACCGAGGCCGCGCCAAGCGCGCGATTGCCATCCTGCGGACCGGCAGCGGTCTCCCCGGTCAGCGTCACCGCCGCGCCAGCAAATCCGACAAGTGCCGCTGCGACACTGACCGCACCGAACCGCTCGCCAAGCAGGACACGCGCAATCGGCGCAATCATCAGCGCGGCGGTAAAGCCCATCACGGTCGCTTCGGCCAGTCCCAGCTGGGTCAGCGCAAAAAAGAAACCGAGCGCCGCAACCAGATGGATCGCCCCGCGAAAACTGTGGAACCGCCAGGCTTCGAGGCTTGGCCAGGGCCGGCGCATGACGATGAATATGGCAAGGCCATAAAAACCACCAAACACAAACCGCCAGATCGTCAGCGCGACGACATTGATGTCTTCAGCCAGATATTTGACGCAGACATCAATCAGGCAGCCGCTGAGGACACCAAGAGCGGCGATGAGAAGGGGCGAGGGTTGACGCATTGACCAGCCATTCACCCCTCCCCGCCAATGCGTCAAGCGCCAGAAAGCGCGGCCTTACCGGCGCGACTTCATCACCATCTCGAAGATATCATTCATCGCCGAACCATCACCATCGGCATCGAGCAGATTGCCGAGCATGCCCATTGCGCCTTGCGGGGCCTGCGCCCCAGCCGGTTTGCGTCCACCGCCAAGCACCGCGCCGAGCAGGCCGCCAAGCCCGCCGGCGGAACGCTGCTGCGACTGGCCGCCACCAAGTGCGCCCATCAACTGGCTTGCAATGCCCGGCTCTTGCGTCTGTTTCGACAGCGATCCCATCACCAGGCTGGCGACCAGTGGCAGTGCAGATTTCAGCAGGTCGTCGCTGAGGCCGGTCTTTTGCGATGCCGCCGAGGCGACCGAACGGCTGACATCGCGTGAGCCCAGCAGATGGCCGAGAATGGCATTGACGTCTTCGACGGTTTGCGGTTCGGCAAGCTTTTCAGGCTGGTCAAGATATTGCGAATGCTGGCCACTGGAGAGCGCGCCAAGCAGGGCTTCGAGCCCGCCCGGCTTTTGCGTATTGACTTTCAGCCCAGCTGAAAGTGCCGGCAACAGCGCCTTGAGCGCCATTTCGGTCTGGTTCTGGTCAAGTCCGAGTTGCGCGCCCAGCTGTTGTTTGGCCGCGCCACCATTTGCTGTGGCGATCATGTCCATGAGGTTGAAACCAGCCATCAAAAGCCCCTTTGGTTGAATGACAGAATTTTAAATCTGCATAACCGATTGTCGCGGCAGGCGAAACCGCGCTACGCAGTGGCAGGGCGTTAACGGCTGCTTAACGCAAACGCCCGCATGGGTTAACCGACTTTAACCGGTCAGATCGTGCGCGCGTGCGCGCGCAGAAAAAACAAAGAGGCAGCGCGATGGCGGTTGGCGGAGAACAGGTCCCCTTGCTTATAGCGGGCGGCGCAGCGGCGCTTTCTCTGGCTTCCTTGCTGTGGGCATTGCGGGTGTCTGACGGTGCGCGGGGGTCAGCGCGCAAATTCCGCGATCGCTCAAGCGAGCTGGAGGGTGAGCTGGCCGAGCAGCGCTCGGTTCTTGCCGCCCATCCTGGTGTTGTGCTGGTCTGGCAGGGCGACGCGATTGATCCTGATGCAGCCGATTTTGGTGCGCCGCAGCTGCATGGCTCGCGCGCCGCGCTGGCTGCGTTGCTGCGATATACCGATGATGCGGTGTCGCCCGACCCAGCCGTGGCCATCATCGAAGGGCTTGCCGACCTGGAAGCGCGCGACGCCAGCGGCACGGACACAACGCTGCGGATCGCCCTGCGCGAACTGGTCGAGACGGGCACGCAGTTTTCACTGACGATTTCCGGGCGCGAACGTGCATTTCTGGAAGCGGACGGACGCACGGCGGGAGCGCGCGTCATTGTGTGGATCACCGATTCCACGATCCGCCATCTTGAGTCCTCGACCATGTTGTCGCGCTTTGAGGAAACCCAGCGGATCATTGCCTCCGATCCACACAGTTTCGTCGACATGCTCGACCGCTCGCCCTTTCCGGCCTGGCGGATGTCAGGTGTCGGCAAGCTGCAATGGGCCAATCCGGCCTATCTGCAGGCGGTCGAGGTCGGCTCGCTCGACAAGGTTCTGGAGCGTCAGGTCATGCTCGACTCGCTGGCAGCCGAACAGACCCGCAAG
>CAYUEM010000203.1:0-4707 GCA_964442925.1 uncultured Hyphomonadaceae bacterium
GGATGCGCCGGTCATCTTCGAGACCGGGTATGGTCCCTCCGGCCTACCGCATATCGGCACATTCGGCGAGGTGGTGCGCACGAGCATGGTGCGCCACGCCTTCGAGACACTGACTGGCGGCAGCGTCCCGACGCGGCTGATCTGCATCTCCGATGATATGGACGGCATGCGCAAAGTGCCGCCGACCGTGCCCAATCCGGAAGCCCTCGAGCCCTATATGCAGATGCCGCTGACGGCAGTGCCCGACCCGTTCGGCACGCATGACAGCTATGGCGCGCATATGGGTGCGCGATTGTGCGCGTTCCTCGATGGTTTCGGCTTCGAATATGAGTTCCTCTCGGCGACGCAGTGCTACAAGGATGGCACATTCGATGAGACCTTGTTGCGGGCGTTGGAAAACTTCGACGCGATCATGGCGGTGATGCTGCCGACGCTGGGCGCCGAGCGGCAGGCAACCTATTCGCCTTTCCTGCCGGTCAGCCCGACGACCGGCCGGGTCCTCTATGTGCCGATGAAGGCGGTGGACGCGAAAGCCGGCACGATCACGTTCGAGGATGAAGACGGACGTGAAGCGACGGTTCCGGTCACGGGCGGTCATTGCAAGCTGCAATGGAAGCCTGATTTCGGAATGCGCTGGGCCGCGCTCGGCGTTGATTTCGAGATGTTCGGCAAGGACCATCAGGCCAATGCGCCGGTCTATTCGAAGATCTGCAGGATCCTCGGGGCGCGCCCGCCAGAACAATATGTCTATGAGCTGTTCCTCGACGAGAAAGGCGAGAAGATCTCCAAGACAAAGGGCAATGGCATCTCGGTCGAGGACTGGCTCGCCTATGCGCCGACAGAGAGCCTGTCGCTATTCCAGTTCCAGAAGCCGCGCGCGGCCAAGAAGCTGTATTTCGATGTGATCCCCAAGGCGGTGGACGAATATCTCGGCTTTCTGGCGAAATACCCAGAAGAGGTGCCTGACAAGCAGCTGGAAAACCCGGTCTGGCATATCCATTCCGGCTGCCCGCCCACCGAGACCTCGCCAGTTTCATTTGCCCTGCTGCTCAATCTCGTCAGTGCGGCGAATGCGGATGACAAGGCAACATTGTGGGGTTTCATCTCGCGCTACGCGCCCGGTGCCAGTGAGCAGAGCCATCCCCTGCTCGATCATCTGGCGGGCTATGCGGTGCGCTACTACGAGGATTTCATCGCCCCGGCCAAGGCCTATCGCGCGCCCGACGATCGCGAGCGCGCCGCCATGCTGGAGCTGGCCGACGGGCTGGAAGCAGCGAAAGGCGAGCCCGACAGCGAAGCGCTGCAGACGCTGACCTTCTCAGTCGGCAAGGCACATGGCTATGAAAATCTGCGTGACTGGTTCCGCGCGCTTTACGAGGTTCTTCTGGGCCAGAGCCAGGGCCCGCGCTTTGGCAGTTTTGCCGCGCTTTATGGCCCTTCGGAAACCGCGCAGCTGATCCGAACGCGGCTTGCTGCAAGCGAGCCCGCCCGCCCGGCACACGATTTTTAAGCGCATGCGGACAAAACACTCTTGCTGTTGCGGCGCAGATTTTGCAGAACACTCGCATTCCTGTGCCGTTAAAACCGTGAAAAGAGAAAAAATTGTCTCAGGACCTTGACCAGATCGACAAGCGCATCCTCGAGCTTATACAGGACGATGCCGCCTTGTCGGTTGCAGAGATTGCCGAGCGGGTCGGACTGTCTTCCTCGCCCTGCTGGCGGCGGATCAAGCGGCTGGAAGAAGCCGGCATCATCACCCGCCGCGTCACCCTGCTGGATACCCAGAAGCTGGGCCTGGACTTCGAGGTCGTCGCCAATGTCAAACTCTCCCTGCCGAGCAAGGAAAATCTCGAAGCCTTCGAAAGCCTGATCCAGGGCTGGCCGGAAGTGATCGAATGCATGACCGTGACCGGCGCTGTTGACTATATCATCCATGTCGTGACCACCGACATGCACGCCTATGACGGTTTCCTGCGCGAGAAGCTGCTGGGCTCCGGTCTGGTGTCTGACGTGCAGTCGCGGATCATCATTTCGATCTCCAAGCGCACAACTGCGCTGCCGCTTGGCCTTGTCGGGCGCTGATCGGACGCTGCGTCAGTGATGGACCCGCGCCCGCAAGCGGGTAAACTGCCGGGTATGACCGATCCATCCGACCGCCTCGTCAGGGACCAGCCGCCCGAACCGCCCGTTGAGGGCGGTCCGCTTGCACATTATCAGGGCGAGCGCCCGCCTGCGCCCGACTGGTTCACGCGCGCCGTTGCCCAGCCCTATGAAAGCGCGCAAGTCGAAGTGGCCGGCGCGAATATCCGCTATCAGCGCTGGGGCGCGCGCGATGCACCGGGATTGCTTCTGGTTCATGGCAATGGTGCGCATGCCCACTGGTGGGATTTCATCGCTCCCTATTTCGCTGACCGCTACAATGTTGCTGCAGTGACCTTTTCCGGCATGGGCGAGAGTGACCGTCGTGACAGCTATGATATGGCCACGTTTTCCGCTGAACTGATCGCTGTGTGCGAACATGCCGGCATGTTCGAACATGCCATCCGCCCGGTGATCTGTGCGCACAGTTTCGGCGGTTTCGTCGCCATGCTGACCGGCGCTGATCATGGTCACAGGCTGACCGGGACGGTGATCGTGGACAGCCCGGTCAACCCGCCCGGCCAGCCACGGGATGGACCCTCACGCCGCCCGCGTGGCCACCGCATCTATGATAGCCTCAGCGAAGCAATGGCGCGCTTCCGGCTAGCCCCGCCGCAGGAATGCGAGAACCATTACATCATGGATTATATTGCCCGCTGGAGCCTGAAAAAGCTTGCGCGAGAGGGCAGCGCACCGGGCTGGACCTGGAAATTTGATCCGCTGATCTGGCAACGGTTTGATGCCGGTCGTCCGTCATCGGAGTTGCTGCGCGCCACGAAATGCCGGATCGCGATTTTCCGTGGCGAGGAAAGCGCGCTGATGCCGGACGATGTCGGCGATTACATGTTGCAGCTACTCGGCCATGAAGTGCCGTTCGTTTCCATCCCGCACGCCCGCCATCATGTCATGATCGACCAGCCGCTGGCCTTCATTTCCGCGCTGCGCACACTGCTGGCTGAATGGGACCATTCGCGCCCGAACCGGTCTGTGTGATAGCGGGTGTCAGACCGCTTTCCTCAACGTCGCATCTTTCGCACCCTGCAAGAACGCGTAAACTGACGGAAAAACGTCAAGGGATGGAAAATGCATTACGCTGAGTTGCAAAGCGCATGCGAACAACTGACGGGTCCGGGCGGGCCGTTCGAGATCACGACGGCCGACGTGCTCGGCAACACGATCAGGGTTTTCAGGAATGCACCACCCAGCGTCCGCGAGGTCTGGCTGGCCAGCGCCGGGTTCAGCGAGCGGACCTATCTGCTCTATGAAGACGACCGGATCAGCTATGGCGAGGCGCACCGGCAGGTCGATGCTGTGGCGGCCTGGATGTTCGGGCAGGGTGTGCGTCCCGGCGACCGGGTTGCAATCGCGATGCGCAATTATCCCGAATGGATGCTGATCTACTGGGCCTGCGTCTCCACCGGGATCACCGTGGTCGGCATGAATGCCTGGTGGACGGCTGAGGAAATGGCCTATGGGGTCAATGACGCCCGGCCAAAAATCCTGTTTGCTGACGCCGAACGGCTTGAACGGGTGCAGGGCAATCCGCTGATTGAGCAGGTCCCCCAATGGGTCGGTGTGCGGCTGGATGCGTCGCTCGAAGATGTTACGCCATGGCCTGAGATCATCGCGCGGGACGGGGCCATGCCGCGGGTTGAAATCGACCCCGACAGCGATGCCTGCATCTTCTACACGTCCGGCACGACCGGTTTCCCGAAGGGCGCGCAGCTGACCCATCGCGGCTGTGTGGCGAACCTGATGAACATGCAATATTCCGCCACCGCCTCGGCGCTTGCGGTGCAGGCTGCGACCGGTATTGCACCGCCGGCCGATCCGCCTCCGCCGGTTGGCCTGCTGACGACGCCGCTGTTTCATGTCACCGCGAACAATTGCGGTGCCTATCTGATCACGTCCACCGGCGGGACAATCGTGCTGATGTATCGCTGGGACGCCGGCGAGGCGCTGCGCCTGATCGAGCGCGAGAAAGTCACCTCGATCGGCGGCGTGCCGGTGATGGGGCGCGAGCTCATCAACCACCCGGATTTCGCCACGACCGATACATCCAGCCTTGTCTCGGTCTCCGGCGGCGGCGCGCAGGTGCCGCCCGATCTTGTCGGCAAGATCGAGGACCAGGTTGTCACGGCCCGCCCGTCGACCGGCTATGGCATGACCGAAACCTGCGGCATCATCACCTCGATTGCCGGGGATTTCTTCATCGACAAGCCCGACAGCGCAGGGCCCGCAATGCCGAATTTCGAGGCGAAATGTGTCGATGATGCAGGCAGCCCGGTTGCGCCGGGAGAGCCCGGTGAGCTTTGGGTGCGCGGCTCTTCGGTCATCAAGGGCTATATCAACCGCCCCGAAGCGACCGCAGAGGCGATCACCGATGGCTGGCTGCACACTGGCGACGTTGCCCGGATCGACGAACACGGCTTTATCTACATTGTCGACCGTAAGAAGGACATGGTTCTGCGCGGCGGTGAGAATGTCTATTGCGCCGAAGTCGAGACCACACTGTACCGCCACCCAGCAGTTGCGGGTGCTTCTTCGCGTTTTACATTTAAAAGCACC
>CAYUEM010000204.1:0-4657 GCA_964442925.1 uncultured Hyphomonadaceae bacterium
GCGCGTCCTATATCAATCGCATTCTCACCGATGGCCGCTCAGCCATAAATCGCGCCTGGAAAAAGGGGGAGATCGCTCAAGCGCCCTTCATCGCAGCTATTGAGGAAGGCGATGCGGAGCCGAAGGGCAGACCGCTCGAAATGGACGAACTTCGGCGGTTTTATCACACGGCTGAGACTGAGCACTTGTGGCGCTTCATCCTGTGGTGCGTCGGCACAGCGGCACGTCCGAGTGCCGTTCTGGAACTGCATTCGAGCATGATCAATTCCGAAAAGGGGGTCATCAATCTGAACCCGCCTGGCCGCAAGCAGACCAAGAAGATACGCCCTGCTGTGAAGCTGCCCCGGCAACTTGCGCCAGAGGTATTGGACGGCTACCAGATTGTCTTTAGGGGAAAGCGTGTCGCGAGCATCAAGAATGCGTGGCGCAAGCAGCGGGCACGCTGCAATCTCGACGATCAGGTGAACCCCTATTCCCTAAGGTACACAATTGCGCGCCACTTGCGCGCTTCTGGCGTCCCGGCCTGGGAAGTTTCAGCACAATTGGGACATAAAAAGAAGGAGCGCGCGATCACGGAAATCTATGCGCCGATGGACCCGACCTATTTGCGCCAATCCTCTGTAACCATTAAAAAATTTCTTGACGAATTACTGGCGAACCCTAACCAGAACCCGTTGTGTTCGTTGCCAGATAGCTGCCAGTGCAAAAAGCCTGATTGTCAGCAGTGCCCTGATTTTATTGGAGCGGGCGATGAGATCCGAACTCACGAACCCAACCTTGGCAATCGGCTCTTTTGCTTATTTCGGGACTTCATTCCCATTCACGGCTCGCTCTCATTCCTGCGCAACATACTGTTTTCTTGTATTTTTCTGGGACAGCCCGCTTCACGGCTCTTCCCGTCCCTGCACGACTCTTCTGCTTACTCTGCTTACTTTCTGCTTATTCTGCGGCATGCCGTGTGAAAGTAAGCAAATGGGTGATGCAGGAGGTCCGCTATAGCGAAACTCACAAAACGGATGGTGGAGGCAGCCGAGCCCGCGCCGGGGAAAGACACGTTCCTCTGGTGCGGGGAGCTGAAAGGCTTTGGCCTCAAGATCACGAAGGGCGGCACGAAGACCTTCGTGCTGCAGTACCGCAATGCCGAGAAGCGCAGCCGGCGCATGGTGCTTGGCCGCTATGGCGCTTTTTCGGTGGATGATGCCCGGCGCTGGGCGATGGAGAAGATGGTCGAGGTCTACAAGGGCGACGATCCGCTCCAGGAGAAGCTGTCAAGGCGCGAAGGCCTGACCATCACCGAGCTCTGCGAATGGTATCTCACCGAGGCGCGCGCTTGGCGTATCCTCGGGCGCATGCGCCGGCCCATCGAGGAATCGACACTCGACATGGATGACAGCCGCATCCGCACGCACATCCTGCCACTGATCGGCAACCGCAAGGTGGACGGGCTTCGCCGCGGCGACATCGAGAAGCTTCAGGCCGACATCATCGCCGGCAAGACGGCCAAGCCGCGCAACGGCCGCGGCGGGCATACCACGGGCGGCCCCGGCGTTGGCGCAAGAGCGGTCGGCACCATCCACTCGATCTTCGAGCACGCGATCCGGTTTGACATGGTCGAAAAGAACCCGGCAAGGGGTGTTCGCAGGCATGCAGACAACAAGAAACAGCGCCGCCTCAGCAGCGACGAGATCCGCAAGTTCGGCCAGGCCCTGCGGGACGCCGAAGGCACCGAGCACCCCGTCACCCTTGAAGCGATCCGCTTTGCCCTGCTGACCGGGTTTCGCCGGCTGGAAGCCCTCGGCCTTGAACACAGCTGGGTCGATTATGATTCTGGCGTTGTGCGGTTCCCGCAGACCAAGACCGGCGCCCAGGTCCGCGTTATCGGCAAGCCTGCGCTCGGTATCATTCAGCAGATGCGTCTCGTCAGTGACAGCGCTTACGTATTCGAGGCGGCGATTGGCGAGGGACATTTTGTCGGCGTCCCAAAGGTGATGAAGCGGATCACGGACACGCTCGGCTGGAATGATGTCACCATGCACGTGCTGCGGCACACTTTCGCAAGCGTGGCGGGCGATCTGGGCTATTCGGAGCTTACAATCCGGGCGATGCTCGGTCATTCCTCACGCGGCATCACGCAGCGATACGTGCACATTGATGATCCGCTGCGAGCGGCTGCCGGGCGGACAGCAGACACGCTCCGGGAGCTTCTCCTTGCAGGATCGCAAGGCGCAGCTTGCAAACCGTAAATATTATCAGGGGGCATGCGTCTTGCTCAACACCGGGCGTGCAGATCAGCTATGGAGCAGACGGCCAATGAAACAGGAACCAATTAATATACAGTGCTTTTAGAGTCCTCAGACCGCGCGCATTTCTGCCAATGTTATATCCACCACTCATTCTTTCCGCAACTGGAAGACGCCCTGCCCGATGCCCTGTCTGCATGGGACCTTGACCATCCCGGAATTGATCGCAAGGCGGTCTTTGTTTCAGAAGGCTTTGGATGGGATCCCCGCCTCGCCCGGCCCGGCGAGAACGACCGGGCGATTTTTCGGGCCTGAGCCGACAACAGCTCATGCCCTTGCGTCCCCACGCAACTTCGGAAGCAAGACGATCGCCGTCCATTGCGGGACAGGGGACCGACTTATTAGTCCGTGAAGGTGATCACCTCGCTGACTGGCCAGGCCTGTTCAAGCGCCTTGAGATAATCGTCCCATGCGTTCGGCCCGCTGAACTGATTGTTCATTCCGGTATCCGGCGCATGGAGATGTGGCTCCCACCTCCGCCGTTCCGATCCACGATTCAGCATAAGCCCCCCTTAAATCCCTTCGTCCCCGAATGTTGTCGCCAGTGCATTCTTCCACTGTGTCCTATCGACACAGTTCTCTTGCTCGAATGGCGTGCGGTATCAGGAAGTCGGCGAGTTCGGCAAGAACCCGCGCAAGCGGCCCTGGATCAATCGCGACATCCTCGACAAAGGCGCGCCTCTGCTTCTGCTTCTGTTCGTCCGCCGCAAATGCCGGCGTCAGCGCATCGGGCAGTTCGGTTGGAATGGCCGTCTCGCGGCGCGCGAAGGTTGCCGCGATTGCGCGCGCAAGCCTGTCATCATCGAAGCTGAAAGATCGGCTGAGAGTCCAGATGTCGTAGAAGTCCTTCATCCGGCTGTTCGCCCGGCCCAGCGCCACCATTGCCTGGAACTTCTCGGCGATGACCGTCTCCCGCGCATAGACGCGCAGTCTCGGCGCCGGCAGGTCGAGCATGACCGGGTAGTCGACGACTTCAGCGCCGGGCTCCAGCGCATCGCCAAAGCCGATATCGATTGTCAGATTGATCCTTGCGCCGCCGACCGAGGCGATCGCGCGCAGCCGGAGGCCGCCATAGTCGAACTTTTCGCGGATGCGGTCGACGCGAAGCGTATCCGGAGCAAACACGACGCCGTCTTCGACACTCTGAGACAGGATGTCCCGGAAAGTCGCCAGCATCGCGTCTTCGCTCGGATCGCCGAAACCCAAAAGATCGAGATCGCGTGTCCCGCGGTGCGGATCGTCGAACCAGCTCATCATCAGCATCGCGCCTTTCAGCACGAAGCGGTCAGCGTGCGCGGACTGGCTCAGACGGAACAGCAAGCGCTTGAGCGCGAAGCGCGTCAGTACCAGATCGAAACTCTGTCACTTGGCCTTCGAGAGCGTTAGAAGCCGCGCGCGCACCGAGGCGCCAATATTCCTGATCTCCTTAGCCATTGGCGGTCAGCGCCTCCAGATAAGGGCGGATGACCGTGGCGACCCCGCCCTTTTCGGCAGCATGCGCAATCTCGGCCGGCGCGGCTTTACGTTGACGCAGGGCCTCCTGCAGGCCTTCAAGCGCGACGGGAAGACCGATCTTGCTGCGATGCCGAAAACTGTCAGCGATGGTTTTCGCCACGCCGAACACCTTCACCGATACGCCTTCGATCACATGCGTCTCGACACGGTCTGCAAGCAGATCGTCCGCGAAGCGCAGGGTCCGGACTGGCATGTCGCCACCCTTCGGCGTCCAGTCGTTCCGACCGATCGCCATCCACACCTTCCTGGGCAGTTGATCCGTCAGTCCATGAAAGGCGAGCGCAGAGACCAGGCAGATCACGCCCCTGGGGAACCGCTTGGCCGCCTCAGCGAGGCTGTGGTTTGCGTCTAGCTCTGCATCGGGAAGCTGGTAGAGCCCGCGCGCGAGGCGGATCACCTCTCCATCCTTCTCCATGCGACTGACCGTAGCGGCGGTCACGCCACCGGCCCTGAGTTCTGCAAGGCGCAGAATCCCATGTGCCGCGAGGAGCTCGCGGACTGTCTCGCGCTGGGATCGGGCCTGAGCCATCGATATATACTCTCACACTTCAAACTTCGTGGTGCAAGGTTTTGTATCACGGGCAGTGGTGAAGGAAAAGCCCGACCATTCGGCAGGGTGATCGCTGGCTTACAAGCGTCCTGTCACGGATTGCTGATCACCCGGCCAAGCGCGTCGTCCAACTCGCGCCCTGGAACTTCAAAAACTGATCCCGTCAAGGGCGGTCAGGCCGAACGCTTACGGAATGATCCCGCTGTCAGCAATGGGCGCAAGTCCAGACATAAAGGTCCGGGACCGATCAGGGAATTCCTGGCCAGAAACTACTTTTCTGCCAAACCGGATT
>CAYUEM010000205.1:0-4637 GCA_964442925.1 uncultured Hyphomonadaceae bacterium
GAGCGTCACCGACCTGCGCGACCTGTTCGCACGACACGCGAAGCAGTCCGATCCCACCGACAGCGCGTGGTTTGTGGCTGAGCCGGAACCGCTGCACGACAGCGAAGGCGAAGACGACCTGGTCCGCTACGGGGTCGAAGAACTCGGCGCCAGGGCCCAGGATCGCCCCGGCCAGCGCCATGAAGCCGCGAAGAATATCCGGTCGGTGGGCCATGATCGCGAAGGAATTGGGCACAAACCCCATCACCGCCTGCGCGGCGCCCAGTTCGGCCTCCAGTTCTGCCAGCTTTTCCGCCGGTGCCGGTCGCAGTCTCGCCATGCTGTCTTCTCCCTGTCGATTGCTATCGGTTCAGGCATCTGAACGGCCAGGAACGCAATGTGCAAGCCGATTATCGCGGGTCTTCAGCGATTGGCGCCGGGCACCCATTTCACATCACGCGCACCATTTTCATTGGCCGCACGCGCCGCCACGAACAGCCAGTCCGACAGCCGGTTGGCATAGGCGAGCGCCTGCGCACTGACGCTCTCGCCCTCACGCGATGACAGTTCGGCGATCTGACGTTCGGCGCGGCGGGCGAGTGTGCGGGCCAGATGCAGCTGCGCGGCCAGCGCGGAGCCGCCCGGCAGGACGAAACTGTCCAGCGGCGGGATTTCGGCGTTCATTGCGTCGATTTCCGTTTCCAGCCGGTCAATCTGGGCCTGCACGATCCGCAGCGGCTCCCATTGCGGCTTTTCACCGCGATCAGGCGTGGCAAGGTCGGCGCCGAGATCGAACAGGTCATTCTGTATCCGCGCAATCGCTTCGGCCATTTCGCCCTCCGCATACAGGGCGGCCAGCCCGAGCGCAGCATTGGTCTCGTCCACCGAGCCGTAGGAGGTGACGCGGAGATCCCATTTCGGCACGCTTTCGCCGGTCGCCAGCCGGGTCTGGCCGCGATCACCCGTGCGCGTGTAAATCTTGTTGAGTGTGACCATGACCGGACCTGCCCTGCTTAACTGAAGTTGATTGCCCCGGTTACAAAACCGAGTGCAACAAGGATCAGGATCGCAACAAACTGTACCAGCACCCGCAATCGCATCAACTGGTTGGAGCGTGAGGCCTGATGCGCGTCACTGCGGACGAGATTGACCAGACCGAAGACAAGGATCACGAAAACCCCTGCAAGTGCGACCCAGAAGGCGATGGTTAGAGCAGATTGCATGACGTGTCCTTTACCACAGCGCCGCAGACCGGCAGGCTTGTTCCATCACTTGACGGGAAATACGAGCATGACAAGGGTCAATTCGTCTGGGTCTGCCCCTTGCAAGAAGTTGACGCGGGCGTCATAAATTTCCGGCAAAAGAACAGAGTATCGATATGGACCTTTCAGACGCGAACCGGATTGTCATTGTCGGGGCCGGCCAGGCCGGCGCGCAGGCGGCAATGTCGCTGCGCCAGTGGGGCTATGCAGGCAGCTTGCAGATGATCGGCGAGGAGACGGCCCTGCCTTATCAGCGACCGCCTCTGTCCAAGGCCTTCCTCAAGGGCGACCTGCCGGAAGACCGGCTCTCGTTCAAACCGGCCAGCTGGTATCAGGACAACCGCGTCGAAATGCTTTTGGGCAATCCTGTCGTCTCGATCGACCGTTCTGCGCGCCGCGTGCACCTGTCTGCGGGCGGGACGCTTGATTATGACGCGCTGATCCTTGCGACGGGCTCGCGTCCGCGCAAACTGCCCGCACCCGGTGCGGATCTCG
Organism: uncultured Hyphomonadaceae bacterium; assembly: GCA_964442925.1. Classification (GTDB taxonomy): domain Bacteria; phylum Pseudomonadota; class Alphaproteobacteria; order Caulobacterales; family Hyphomonadaceae; genus UBA5336. Next base: position 1,737 of record CAYUEM010000205.1, read on the forward strand.
AAAATGTGCATGAACTGCGCACGATTGCAGATGTCGAGCGACTGCGCCCGCAAATGATCACCGGTCGCCGCATCGTGATTGTCGGGGCCGGTTATATCGGGCTGGAGGCAGCCGCCGTTTCGCGTCAGCTCGGGCTGGAGGTGACTGTTCTGGAAATGGCACCGCGTGTGCTGGCGCGTGTGACCAGCCCGCTGATGTCGGAGTTTTACGCTGGCGAGCATCGCGCGCAGGGTGTCGATATCCGCACCGGCGCGCAGCTTCAGGCCATTCTCGGCACGAACGGCGCCGTCAGTGGTGTCCGGCTAAGCGACGGAGAGGAACTGCAAGCCGATCTGGTTCTGGTCGGCATCGGGATCCTGCCGAATGAAGAGCTCGCTGCGCAGGCGGGCCTGCCGTGCAAGAGTGGCATTCTGGTGGATCGTGACGCGCGCACTGCCGACCCGCATGTGTTTGCCTGCGGCGATTGTGCGCGCCGCCCGCTGGTTCATTATGGCCGCGATGGCCGGCTTGAGAGTGTTCACAATGCGATCGAGCAGGGCAGGCTGGCCGCCGCCGCGATTTGCGGGCGGCCCCGCCCGGCCGAAGAAGCGCCGTGGTTCTGGTCCGATCAGTATGATCTGAAGCTGCAGATTGCCGGCCTCAGCGAAGGCTTTGAGCAGGTTTGCGTGCGGGGCGACCCGCAGGCGCGCAAATTCGCGGTCTTCTACCTGAAACACAAACGGATCATCGCTGTTGATGCCGTCAATTCGGCTCCGGAATTTCTCGCTTCCAAGCGGCTGATCGTTTCGGGTGCCGGGATTGACGCACAGCGCTTGACGGACATGTCAGTGTCGATGAAGGAAATAGCCGCGCAACCTGCGGCCTGAACAGGAAAGACAATTGCAATGGTAAAGATCAACTACAAGGACCATGCCGGTGAGACCCGCACCGTCGATGCCCAGCCCGGCGAGACGGTGATGGAGACGGCGATCAAGAATTCGATCCCGGGCATTGATGCCGATTGCGGCGGTGCCTGCGCCTGCGCCACCTGCCATGTCTATGTCGATGCCGCTTTTGTCGATAGGGTTGGCACGCCGCAGGACATGGAACAGTCAATGCTGGATTTCGCTGAAAATGTGCAGCCCAATTCGCGTCTCTCCTGTCAGATCACTGTCAGCGAAGCGCTCGAAGGCCTGACGGTAACAACGCCGGAAAGCCAGCACTAGGCGCAGGATATGCCTGTCTATAGCGAACTGCTCTCGTCACTGGTGCGCCTGTCCAAGGGGCGCATCGAGATGCACATCCCGGAAGACTGGATGCAGGGGCGCACCACTTATGGCGGCCTGACGGCAGCGCTTTGCATGGAGTCCGCGCGCGCACTGACGCAATTGCCGGTCCGCTCCGCGCAGATCGCCTTTGTCGGACCTGTTGCCGGCGATGTGGTGATTTCGCCAAGTGTGCTTCGCGAGGGTGCCAACACGCTGTTTGCAAATGTTGATATGGTCGGCGAACGCGGGCTCGCGGCGCGCTGTCTGTTCGCCTTTGGCCGGGCACGCGAAAGCCGGCTCGATTTTTCCCGGCTTGAAGCCCCGAAGGTCGCAGGCCCGAGCGAAGTGGCGTCGTTCTTTGGCGAGCGGCGACCGAAATTCGCCGAGCATTTCAATGTCCGTCTCGCACGCGGGGCACCGCCAATGTCCGGTGCCGGCGAAGCGGACATGGTGCTGTGGCTGCGACACAAGGACGAAGCGGCGATTTATGATGCGACCATGCTGCTGTCGATTGCTGATGCGCCGCCGCCTGCCGCTATGGCGATGATGACCGAGCCCGGCCCGATCAGTTCGATGACATGGATGGCGGAATTCCTGACCGACAGGGTTTCAACAACCGATGGCTGGTTTCTCGCCCACCATGTCGCGCAGAGCGCGCGCGAGGGCTATTCCAGTCAGTCGATGCGGCTCTGGAACGCTGCCGGTGAGCCGCTGATGGTCGGGCGCCAGACAATCGCGGTGTTTGTCTGAACGCGAGGGGATCGCGGACGCTCGCCCTTCGTTCGAGCACAGCGCCAGACGTTCAGGGCTCCGACCCGTGACCCATCTGTTTTTGAGGCAGGAGCAAAAGCCCTCAGATCAGGTCCGGGGGCGTCAGAACATTCAACCTGCGAAACGGGCAATCAGCGCGCGCGCATCCTCGCCGATCTCATGATGATCGCAGGCATAGGCGAGCACAGCTTCGAGATAACCGAGTTTCGAGCCGCAATCATAATCGCGACCTTCATATTCAAAGGCGTGGAAGGATTGCGAAGCCATAAGTGTGGCCATCGAATCGGTCAGCTGGATTTCACCGCCCGCGCCGCGCTCCTGGTTTTCCAGAAGGTCGAAGATTTCCGGTTGCAGGATGTAGCGACCGGTGATCTTGAGATTGGAAGGGGCCGCTTCGCGCGCCGGCTTTTCGACCATTCCCGACATTTCGATCAGGCGTCCATTGCGCGATTTCGGGGCGATCACGCCATATTTGGACACGTCCTGTTCGGGAATGGCGTCAACCGCAATGATGTTGCCGCCGACCTGATCATATGCCTCGATCATCTGCGCAGTGCAGCTTTTCGCAGCCTTGATCAGAACATCGGGCAACAGGATCGCGAAAGGTTCATTGCCAATGACATCGCGCGCGCACCAGATCGCATGACCGAGGCCGAGCGGGCGTTGCTGGCGGATGAAACTGGCCGAACCGGCGGGCATATGGGTGCGTCGCAACTGGTCGAGAATGTCGGTCTTGTTCTTTTTTTCCAGCGAGTCTTCCAGCTCGAAGGCGACATCGAAATAGTCCTCGATCGCGCCTTTGCCGCGCCCGGTGATGAAAACGATATGCTCGATGCCAGCCTCGCGGGCTTCATCGACGACATATTGCAGGGCCGGGCGGTCG
>CAYUEM010000206.1:0-4582 GCA_964442925.1 uncultured Hyphomonadaceae bacterium
GTTGCTGGAGCGCGAGACCATCACGCCGGCCGAGTTCGCCCCGCTCAAACCCAAGAAATACATTGCCGCATAACCCGCAAGCCCACCCGCAAATCTTGTCAGTTTAACGCGAACCTGTCTCAAGCACCCTTGAGTTACGCTTTCCCTGAAGCGGAGAGACGCCCGCGGGTCCTAACCGCTTGAAGCGCCTCCACTCGCTCCGTAGCCTTTACCGATGAGCAATCCATTCCGCCATTTCAAGACGTCGCCCGAGATCATCCGCCTGGCCGTGATGATGTATGTTCGGTTCCCGCTGTCACTGCGGAACGTGGAGGACCTGCTGCATGAGCGCGGGATCGATATCAGCCACGAAACGGTGCGCTTCTGGTGGAACCGGTTCGGCCCGCACTTCGCTCGCGAGAATAAGAAGCGCCGCTCCCAGCAGCTTCGACAGGTCACCAAGTGGCGCCGGCATCCGGGCGAAGCCACTGCCGTGGCCTTCTCCGCTTGAAATCGACCCCGCGGGTCGATTTCTCTGCCTGTGGCAGACCGGCTGCGAAGTCGTGAAGATCAATGGCAAGACCCATTATCTCTGGCGCGCTGTCGATCATGAGAGCGAGGTGCTGGAGAGCTTCGTCACCAAAACCCGCGATAAATCAGCGGCTTTGAAGTTCCTTCGCAAAGCCATGAAGCGATACGGCGCACCGCAGACCGGTGTGACAGACGAGCTCAGATCTTGCGGCGCGGCTATGAAGGAGATCGGAAACGCAGACCGCCAGGAGGTCGGTCGCCACCTCAATAATCGGGCCGAGAACTCGCACTTACCATTCCGACGACGAGAACGGGCCATGTCCCGGTTCAGGCAAATGCGAAGTCTGCAAAAATTCGCCGCCGTCCACGCTTCCTTCTTCAACCACTTCAACAACGACCGCTCCATCGAACGCCGACCGAGATTCAAAGCCCTCCGCGACGCCGCCCACCTTGAATGGCGCGGGCTTCTTGGTGCCTGAGGGCCGGCGCATCTCACGATGCTGGAGACGGGTTCGCGTTTCTTTGACAGCACGAGCGAAAACGCTTCAAAGCCATGACCAACCCGATGTACCGTTCGCAAATCCTAGCGTGGTAATGATCTATGATTTTGCCCTGACGCTGGGAGTGCGAAACTTGACTCGCTGTCCGAACCATGTGCGTTTTACGAACTCGCGATGTTCGTCAGTCTGCGGCTGAAGAGCTTTTATTCGCTCTATTGAAAAAAACGGGTTGGAGGTTTGAGCATGAAGTTCAATGCACTCTTGACACTTATTTTCATGCTGACGGGGGCCGCCTCGGCGCAGGCACCCGAAGACCCGACAGCACGCATCGCCTGGCTGCAAGAGGCTGAACACAGCCTTCTGAATTATCGACGATCCCTTCTCGACCAGGAAGCGGACTTGGCCGAACCCCTGTGGATTGTCAATGACGAGGGCATAGTGATCGTTGTCGATGGCGGCCCGATCTATGACAATGCTGCGGTCGTGGCCGAATTGGCGGCCTCATTCGCGATCGATGAGACCATCGATGACACCCTGATACCCGGTGCCAGCCAAGCCCTTCGAGGTGTGGCCGAATTGGTGATGGCTGGGCGGGTAAGCGATGTTCGGGCCGACGTGAAATCCGCCTATGAAGCCCCTTCATACGCCGTGCGTAACGACGCGCTGGCGGAAATCGAGCGTCGGCTTGAGGCGGTTCGGGAGTTGGTTACCGCCACCTTGCAAGAGCGGGACCGCTCTGCCGCAACCGAACCGGTTACCGCCCCCGATATTGACGACTGGCGAGCGCAGCTAGCCCGGTTCGGGGCGTCGCTCCCCGTGCCGGAGGGCGATCTGGTTGAACCCCCATCTTATGATGGGGACCGCTGCGCTCCCCGTCCCAACCCTGTCTACATCGAGGTCCTATTGGGCGAGGGAATAAGAGAGGCCTGTTCAAGCGGCAACTGGCGGTATCTGGGAGGAGGCAGCCTGACTCGTCCTGAAGGGCAGGGTAGTTGCGTCTGGTGCCCGTCCGGCTACTATTGGCGAAGCGGCTGGGGATGCTGTTTTCCGGAATGACCCAGCGTGGCACCCCATGAAACAGTCGCTCTGCATGGCATGCTGATCACTGTCCGGTAGGTCCTGTCAGGAGAAAATCGCTTGAAGCGCGCTGCCTAGCTTCGTAGCGTCTGCGAATGAGCAAGAACCCGTTTCGCTACTTCAAGACGTCGCCCGAACCGGCTTGATCGGTCCCGGCGAGTTTGATCCGGTGGTTTCGTCCGAGGCTTACGTCTCTTGTCGGGATCATGCCGCGATCAGCAATGGGCGTATCTGTGTTCGGCGCGTAGAGGTCGTCTGGACCCCACCTTCTTGTGAGCCATGAGTTCTGGGAATCTTCCACTGTCTTGGAACAGGGATGGAGTTTCTCCGTGGAGGATACGTTGGAGTTTTTCCGGTCGGGTGGAGTGGTTGGCTCCGCTGCGGGCCGGCGGCGGTGGCCTGATGATCTCAAGGGCCAGATTGTAGCGGAGACGCTTGAGCCGGGGGCGACGGTTTGCGGTGTTGCCGAGCGGTATGGGCTGCATGCGAACAGGATTTCGGAATGGCGGCGTCTTGCGAAGGACGGCAAGCTGGTTCTGCCCGCAGCGGAAGGGCCACCCGGGTTTGCGCCGCTGGTGCTGTGTGATCGGACCGATGAGGTTTCACCGCCTCAAGCCCGTCCGACCACGGATGTGCCTGTGATCGAGATCGCGGTTGGCGGCGTCATCATTCGCCTTGACGCTGGCACTTCGTCGGCGCGGATCGGCGAGATCGTGCGGGCGGTGGGATGAGCGACATGATCATGCCGACGCACCAGGTACGCATCCTGGTGGCGACGCAGCCGGTAGATTTCAGGAAGGGCCACGATGGCCTGGCCGCGCTGGTGCAGTCGGTTCTGCAGGAGGACCCCTTCACCGGCACGGTGTTCGTGTTCCGCGCGAAGCGGGCAGACAGGCTGAAGATGCTGTTCTGGGATGGCAGCGGGCTGGTGATGGCCTATAAGCGACTGGAAGAAACGACGTTTGTCTGGCCGGCTGTTCGGGATGGCGTGATGGCGCTTAACCGGGCACAGTTCGAGGCCCTGTTCGCCGGCCTCGATTGGCGCAAGGTCCGGGCGCTGGAGGTGCGCCGACCGGCTGCGGCAGAATGAATCAACTCGTCTGAAAAGCGTGCGTTTACAGCCGCTCCATGGCATATTTACAGCATGTCTTCTGTTGCTGCCAAAGACCTTGATCTCTCCGTTTTGCCGCCTGATTACCGCGCGGCATTCGAGGCCTTGCAGGCGACAGCTTTGCGAGCTGCGGAACTTGAGGACATCGTCAAACGCCTTGAGCATCTTGTGGCAGAGATGAACCATGCACTGCATGGCAAGAAGTCGGAGAAACTCAGCGAAGACGACCGGCAGATGGTGTTCGAGGATCTCGAGACGGCCATTGCCGAGGTCGAGGAACAAAAGGACACACAAGCCCCGGCAGATGACAGGCCGCGGCGCAAGCCCTGCACAGCAAAGCGCAATCGCGGCAACCTGCCCGAAACCCTGCCGCGCATCGAGCGGATCGTTGAGCCCGACAGCCTGATGTGCCCGTGCGGTTGCGGTCAGATGCACAAGATCGGCGAAGATCGCACCGAGCGGCTGGACATTGTGCCGGCGCAACTGCGCGTGATCGTCACCGTGCGCCCCAAATATGCCTGCCGCGCCTGCACCGATGGTGTCGTCCAGGCACCTGCGCCGGCGGCCCTGATCGAGAGCGGGCTGCCAACCGAAGGTGCCATTGCCCATGTACTGGTCAGCAAGTATGCCGACCACCTTCCATTATACCGGCAGAGCCAGATCCTCGCCCGGTCCGGCGTCAACATCCATCGCGCCACCCTGGCCGACTGGGTCGGCGTTGCCGCGTTCCACCTGCGGCCCGTTGTCGACCGACTGGCCGAGCATCTGAAGGGGTCGACAAAGCTGTTCATGGACGAGACCACAGCGCCGGTCCTCGATCCAGGGCGCGGCCGGACCAAGACCGGGTATCTCTGGGCGCTGGCTCGCGATGACCGCAGGTGGAACGGCGCCGACCCGCCGGGGGTCGTCTATTTCTATGCGCCCGGGCGCGGCGGAGAGAACGCGGAGACCTTCCTGAAGGGCTTTGACGGGATCCTGCAGCTTGACGGCTATACCGGCTATAACCGCCTGACGCGCCCCTCTCGCAAGGGCGGGGATCCGATCCGCGTGGCCCATTGCTGGGCCCATGCGCGGCGCAAGCTAAAAGAAGTGTTCGACCGCGACGGTTCCGAGATCGCCGCCGAGGGCCTGCGCCGCATCGCCGAGTTCTATGGCGTGGAGGCCGATATCCGGGGTATGGATCCCGGGCAACGCCTGTCGGCCAGACAAGCGCGAACAGCTCCCCTGATGATGGCGTTCGGCGAGTGGCTGCAGCAACAGCGTATGAGGGTGTCGGCGAAGTCGCGCCTTGGTGAAAAGCTCGGCTATATCCATAACCACTGGAGCGGCCTGCAGACCTTCCTCAAAGATGGCCGCGTAGAGATCGACTCCAACAGCGTCGAAA
>CAYUEM010000207.1:0-4572 GCA_964442925.1 uncultured Hyphomonadaceae bacterium
GCGCGTCGTTCGCAATGACGAGGTCGGCGGTTCGATTCCGCCTGGCTCCACCATTCTTGTTTGATCCCGTATCGCGCTTGCGCCCTCACATGGATCTCGCTCAAGGCTGTGGTTCGGGAAATCTTCGTCCACGTCAGCCATTCGTGTTTGATCCCGTATCGCGCTTGCGCCCTCACATGGATCTCGCTCAAGGCTGTGGTTCGGGAAATCTTCGTCCACGTCAGCCATTCGTGTTTGATCCCGTATCGCGCTTGCGCCCTCACATGGATCTCGCTCAAGGCTTTCAAGGTCCGTCGTGTCAGAGTTCGCGCGGCTCGAAAGACACAGACCCGCCGCTCGAACTTTCCTTCTTACGCGACGGCGGCGCGCCAGCCACGCCGATGCTGGCACCAGACGACGCCTCAGCCTCAGCCGCATCGCTCGCAAACACGCGAACCGAAGCCCCGGAGGATGCCTCGACCCCAGCCCGCCCGCACACCAGATCGCCGGCATCGACGCTGGCACCGGATGAGGCTTCGACGGAAACTGATCCGCAGCTTCCCGAAACTTCAACGGACGCGCCGCTGGACGCATCAATCTGAAATTCCTCCGAACGGATCCCGCTGGCTTGCATCGCCGCACCGGACGAGATTTCGACCGCATTCAAGGCAGGTGCCGTGACCGCAAATGTGACTTTCGCCCTGTTTCTCTGCCGCCAGGAAGACTTGCGCGAAAGCACCAGAGTGTCGCCGTCTCGTTTCACTTCGACATCATCGCGTCCGCCGCGTTCGAAGCGGGCCGTGACCGAATGTTGTGTGGCCGTGCTGAATTCGACACCCACGCCGGCAGAGGCATCAATGCGGCTAAAGCCGGCAAGGTCCCAGCTCTCGGTCTGGGCATTCATCGGCAGGACGAACAACAGGCCTGCGGCAGCGAAAATCGTGATTCTTGCGGTCTTCATGAGCTTTCTCGCGATGTGATCGGAAAACGTTTGACAATCATATATTGATAAACAACATATCCGTACTGTTTGTCAATAAGGACCTGCTCATGAAACATTCCGGCCATGTCGTTTCGCTGCTTGCGCTTGCGAGCCTTGGGGGGTGCATCATCATCGCCGATGGTGATGAACGCAACATTCGCGTTTCAGCAAACGATCACGATCGATCGGGAACCGTATTTGGCGCTGAAATCCTTCTCGATTCGGTCCGCTTTCGCGTCACGAGCAATGGGTGCACCGACAAATCGGATTTCGCGGTGTCGGTCGATCCGGATGGCAATGATGAGTATGAACTGATGCTCGACCGCGTGGCACCGGACAATTGCCGCGCTCTGCTGCCTGAAGGCACGGTTATTGAATACAGTTTTTCAGAACTCGGACTTCCTGAAGGCGCGGCGATCACGATCGCCAACCCGGTCCGCCGGCGCTGACTCGCGCTCACCCGTCCTCGCGATAGGCAAGGATTGTCAGGCTCGCGAACAGTGCAAACAGCGCTGGCGACCAGGCTGCAATTGCCGGCGGCGCTGCGCCTGCCGAGCCAAGACTTGACGACAGCTGGGTCACGAAGAACAACGCGATAGCCGCAATTGCGCCCGACGCGATCAGCTGGGAATTGCCGCCAAGCCGGTTGAGCCGCAGACAGACCAGCGCGCCGATCAGCGCCATCGCAACGAACAGGGCTGGTGCCGACAGCAGGCTCCACCAGCGCATGCGATAGCGCGAGGAATCCAGCCCCGCCGCAGACGTCTTCCGGATGAAGCCGGGCAATTTCCAGAAACCGATCGTGGCCGGACTGGCAAAACGGTCCAGCAGCTGGCCGGCATCGAGATCGGTCGGGATCGACAGGACATCGCGCCGGACCGGAGCCTGGCCGGGCACATTCTCGACCAGGTCTTCCAACTGCCAGAAACCGTCGCGGATCAGCGCCCTGTCGGCATCAATGCGGCGCACGAACCGGTAATTGTCCGTCGGCTGGCCATCCACGAAGATGCGCGCCTCCTCAAGCAGCTTGACTTTCGACAGGACCGTGCCGTTTTCCATGACCTGTTCGGCATGGATGACCACCTGACGGGTGCGATCGCCCTGCCTCAGCCAGATTTCGCCGCGATCCTGGGTGGCTGCGACCGGCTTTCCCGAGCGCAGGATTTCCGAGCGGGTGGCCTCATAAGTGGCCATCAGACCGGCACCCACCGGGTTGAGCACACTCGGCGCAAGGATGCCCAGCACGAGCGACATTGTGACAAGCGGCGACAGGAACCGCCAGGCTGACAGTCCCGATGCGCGGATGATCGACAGTTCCGAGCGGCGGTTAAGACGCGAATAGGCGATCATCGCCGCCACCAGCAGCGCAAAAGGCAGCGTCTGCTCGATCAGCATCGGCAATTTCATCAGCGAAAGCTGCACCGCCTGCACGACCGACAGGTCAACATCGCCGCCAACCGTTCGCAGTTGTTCGACGACATCGACCAGCATGATTGCGATCACGAAAATGCCGAGCACGAGCACCAGGCCCTGCACACACTGCATCAGGATATAACGCCAGACACGCGGAAACAGTGTCATGCCGCCGCCTCCGTGCCATCGATCCTGTCACGCAGCAGAAAGCGTCTGCGCCGCAGATTGCCAAGCCGCCTTCCGCTATGAAAACCAAGCCATGCCAGCACGGTCAGGGTTCCAATCGGCAACAGATACTGCAGGGCATTCAGCGCCGGGTCACTCGCGCTTGCCGATTGCAACGACAGTTGCACAATCAGCACGAGCAGCGCACCGCTGGTCGCGATGGCAATGCGCAGGCCATAGCCATTGCGGGAAAAATCTCCCCCGACAACGGCAAGAATGGCGATCATTGCCATGACGAGATTTAACAGAGGCGTGGTCAGCCTTGCATGCGCCTCGGCAAGAAAAGCATCGACATTCTGGACCTCCATATAATTTTTTCGGTCCACAAAGAACAATTCATGCAAATATCTGTCGGAGGATTTGAGGATGACCTCAGCATCTTCTCGCAGAAATGGCGTCAGGTCGAATGTGTATTGCTCGAAACCGAGAATGGACAGCGAGCCCTTGGCGTCGAGATCATGGATCTGGCCATCGCGCATCACAATGGCAGGGCGCCCGTCAACCTCGATGGTTGTTCCGGTCTGCGCCAGATAATCGACAGGACGCGAGGGATCTCGCGCATCAGAGATCAGGATCCCTCGGAGATCGCCGCCGCGCGACTCACGGGCATAGAAGGTCAGCTGGTCACTCGCCTGCGTAAACTGTCCGGGCCGTATCATCGAGGCGGCAAGATCCGCGCGTGCGTCGGAAACCGTTTCACGCAGGAGGCGCTGGGCAGTTGGCTGGACCCAAAGACTGACGGCAAGATGCACGACCATTGCCATTGCTGCCAGTCGCAGGATCGGCGAAGCGACCTGCCAGCGGGTCATTCCGGCAGCCTGCGCCACCACGATTTCACTGTCACGATGAATGCGGTTTAGCGACCAGATCGCCGCAATGAACAGCGCCAGCGGTGTCAGCAGCGCAATGATCTGCGGCGCACCCAGAGCGACCACGTAGAAATAGGTGATCGCTGACTGTCGGTTTTCGATGATCAGGTCCGTGCGAGAAAGCCCCTGAGCCAGCAGGGCAAGCAGGGCAAGCCCACCGACAATGACCAGAACGGTGCGCAACACTTCTTTGAAAAGATAGGTCTGGATATGGTTCATCTGATCTTGCACGACCCCGTAAACGGCCCGAACCGCGACACAAAATGTCGCCACCGGGCAGATAATCCTTGCTAGCGAGTTGCGCAGCGCGCGTCGATGCTTAGTTTCGGTCGAGAACGGAGTGAAATGCACATGAAAATTACATTCACAGACACTGCGAAGGCCGAAATTCTCGCGTTCGTGGTCGATCAGGGGGGACCGCTTCCCGAGGCGGCGCGCGATCTCGACAAAAGCAGCGGCGGTCTTCTGTCCGAAGCCGCCAGCGCTGCCCGCTTTGACGGCAAGACTGGACAAAGCGCAATTGTCGTGCTGCCCAAGTCCATCGAAGCGCGCCGGGCGGTGCTGGTCGGCGGCGGCAAACCGGCAGATCGCGATGCCCGCGCCTGGGAACAGATCGGCGCAAGACTGGTCAAGTCGCAGGCGATGAGCGGTTTCAAATCGCTGGCACTGGTCGCTGATACGCCTGAAAATGCGGTCGCAGCAGCAGCCGGGGCAAAACTCGCTTCCTATCGGTTCGACACCTATTTCACAAAACTGAAACCGGACCAGAAACCCAGTCTTGCCGGGTTTTCCCTGGTCGTCGGGGACGAGAAAGCAGCGAAAAAGGCGTTCCGGTTCAACGATGCCGTGACCGACGGCACCGCACTTGCGCGTGACCTGATGCATGAGCCGCCAAATGTGCTGTATCCGGCCGCATTCGCAGAGCGCATCCGTGGACTGGAGGACACCGGGCTTGAAATCGAGGTGCTCGGCGAGAAGGAGATGAAAAAGCTCGGCATGGGCGCGCTGCTCGGTGTCGGCCAGGGCTCGGTGCGCGAAAGCCAGCTGGTCATCATGAAATGGATGGGCGGCAAGGACGGCGACGATCCTGTCGTGCTTTGTGGC
>CAYUEM010000208.1:0-4527 GCA_964442925.1 uncultured Hyphomonadaceae bacterium
TGCACGCGCAGCCTGAGGCTGCAACTGGCCGACGACGGAGCGCGCGCTGGCCATCAGGTCCACCGGCTGCAGATCGAGCCGCTGGCGGGTGGTTTCCGATTTGGCAAGATCGAGAATGTCCTCGACCATCAAGAGCAGTTCCTGCGCGCTGTCATTGATGATGGTTGCATATTCGTCATAGGGCTCAGGCAGCGGCCCGCGCAGCTTTGCCTGCATCATGTCGGAAAAGCCGATGATCGCATTCAGCGGCGTTTTCAACTCATGACCGAGCGAGGCGAAAAACGCGGTGCGCCCGCGTACAGCCCGTTCGCCTTCGCGCCTTGCGCTCTCGGCACTGCGCGCTGGATCGGCCAAGGGGTAGACAGCAAGCCAGCCACCAGACGTGTCTGCACGATATTCAACGCTGATCTGGCTGCCATCCGCCTGCTCCAGCAACAGCTGGCCCGCCTGCGCGCGAAGCAGTTCCGCGATCTGCTTTTCCCGCCCCTTGCCAAAGGCCAGTTCGGCCAGTTCACCCGGCCGGAGCTGTTCCATCAGGCGGGTGCGTCCGCTGGTCTGCTGGACACGCCCGAACGGCCCGAGCCGCGCGATCAGAACAGGCACCGCAGGCGAAAGTTTGGCCATCTCCGCTGTGCCTTGTCCGGCCGCTCGCGCCGGCTCTGTCATGGCCGGGTGCCGGCCCTTGCGCTGGTTGACAAGTGTCGCAGCGATCAGCCAGCCCGCCTGCAGGATCGCAGCCAGGGCAATGAAACCGGTCATCGCGCCCAACCCGGCGGCAGGTGGCACCGCGCCGAGCCAGAATTCGAGTATCAAAAGCGCCAGATATGCCAGTGCAGCAAACCCCGTCGCCTCCAGCGCGAGCCGCTTCCGCCCGGTTGAAAGCCCGACCAGTGGACCAAGCACAAACAATATTGTCAGCGGCGAGCGCGCACCGCCGGTCAGGACAACCAGGAATGTTGCCGCCAGCGTCCATCCCAGAACCTGCGCCGCCGCGCTCTGCAGCCGCGCGCCAGGTCGCGCCGGTGGCAGGAGAAATGCCGCCAGCGCAGGAAGTGCCAGCCCTCCAAAGACAGCAATCGCCTGCAGGGCCGTCGCCCCGAAGCCAAATCCGGCGAGCGCAGCAAGGCCGCTCACAAACAGCCAGATCGCGGCACTGGCGCGCCCATCTGCGTTTTGATTACCGTTCTGCAATTAACTCACCTGAAGTGTTTCTGGAGCATGACTGCTTCTTAATGCATCCGAAGCTGTTTTTAATGCAATTTCCAGTCCGCAGTCATGCTATCAATCCTGGCAGATATCGGGCAGTCGAGTTGTCAATAGAGTTCAGGGGTACGCCATGAAGATCAGGGTCATAACATCAGCACTTTTTGCAGGCACAATCTGGGCAACTGCGCTCCAGCCAGTCAACGCACAGACAGGCACCGTCGAGCAGGACGTGATTTCGGAAAGTGCCGCGACTTATGCCACCTATCACGCGGATGTCTCGGACATTCGCTCAAGACCATACAGTTCCGCTGATGATATCGCCACATCGCTGACCAATCTCGGCGGCCACAACCCCGGAAAATTGTCGAGTGGCTGGATCGCCTATTCGGCGCTGATCGCCTCACAGGATCCCGGCTTTCGCGCTTCAGTGCGCGATATTGAAGGGTTTTACGGGCGCGACACACTGATGCTCGGACTGCGTAATGACCTGCGCTATGCCCGCTCACTCGATGGCGGCAATTCAGCGGTGACGGCCTCACTGAGCGCGGTGGAGGCCGACAGCCGGCGGCTGACGGGCGCTGGTGCCTATGTCAAGGAGCAAGCCTATTCGCTGCAGTCCGCCGGCTGGGCGAAGTCGAAAATCGGCGATACGAATTCGCTGATCAATCAGGTCCGGTCCTCAGCGCTGGTTGGTCGTCCAACGCGCGCGGAGATCCGACAGGCTTTCGAGGCACCTGATATCGACAGCATCCTGATGCGCGCCGGACAATCTGGCGCACCGTCACTTTGGGAAGGCGTGTCCAACGCTGCCGGAGCGATCCGGTTCCCGACCGTGCAGGCATCCTATTCCGGTCGCGCCGCACGCATTCGTCACGGCAAGGAGCCGATTGCCGACAAGATCGCCACACTGGCCGCCTATCGCATCCTTGGTGAAGGTGCCGCGCCAGCCTCTGAACTGCGCAATGCCATGACAGAAAAATCGACCAAGGGCTGTCTCAACATGGCGCAGCTCAACCTGCAGCAATGCGTGGCCGCCGCGCACAACCAGTATGAAGTGCCATTTTGCATTGGTGAACACGCCCTGACCGATGTCGGGCAATGTATCGGCGAGGTCACGCAGTAAACACAGCTTGCCGGCTGAGGCCGTAAGCCGTAATTTCACACGAATGTAACGCCCGGGCCCTTCCCTTCGGCCCGGCGGAGCGCCACATCTGTCGCATGAGTGTGACGCAAGCTGCCAACGAAATCCGTGCGCAATTCGACTTCCTCGAAGACTGGGAAGACCGCTACGCACATATTATAGACCTCGGCCGTGCCAACCCGCCTTTGTCGCCCGATGAACGCACCGAAACCACTCGCGTTCGTGGGTGTGCCTCGCAGGTCTGGATGGTGACGCAAGCTCTGGGCGATGGAAAGATCGGGATTCGCGCGGAGTCCGATGCGGTTCTCGTCTCCGGGCTGATCGCGATCCTGCTGCAACTCTATTCCGGACAGCACGCCGCCGATATTGTCGAATTTGATGCCCATTCCTTTTTCCGGGAAATCGGCGTCAGCGATGCCCTGACAGCGCAGCGTTCGAATGGGCTGGCCTCGATGCTTGATCGCATCCGGGCAGATGCGGCGCGTCTCGGTCAGGCCTGATCAGACCGTAGAGATCCGCCAGCGCGCGCAATGCGTCGGTCAGGTTTTGCGCTGCCGCATCGGCGGGCCAGCCTGCTGCCTGCGCGATGGCCTCAAGCGAGTTTTCATGCACCAGCGCCACCAGAAGGGCGCGCCGCTGCGCCTTTGGCATCTGGTCCTGAAACCGCCGGAACCGAGCGCGCGCGGCATCCGCGCCTGGCCCCTGTCGCCGATCGTCGCCGAGACCAAACTGCGCATCACTGGCAAATCGCTGCGCTGCGGCCCGCAGCAATGCGCCATGCCCGGCCGGTTCAACACCAGAAAGCGCTGCCCCGACAGCATCGAGCGCAGGAGCACGCCGCATCGGATTTCCGGATTGCCCGGCCGGTCTGTGCGGGGCGGCGCACGCATCATTCCAGACCAGCATGTCGCTGCCGGCCCCGCTTGTCGCTTCGATCAGCCGGCCCTGCTGGCGCAAGTCACAAATCTGAGCCGCGCTCATCGTGCCGATGGACCGGCTGCGCCGGTCCCTGCAGCGATGGACTTTCCACCGGCTGCCCTGCAAATGCACACAGCCCCCGCGCTGCAAGGCACGCAACAGGCGATCACCCATCACGCAACCCGCGAGCCGTGCAGTGGCACGACACTGCGCAGACCATCCTCGACCTGTTCAAGCCAGGCATCGAAATCGGCATCATCGCGCCGGTCTTCAACCATATGGCAGCCATGCGCGACGGTGGACCTGTCGCGGTCGAAAGCTCTCGCGACGCGCGCCAGGCTCATGCCAAGACCGACATGGCAAAGATACATCGCCACCTGGCGGGCAAAAGAGATGGCTGGACTGCCTCGTCCCTCCGCCAGTATCTCGTCCGTGCGAAGCCCCAATGCGTAAGCGGCCAGCCCCGCCGCCATATGCGCACCGTCCTCATCCTTGAGTCTCTGTCTGTCGTTCACTTACCGCTCCCTCACTGCAAGTGACTGCAAGCTTACGGTAGCGGAAAGGGTGTAGGATATTATTCCTAAAATGGAATGAAACTGAAATAATTATGCTGCAATGCGTGGTAAATGAGCCGGGATAAGCACGTGGTTTTGCTTGTCTTTCACTGGGAAAGACGACGCCACGAACTCATCGAGGCAAAGCACCAGGCCAAGTCGCCCACTGGCGTCCTCCAGTGGCAGACGCATCCAGGCATGATCGCATGCGGCCGTAAAACCACCACGAAGGCCAAGACGCGGCGAGCCGTCGGCCACGGCCTCTTCCAATCCCAACCACCAGATTTCAGCAAGATTTGTCGGAAACGTATCAACCCGTTGCCCGCGCGGTTCCGTTCCGAGCATATCCCTCACAGCAGAACCTGCGAGCCGGAACCGTGCCGCACCGCCATGCCCAAGCTCGATCAACGAAATATTGGCCAGCGATGCCCTGAACTGGCCGATATCGAGATCTTGTCGGCGGGCACAGCCGGTCACCGAACGCTTCGAAAGAGACTGCCAATGCGCAAGAATAACGCCCTGAGCATTCGTCATGCAATGTCTGGATTCTTTAAACATTTTAGCCACCCCGACCGAATCGATTCCCTGTGTGAATCGATTTGGTCAGGAAAATCAAGTCATGACCTGAAAATTAGGGCGGTTCCCGACCAAATTGATCCACTTGGCCGCTTGAGTTTTTCGTCAGGGCCAGGAGCGTGGTGTCCGGCG
>CAYUEM010000209.1:0-2012 GCA_964442925.1 uncultured Hyphomonadaceae bacterium
AAAAGATTGTTAAACCTCTCTCAATTGTGAAAGTAAATAACACCAGGGTAAGGGCGGCACGCATTAAGGGGCGGCGGATCGTGCTGGTCGATGACGTCCTGACCACCGGTGCCACCCTGTCAGGCTGCGCTCGTGCCCTGAAACGCGCCGGCGCGCGCGAAGTTGATGTGCTGGTGCTGGCGCGCGTTGTGCGTGCACGTGATATCACCATATAAATGTCACGCGTTTCAAAGGGAGCCCATCCAGGCATGGCCAAAGTCACGATTTATACGCGCGCATTCTGCCCCTATTGCAGCCGGGCCCTTTCCCTGCTGCAGAAGAAAGATGTCGATTTCGAGCAGATTGATGCCGGTATGAGCCCGCAGCGAAAGGCAGAAATGGTTAGCCGATCGGGCGGCGCACGCACATTCCCGCAGATTTTTGTCGGCGAGACCCACATCGGTGGCTGCGATGAGATGATGGCGCTGGAGCGACGCGGCGAGCTTGACCGGCTTCTGTCCGCTGGGTGAAGATTTTGATCCGTTACGCGCTTGTCTGTCTCGATTGTGATGAACGCTTTGAGTCGTGGTTTGCGTCCTCGGCGGCCTATGACCGTTTGTCAGCGGCGGGGCAGCTGGCCTGCCCGGCCTGCGAGAGTGCACAGGTGGCCAAGCAGATCATGGCGCCTTCGGTGCGCACAAGCCAGAAAGCCGAACGCGAGACACAAGCCGAACGTGCCTTTGCAGCTTTCGCCGCCAAGGCACGCGAGCACGTCGCGACCCATTATGACTATGTCGGCGACAGCTTTGCCCAGGAAGCGCGCGCGATCCATGACGGAGACGCCCCGGAGCGCGGAATCTGGGGGCAGGTGACGCCGGATGAAGCGCGCGCCCTTTCCAATGAAGGGGTTCCCGCGCTGCCGCTTCCCGCACCACTGGCACCGAAACCGCCCAAACCGGACAAGAAAATCAATTGAGCGCGGGCCCCTGCGCGCTCCTGACCGCTTGACCTTGTCGGCTGCGTCCGTAATGGAGGAGTTGATCCTGTAACTCACGAGCCAGAGAGACACGCCATGGCCTCTGCCGATTATTCCCGCGGAAAAATGGATATCAGCGACCAGTCGCGCACCTGGAGCGGTTTCCTGAAATTCGCGCTCTGGGGAAGCTTCATCACCATTCTGTCGGTTGCGTATATGACGTTTACGCTCGCGATGGGCATGAACTGGCTGATCGCGCTGGTGTTGTGCGCAGGGTTCGGCATCGTTGGCGGCCTTCTGCTCGGCATGGGCGGGGCTTGGATTGCGGCGGTGATCGGCCTGTCGGCGCTGGCGGTGTTTGTCCAGGTCCTGATCATGATTTCACGCGCGCTGATTGCGAGCTGACCCTCATTCCTGTCGGGAGAAATCATTCCGGTTCGGCATCGGGCAGGCATTCCGAACAAGCGCTGACCGTGGGGTCACGCTTCAGAAGTTCAACAGAAATTGCCGCACCGCAGCCCGTGCAATAGCCGAAATCACCGCTCGCCAGCCGGTCGAGCGCGTCTTCGATGCGCTGCAATTCAATGGCTTGCGCTCGATTTTCACGCGCATTGCGTGCCAGTCGCAGCTCGATAGGTCCAAGATCAGTGTTCACGCCTTTGATGCTGCGCGCAGCTTATCGACTTGGCAAGGGTTTGTTTGTCAGTAAGTCTCAAAACAGGAAAAGCGGAAGGGCGGGAACGCAAGCGCATGGTCGAGATGGCACTGCAACTTGAAAATGTCTGCAAACGGTTTGCCGGCTTCACGGCGGTCGATGCTCTCAGTTTCGATGTGCCGGAGGGCGCGATTGTCGGTTTTCTTGGTCCCAATGGTGCTGGCAAATCCACGAGCCTGCGTGTGGCGCTGGGCATACTGACGCCTGATCAGGGCAATGTCCGTCTTTTCGGCCGCAGTCCGGACCTGAAAGTCCTGAGACGGGTCGGTTTCCTGCCGGAAGAGCGTGGCCTCTACAAGAAGATGAGTCCGCTTTCGACGATCACACATTTCGCCAGACTGC
>CAYUEM010000209.1:2022-4507 GCA_964442925.1 uncultured Hyphomonadaceae bacterium
CGCCGAAAGCCTGCTGGAGACGGCGGGTCTGGCACCGTTTGCACGTTCGCGCGTCTCCAAACTGTCAAAAGGCATGGCGCAGAAGGTGCAGATCCTCTCAACGCTGGCACACCGCCCTGACCTGCTGATCCTTGACGAGCCCTTCTCCGGCCTTGACCCGGTCAACCAGCAGGCGCTTGAAGACGTGATCCGCGCCGAGCATGCGCGCGGTGCAACGATCATTTTCTCGACCCATGTCATGGAACATGCTGAGCGGCTGTGCGACTCGATCGTGATGATGGCGCGCGGGCGCAAGGTCTTCGATGGCACGCTGGAGGATGCATTTACGGCGCTGGGGCGGCGCGCGCGGATCGCAGTGTCCGACGGATTTGACCTTGCTGCAGCCATGCAGACGCGCGGATTTTCCGCCCAACCTGAATTGCAAGCTGAAGCGCACAAATGGTGGCAGATCGAGCTCACGCGCGGTCAGGACGCTCAGGATGCGCTGCGTGCCGCGCTTGATGCAGGCGCGCCGATAACCGGCTTTGCGCCGCAGGAGGCCCGGCTTCGCGATGTGTTTGTCTCACTGGTCGGTGAGGCCGAAGCTCAAGAGCTTGAAACGGGAGCTGGGGCATGATCCGGCAAGTCTATCTCATCGCCCGCCGCGACTATCTCGGTTATGTCACCGCCTGGGGCTTCTGGCTCGGCCTGCTGCTGACGCCGATGCTGATCGGGGCCGGTATAATGATCCCGGCCCTGGCTGCATCATCCGAGCCGGTGCGTCATTATACGGTTATCGATCAGCAAGGTGATTTCCGCGCCGCGCTGGAATTGCAGATCACGCGCGACCAGGCCGACGCGGTGCGCCTGCAACTGGAGGCGATGGCGGCGATTTCCGGCGATACCGACAGCGGGCTGGAAGCACTTGAAGCGGCGCTGATGGCCGGAGAAAGCCTCGAAGCGGCGATCACCGCAGCGGGCAAGGACGGAGAAGTGACGCTGCCATCTGCCAGCTATCAGTATGTGCGCCCGCCCGCCGAGACGATTGAAGCGCTGCGCCCCTGGCTGCTCGAAGAACGCCTGCTGCAAACGCCCGAGGGCCCGCGCCCGCTGTTTGCCGCGATCCATGTCACGGGCGAGACCATCGAATACTGGAGCGACAGCGTGACCGTAAGCAGCCTGAAACGGCCCGTTCGCCTTGCCGCCGAAGCGCTGGCGCGCGATCGCGTTTTTGCCGAAACCGGCGTTGATCCCGGCATTCTTGGCCAGATCGCCGATCAGACCCTTCCGCTGGTCGAAAAGCGCGCCCGCCCCGGTGAGGATGCCTCAACAGAAGTCACGCTGGCCGACCGCGCGCCATTCATCGTGTCGATTGCGATCGCTTTCATGCTCTGGACGCTGATTTTCTCGGTCGTGAACTATCTGCTGATGGGCACGATCGAGGAGCGCTCGAACAAGATTTTCGACAGCTTGCTGACATCGGTGAAGCTGATCGACCTGTTGGCCGGTAAACTGCTCGCGGTACTGGCGGTTTCGCTGACGCTGATGGCGGTCTGGGGCATCGGCGGAACGGCGGTCAGCGTGCTGGTTGGCAGCCTTCTGCCGGCAGGCGCTTCCGACATGGTGGCAAATTTCGCGGCGGCCGCCCTGAAGCCGGCGATCCTGATCCCGGCGGCGCTGAGTTTCCTGCTCGGTTATCTGATGTATGGCTCGCTGTTTCTGGCTCTGGGCTCGCTGTGTGACACCATCCAGGAAGCGCAGACCCTGATGACGCCCTTGCTGGTGCTGCTGATGGTTCCGCTGTTCATGGTGGTGATTGCCATCGACAATCCGGAATCCTCGATCATTGGTGCGATGAGCTGGGTGCCGGTGTTCACGCCGTTCCTGCTGATCCTGCGGATGCCGACGCAGCCGCCGCTTTGGGAGACGATCGCCCTGCTCGGCCTGATGGCGCTGGCGACCTTCACGATCCTGTGGCTGGCCGCGCGCGTTTACCGGGCTGGCGCTGTCCATGGCGCGGGGGTCAATGATGCCATGGCCTGGGCGAAAGCCCGGTTTGGCCGCAAAGCCACCTGACAACCTGAAGATGCGGTTTCAGCAATCTGCTGGCCTTCACGCAGGCGTGCATCTGTTTGATGCGAAAAACCGCGCCTGCCGTGGCAGGGTGTTGTCAACAAGAAAACACCCAAATCGCCGGAAAGAAGGAGCTTTTGTCATGAACAAGGAAAATCATCTCTCCCACGGTCTGTCGCTGGCTTTGCTTGGCGTTATCGCACTCTGCCTGTTCGTCCTGATCACCGCGCCGCCGGTCTCCCTGATGGCGGGCTAGCAGGCTGCTGAAAAACCAGTTCACGCCGCCGATCCTTCGAGACGCGGCCTTGCGGCCGCTTCTCTTCGATGAGGAGTCGCGTTGGGTTTCCTCATCGGCGAAGTGCGAGCGAAACGAGCCTTTAAAGGACGAGGCAAACCTGAAGACGTGTTTTTCAGCAGCCTGCTAATGGCCCCC
>CAYUEM010000210.1:0-4486 GCA_964442925.1 uncultured Hyphomonadaceae bacterium
GTGTCAATGAACACGCCGATCATGGCGATCTCGCCCTGCATCACCGGGTTTTTCGTCTGGGCGGCCGCATGTGCGATCGGCGCGGAGCCCTGTCCCGCCTCATTGGAGAAAAGCCCGCGGGCAATCCCGGCGCGAATGGCGCTGAGCACGCCATAGCCTGCCGCGCCGCCGGCGGCTTCCTGCCAGCCAAATGCGGACCCGATAATCTCCATGAATGCGCCAGGAACCTTCGGTGCATTGAGGATCAGCACGATGAAAGCGACGAGCACATACAGCGCCGCCATCACCGGCACGACCTTGCCGGCAAATGAGCCGATCGACTTGATGCCACCGATGATCACCGCGAATACCAGCGCGGAAAGCACCAGCCCGACGCTCCAGTTGGGGATACTGAGGCCAACCTGGCTGCCGGTCTCCAGAGCCGCTTCGGTGATCGAATTGGCCTGGATCATCGAGCCGGTCGCAGAGGCGGAGAACAAAGTGCCAAGGCAGAAGATCACCGCCAGCCAGCCCCAGTTCTTTCCCAGGCCGTTCTTGATGTAATACATCGGCCCGCCATTGATGCGGCCATATTCATCGACCTCGCGATACTTGACCGCAAGTGAGCTTTCCGAGAAGGCCAGCGCCATGCCAAACAGCGCGACGACCCACATCCAGAAGATCGAACCCGGCCCGCCGAGCGTGATTGCGGTGGCCACGCCGGCGAGATTGCCGGTGCCGACCTGGCCTGAAAGCGCCGTCGACAGCGCCTGCCAGGGCGTGATCGCACCGTCTTCACCTTGTGCCTTCCGGCCCTGCCAGACCTCGACGACCGCCGGAACGAAACGCCTCAGCGGACGCGCGCCGATGCGGATCATCATCCAGATGCCGGTCCCCAGCAGGACAACCGCCAGCGGCCCCACCGGAAGCAACCGAGTATCTCCCCAGGTTCCGCCCCAGATGAAACCGCTGACGGTCTCGATACCCGCGATGAAACTTTCCATGCCAACCCCTTCACGGCTTCAGACGTTTTCCCTTTGCCACGCACACTAATGCGAAGCAGCGACATGTGAAGTGTTTATGACGCATCCTCACCGGCAAAGGGTTGCGACGCAATGATCGCACGTCCCGCGCGCCGTGTTTCGCCGGTTGCACGAAATGCCCTCCGGCATGCACCAACCGGGCGGGTCTCCTGCAATTTTCCACTGCCGTTCTGCTGTTGGCGGGTTTTTGCTGGCCGACAGACGGTGACACGGTAGCGGCGGTGATCTTGCATCGCGACGGATTACCAATCAGGGCCAGGCCGCTGCGTTGCGGTCGATAGCAAAGATGGATGCACCGACATGTCAGGACAGATCTTCCTGGAATCCGACACATACAGTTTCAGCGAAAAGGATGGTGTTGCAACGATTGCCATTGTCCCCACGGGTGACCTGTCCCAGCCTGTCACCGTTCAGTTCGAAA
Organism: uncultured Hyphomonadaceae bacterium; assembly: GCA_964442925.1. GTDB lineage: Bacteria > Pseudomonadota > Alphaproteobacteria > Caulobacterales > Hyphomonadaceae > UBA5336. Next base: position 1,444 of record CAYUEM010000210.1, read on the forward strand.
CGGTTCTGGGCAGTGCCGGCAACGCCGGTCAGACATCCCGCGGCGGTTTCAGCCGCCGCTTGGTGCGGTGGTCTTCGGCCTTGTCACCGGTGACTTTCTCCCCGCGCATGTAATGGCGTTGCCAGCGTGACTTCATCGCTTCAGCCTCGCGCGAAGCCAGCCGTGTGTTGAAGTCGGCCCGGCTGTCGCGCCAAGCTTCATACTCGGTAACAAGATCGCGATTGTCGGCGAGCCGGCGGCGTTTTGGTTCGATCTCCTCCAGCCGGCCATGTTCCATCAGCGTGATGAAACAGAACGGCTCATCCTTTTTGAACACCACCTCGCCCGGGCGCGTCATCTGCCAGTTCATCGTGAACGGGAAGGGCAGCCAGTCGGTCTCGATCAGACCGGTCAGTGGCGCTGCGCCATCCTTTGGCCAGTTCGGCGGCCCGCTCGACCAGACGCCCCAGCCCGGCGGGGTGCGAAACAGGTGTCCGGTGTGAAAGGTCGCGATGCCGCGCCGGAAATGACTGTCGGCAAACGCCGCCAGCGCAGCCGGATCGCCCGGCGTTGACAGCTTCAGGTCTTCTGCCGCCGGCCCGCCATTCCACGACAGTCTGACCTCGATCGGGCAGAGAATTTCCCAGCCGGTCGAATTGGCCATGGTCAGCGGCAGGCAGCGATACGGGTGGCGGTCGGGAAATGCGTCCATCCAGTCGCGCTGGCTGCGCGCGGGCACGATCTGCGGCGCGACATCATGGATCTTGTAGCAATCGAGCTGCATGGCGACATAAACTCCCACTTGACCTCAGCCGCTTGAGCCTTGCCGAATGTGACCGATGAGAGCAAGTCCGCAAGACCTTTTCAGCTTTTTCGACCAGCATGGCCTGAGCCATCAGACACGCTGGCACCGCCCGGTCTTCACGGTTGCGGACGGGAGCGACCTCAAATCGGATATGCCGGGCGCGCACACCAAGAACCTGTTCCTGAAGGACAAGGACGGCGCTTATGTCCTGGTGTCCGCGCATGCCGCCTCACAGCTCGCGCTCAACCGGCTGCACCGCGCCCTGGCCGTCCGCCGGCTGTCCTTTGCCAGCGCCGACGTCCTGTTTGACCGGCTTGGCGTGGTGCCCGGCTCGGTGACGCCCTTCGCCCTGATCAATGACACGCAAAAGCGCGTCCGCTTCGTGTTCGACAGTGAACTGAGCGGTTACGATCTGCTGAATTTCCATCCGCTGACCAACACCGCGACCACTGCCATGGCGCGCACAATGTTCGAGCGCTTCGTCACACTGACGGGTCACGACATCACGCGGATCGATTTTTCCGGGCTGGTGTAAAGCGGTCGCCGCGTCTGCATGCTATCTGAGCACTTGAAACCGGCGCGATGACGCAGTAGGTCTCACAATCGCTCGCGGGTATAGCACAATGGTAGTGCAGCAGCCTTCCAAGCTGAGGATGTCGGTTCGATCCCGTCTACCCGCTCCAGTTCAAACATAAAAATTTTAAATTAAAACAAAGACTCAACCCCTATTTTCACCGCTCCGAATTCCACCCGGCCCGGTTTTTGCGTAACTTTCCGTGCATCAAAGTGCACACAAGGAAAGGTGCCGGCGATGCGTGAAGAGGACCGATATCTTCAGAAACGCGGCAAGAAGTGGCACTATGTTCGCCGCGTGCCAAATCGCCTGCGCCACCTCGACGGGCGCGAAACCCTTCGCGTGACGCTGCGCACCAATTCCCTCGAAATCGCTCGCGAGCGCCGCAACGCCCAGGAAGCGGTTGATGACCAGTATTGGGCCACGCTCCTCGACCTTTATGCCCGCCCGGACATGGTCGACACGCGCAAGCTCGAATTCGCCGAGCGGCGCTACAAGGCTGCGCGCGCCTCAGCCAGGGGCCTGTCCTACATCCCGGCCGACGAGCTTGCGATCACTTATGGCCTCGATGACATCATCGAGCGCATTCGGGCCTTCGAACAGGTTGACCGGGACGATACGACGCCCCGCGTGAAGACCGAGGCCGAGGGCCTTCTCGGCGGCGCGCCGCGCCCCTCGCCGAAACTGTCGGAGGCGTTCGAGATTTACTGCGAGAAGATCGCCTTCAGCGAAATCCTCGCCAAGTCGTCCAACCAGAAGAAGCTCTGGCTCAAGACCAAGCAACGCCCCATCGGCTATTTCATCGAGGTTGTCGGCGACAAGCCGGTCACCAGGATCACGCGCGATGACGCCCTGAAATTCTATCACTGGTGGGGCGAGCGGCTGAAACCGAAACAGGGCGGCAAACCCCTTCAGGCCAATACGGCCAATCGCGACCTTGGCAATCTGCGCAAGCTCCTCACCGAGTATTTCAAGCATATCGGCGAGGAGTCCCGCCAGAACCCGTTCCGCAATCTTTCCTTTAAAGAAATGGTAAAGGCGGAGGTGCCACATTTCGAGACCGGCTGGGTACGAGGAAAAATCCTAGTGCCGGGTGCGCTGAAAGGGATCAAGGATCAGGCCCGCCTCATCGTTTATGCCCTGATCGAGACCGGCTGTCGCCCGAGTGAGATTGCAAATCTGCGTGAGGACGACATCTGCCTCGAAACGGATGCGCCATACATCCGGATCCGCCCGAGCCGAGGCCGCGAGATCAAGACCGCTTCTTCAATCCGAGACATTCCTCTGGTCGGCGTCTCACTTGAGGCGATGAAGCGCGCGCCGAAGGGCTTCCCCCATTACCGCGACCGCAGCGATCTCCTCTCACAATCCCTGATGAAAACGTTTCGCAATCGCGGCCTGTTCCCGACAGACAGCCACGTGATCTACTCGTTCCGCCATTCTTTCGAAAAGCGCATGCTCGAAGCCGGGCTCGACTATGGCCTGCGCTGTCTGCTCATGGGCCACGCCACAAGCCGCCCGGCCTATGGCGACGGCGGCTCGATGACCTATCGCCGCAATGAACTCCTCAAGATCGCCCATCCCGTGCCGGAGGGGTTGTTCTAATGCAATGGCAAGGCAGCAATGGGCGCGATTGTGTTGAAGAAGTCGGTTGCCAGCATCGACCGGGATACTGGATGAGAGAG
>CAYUEM010000211.1:0-4472 GCA_964442925.1 uncultured Hyphomonadaceae bacterium
ATCACGCCGGCCATGGCACGGGCGATGTCGAGATGGGTGTTGTAGGTGTTCTGGATCTTCAGCTGGACCATGTCTTCCACGCTGATGCCAGAACGCGTGCGGCCCTCAGGATAGCGTTTCAGCGCGTCTTTCAGAAGCTGTTTGTAGCTGGTGCGTTGGGTCATCGGATTGTCCTTGGGTTGTGTGTTCTGGGCGTTGATTCAGGCGAGGTTTCGCAGCACGTCATAGGCGGTCAGCGTCAGGAAATCGGCGAGAGTCTCGCCCGTGGCTGTCTCAATGAAGATCGCGCTGGCTTCGCGGTAACGTCCTGCGGTGAAGGCATTTTCGCCATGCGCGTGCCGGATCTTCGCCAGTTCGTCGTGAACCAGTGTGTCGAAGGCTGCGCGGTCAAAAGTCTGCGTTTCGCCCGTGGCCGTCTTGTAGGCACTGCCATGGTGGAGCCACTGCCAGAGCTGGCTGCGGGAGATTTCCGCCGTGGCCGCGTCCTCCATCAGATTGTGGATCGGCACGGCGCCGCGCCCGCGCAGCCAAGCGGCCGTGTATTCGATTCCAACCGAGAGATTCGTGCGGATGCCGGCTTCCGTAATGTCTCCGGTGTGCGGCGCCAACAGCGACTGGGTCGTGATCTGGGGCATCTGGCGCTGGCTGAGCACCTGGTTGGGCTGGGGCATGGCCGCGTCGAACACGTCCATCGCGACCGGCACGAGATCCGGGTGGGCCACCCAGGTTCCATCATGGCCCTGTTCGGCTTCGCGTTTCTTGTCGGCGCGCACCTTGTCGAAGGCAGCCGCATTGGCATCGTCGTCGCCCTTGATCGGGATCTGCGCCGCCATTCCGCCCATGGCATGGGCACGGCGGCGGTGGCAGGTCTTGATCAGCAGCAGGGAATAGGCCTTCAGGAAGGCGCGATCCATGCCGACCTCGGCGCGATCGGGCAGAACGTACTGCGCATGCTGGCGCAATGTCTTGATATAGCTAAAAATATAGTCCCATCGCCCACAATTGAGGCCGACAATGTGATTGCGCATCACATACAGAATCTCGTCCATCTGGAAGGCGGCCGGCAGGGTCTCGATCAGCACGGTCGCCTTGATCGTTCCGTTCGGAATGCCAAGGGCGGATTGGGCGAAATTGAACACATCATTCCACAGGCGCGCTTCCTGGTAACTCTCCATCTTCGGCAGATAGTAAAAAGGTCCCCTTTCCTGCTCGACCAGCGCGCGGGCATTGTGGAAGAAATGCAGGCCGAAATCGAACAGGCTGGCCGAGATGGTCTTGCCATCGACGGTCACATGCGCCTCGTTCAGATGCCAGCCGCGGGGGCGCACGATCATTGTCGCGGTCTTTTCGTTGAGCTTGTAGGACTTGCCGCGCGCCTCATCATGAAAGGCGAGATTTCCGGTGGCATGGTCCTGCATGTTGGCCTGGCCTTCGAGCATGTTTTCGAAGGTCGGCGAGGAGGCATCCTCGAAATCGGCCATGAACATCTTCGCGCCGGAATTGAGCGCATTGATCATGATCTTGCGGTCTACCGGCCCGGTGATCTCGACGCGGCGATCCTGCAGCGCTTTCGGCACCGGTGCGACTTCCCAGACCGAATTGCGGATGTGTTCCGTTTCGGGCAGGAAGTCCGGCAGCTCACCATCATCATAGCGCATCTGCGCCAGTTTGCGATTCTCCAGGAGCATGCGCCGCTGCGGGCCGAAACGTCGCTCCAGATCGGCGATGAAAAGCAGGGCACCATCGGTCAGCACGCGCTCGTAGGCCGCCGGAACACGACCCGGCACCTCGGCCGGCCGGCGGTGACGCGGCGTCGCCTGAGCCGTCGGTGTTGCTGCGTCAGTCAGGGTGTCGGTCATGGTCTTCCTCCAGCGTGTCTTGGTGGCTGAACTATTTACAAGTTTCGTGCCGGGTCCATAAATATCTCAATTTATTGGGTTTTATTGTTATGCTTGTAAATTTTTTAATGTAATGGTTGTAAGTATCGGTATGGCCGGTGATTCGAAACGGAAACTGCTGATCGGTGCGCGCATGAAGCGGTTGCGCAACTCGCTTGCGATGACGCAGGCAGACTTTGCGCGCCGGCTCGATGTGTCGCCGACCTATGTCAATCTGATTGAGCGAAACCAGCGCCCGGTCAGCGCAGCGGTGCTGCTCAAGCTCGCCGAAGAGTTTGATGTCAACGTCGCGGACCTTGCCCAGAACAGTGATGCCGGGCTGGTCAACGAGTTTCAGTCGGCCTTGCGCGATCCTGTCTTCGGGGGTGTCGAGGTGTCGAAGAACGAGGTCGAGGATCTTGTCGGCGCCAGCCCGGAGGCGATCAAGGCCGTGCTGCGCCTGCATGAGCGCTATCGCGAACTGGCGCTCAGCACCTATTCGGACGCCAACCCGCTGGCGGATCGCGAAAAGGTCGAATTGCTGGAGGAGTCGGCCCGCCCGGTTGAGGCGGTGCGCCAGTTCATGCATGAACGAAACAATTATTTCGCGGCCCTCGACGAGATGGCCGAGCGCTTCCACGCAGCCCTTACCGGCAGCGGCAAGGCCATTGATGTCGCCATCTTGGAAAGACTGGAGCAGACCCACAATCTGCGCGTCCGCACGCTGCCCAGCTCGGCCATGCCCTCCTCGTTTCGCTATTTCGACCGTCACCGCTCAGGGATCGACATTTCCGAGTTGCTGCATCCGACCGGGCGCCGGTTCCAGCTCGCCTTCCAGCTGGTCCTGATCGAATATCGCGAGCTGATTGACGAAATCGTCGCCGGGTCGGGCCTTAAAGATGACAGCGCGCTTGGCCTTTTGCGCGTCTCGCTGGCCAATTATTTCGCCGCCGCCCTGCTGATGCCCTATGGCGCGTTTCTGAGGGCTTGCCAGGACACACGCTATGATGTGGACCTGCTCAGCCATCGTTTCGCCACCAGTTTCGAACAGACCGCCCACCGGCTGACAACGCTGCAGAAGCCCGGCGCGGGCGGGATACCCTTCTTCTTCCTGCGGATCGATACAGCAGGAAATGTCTCCAAGCGTTTCAGCGCGGGCCGGTTTCACTTTTCCAAATTCGGCGGCGCCTGCCCGAAATGGAATATCCACCAGACCTTCGCCCAGCCCGGTGAAACCCTCACCCAGCTGATACAGATGCCCGATGAAACGACTTATGTCTCGATCTCGAAGGCGATATCGCGTTCACTCGGACATCATGGACACCCGCCGGCAAAAGTGGCCATCGCCCTTGGCTGCGACAGGACCTATGCCGGCGAACTGGTCTATTTCGAGGGGCTCGACCTCGGCCAGATCGATCCGATGCCGATCGGTGTGAATTGCTATCTGTGCGACCGGCAAAACTGTGCCTCAAGGGCGCATGCGCCGCTCAATCGCAAACTGAGATTTGACGCCCATGCGCGCAGCGTTTCCCTGTACGAATTCGAAGCCGGCGTCCCTGCGCGCCCGCCAGACCCCTCATCCTGAAATTCTCACAAACCGCCGCCCCGCTGCCCACTCGTACCAATATGCGCGGATGAAGACACATCTGCGGTTACGGCGCAAAAGCGCCGACGCGCAGTCGCGCTTGCCCTGCGCTGCAACCAATCCCGTTTGCGGCAGAACCCAAAAGGCAGCGATCCACTTATAGAGCGACCGCAATCTGTTCAGACAAACCGAGCCACCTCTGAAGGGAGGGGATCAGATTGCTTATTGCGGCCTCCGGCGATTTTTCATCCAGGTCAAAAGCCTTATCTGCGCCCATTGCCGATGGTGGGATCATCCCGAAAGCGAATGTAACGGCTGAACCGCGCTGGCGTCCGCAGCCGGTGCGAATGCAGACACTTTCGAAAGGCTTCGGCGACCTTGATGGGCTATTCGATTTTGCCGCCGTCTTGCAGCCACGCTGCATACGCATCTGGCAGTTTGGCCATGGCGCGCTCGTACAAGACCAGGTCGTCTTCGTCCAGGACGCCTATCCAGCGCTTGTTTGTGCCTTTGTAAATGAAGGAGTCCGCGCCGCCCTTGAAGGCGAACGCGATGTCCTCGCCGACCACTTTTGACGGGTCTTTCTTCACTTCAGAGAAGGTGCAGCGTTTCACCACGTCGGGCCATAGTTCTTCGGGCACCTTGATTTCGAGATAGCCGGCGATCTCGCGCATCTGCCCGTCCAGGTCTGCGATCAGGTCGTTATAATGAACCATCTTGATATTCGGCAGATGGCGATAATTCCAGAAAGAGAGCGCGTAGCTGAGATGAGACCAGTACGGGTAGCCGCCTATCTCCCAAGGGAACGCGCTCGTTGTAATCCAATCGTACCAAACGGATTTGACGTCGTCTCTGAACGACGGAAAGGGTTCGCCGACAAGCCCGATCGTATTGTTCATGATTGTATAGAAATCGTCGGTGTGGCTGCTCCAGTGGTTCAGCAGCGACATGAACACGTCCCTTGGGTCGCGCGCCACACACAGATATTTGGATTCTCGATTATAGGGCAA
>CAYUEM010000212.1:0-4442 GCA_964442925.1 uncultured Hyphomonadaceae bacterium
GGTCGATCAGTGAGGCGACGGTGCGGATCGCGCTTTCGATGTCTGCGTCGGAATATGGCGGCATGGGGGGCTCAGCTCCTCATCCCGATTGTCCGGGCCAAGCTGGTGATTGGCCAGAGCGTATGTTTCTGGTTGTTCGCGGTTTTCCGAGTGCGCCGGTGCACGGGTCGCTCTGGCGTGAAGACCTCGGTCGCGTGATGAGTGAAGCTCACCCTTTGATTCAGCTCGTCGCCAAGGCGGGGCGCGGGTATGGCGCGGATTGCAAGATAAAAGCGCGCAGCGCCAATGAGGGACTTACGCCTTGTCTGCACATCACTTTTCATGGCGCTACCCAGTGACCCAGCCCCCGAAATTCCGGCCATTAATTTGCAGAGTCCTCGACACATAGAGGATGACAGATGCGCAAATCACGTTTTACCGAGGCGCAGATCATTGGGATGCTGCGCGAGCACGGTTGGGAGGGTTTGAAATCGCGGCGAGCGATTTCCCGACCAACGGCGTGAAAACCGTGAAGCTGTGCCGCAAATACGGCATCTCGGATGCGACCTTCTACAAGTAGTCGTCATTGTTGCGCCATTGGTCCGAGCGACAATAGCGACGCCAAGTTCGGCGGAATGACCGTTTCAGACGCCCAGCGGCTTCGAACGCTGGAGGCGGAGAACAGCAAGCTGAAGCGGCTTCTGGCCGAGTCGATGCTGGACATTGCCGCGCTCAAGGATATCGCCTCAAGTGAGAACGGCCCGCCATCGGTCAGAGGGTCATTCGAACATTCTGACGCCCGACGACAAACGCGAGGCTGTGCAATATTAAAAGCTCCGATCGCCGGACCTTGACAACGGCCGAGGCTGGGCAGATCGTGGCCCTCGATCCCCAGATCAATCCGGTCACCCGCTCGGTGGACGTCGATGTCGCTTTAGCGCAAGGCCGCGACTTGCGGGTTGGGCAGCTTCTCGATGCAAGCTTCTAAGCTGAAGCGGCCAGCTCGGCTCTCAGCGTTCCGGCGCGCGCCGTTGTCCGTTTTGGTTCTAAGACCGCTGTTTTCGTTGAACGGCCGGGCGGTGTGGAACGCGTGCCTGTCGAGATCCTATCGCAGGACCGTTCCGTGGCCATTGTTAGAGGCAACCTGCAGCCACGCTACCGCGTCGTCGTTTCGGGGCTTGCTGCGCTCAAGAACATCTCGGAGGCGGAGTGATGGGGTTCCTCGACCGCCTTATTGCCTTCTCACTGACGCAAGGTGCCTTCATTCTCGGAGCTGCCCTGGTCCTGCTCGCTGCCGGGGGCTATGCGGCGCTGAAACTCCCGATTGGTGCTTTTCCCGAGATTGCGCCAACGCAGGTGAAAATCATCATGAAGGCACCGGGAATGACGCCGGAGGAGGTCGAATCCAGGGTTGTGCGCCCTCTGGAAGCCGAGCTGCTTGGCATTCCGAACCAGGTCATCATGCGGGCCCGGGCAAAATATGCCATTGCCGACATCACCCTCGATTTCACTGATGGCACCGACATCTACTGGGCGCGCCAGCTGGTCTCCGAAAGACTGGCGGTTATGCGCGAGAATCTTCCCGGGACGGTTGAAGGAGGCCTCGCGCCCATTTCGACCGCCTTGTCCGAGATCTTCATGTTTACCCTCGAAGGTGACGGATACTCGCTTGAGGAAAAGCGCAGCCTTCTGGACTGGACGATACGGCCAGCCTTGCGCGGCATTGACGGCATTGCCGACGTCAATGCGCTTGGCGGCCGGGTTCTGACTTATTCTGTGGTGCCGGATCAGGCGGCCATGGCCGCATCCGGGGTCAGCCTGTGCATGCTCCGCGAAACCCTTGAGATGAACAACAGCAATGATGGTGCGGGCCGCATCAGCGAAGGTGAGGAAGCTCTTGTCGTGCGATCCGTCGGAGCGGCGAAAGGGACGCGGGATCTCGGCGAACGCGTGATCACCGAACGCGATGGCACTTTCATTCGTATCAGCGATGTCGCCCGCGTTGAGACCGGATCACTGACGCGCTACGGGTCGGTCACGCGTGATGGACACGGGTAAACCGTAGAGGGCATCATTGTGGCGCGGCGCGGTGCGGATGCGCGCCGCGTCGTCCGCGCCGTGGAGGCGAAGCTTGCCGAACTGGCAGGCAGTTTTCCTGAAGGCTTGACGGTTTCGGTGTTCCACAACCGCGCCGAACGGATCGAAACGGCGGTGGGCTCGGTCAGCGAGGCGCTGCTGATTGCCGTAGGGCTCGTCATTTTGCTGCTGGTTCTGTTTCTGGGTGACTGGCGCGCCGCACTTGTCGTCAGACTTATCCTTCCCGCAGCCATGCTGGCGACCTTTATCCTGATGCGCGTGTTCGGTCTGACCGCGAATCTGATGAGCCTTGGGGGGCTCGCCATCGCCATTGGCATGATTGTCGATGGCGACATCGTTGTGGCTGACAACACCGTGGAACGGTTGCGAATGAACCAAAAGGCCAACCCGCTGCATGTCATCTCTCGCGTGGGTTCCGATGAACTCGGCCTTGACCCGATGGGCCTGAATGAAAGCGACATGTTCCTGCAGCTTGCGCCACGCGAGAGCTGGCGCGGACCCGACACCGAGTGGCTTGTCGGCGAGATTCGATCCGTTGTTGGTGATTTCGTCGGCATTGAAACAGCCTTTACCCAGCCCATCGAGATGCGGGTCTCAGAACTCCTGACGGGCTCGCGCGGCCATCTGGCCATCAAGATCTTCGGCACTGAATATGACGCTCTGGCCGATTTGGCCGGGCAGATCGAAACCATTGTTTCCGGCATTCCCGGTGCCTCCGATGTGTTCACCACGTCTAATGATGTCTCGGAATATCTGCAGATCGACATCCATCCCCAGCGCGCCGGTCGCTATGGCTTTACGGTTGTCGATATTCAGGAAGAGCTTCGCGCAAGGTTCGAAGGGGTCACGGTTGGCGAAATCATTGAGCCGGGTCGGCGAACGCCCATACTGATCCGCTATGATCGCGAGCTGTCCAGCAGCGTCCCGGATGTCTCGCAGATCAACCTGGTCACGCCGCGAGGCATCCGTGTTCCCCTCAACGAGATTGCAACCATCGAACGGGTGTCGGGTCTCGCTGCGGCGGCCCGGGAGAACGCCTCGCGCTATGCTGTGGTCCAGGCCTTTGTCGAGGGCCGCGATCTGGTCAGCTTCGTGAATGATGCGCAGATTGCCGTGAGCGAGCAAATCGAGCTGCCAACCGGTTACACGCTGGAATTTGGAGGGGAGTTCGAAGACCAGCGCCGCGCGTCAGCGCGCCTGTCACTGATGGTCCCGCTTTCGATCGGGCTCATTTTCATCGTGCTGTTTGTCACCCTGCGATCATTGCGCCAGTCGCTGCTTATCCTGTTCAACATCCCGTTTGCCCTTGTTGGCGGGATCATCGCGCTGAACCTTTCGGGGGAATACCTGTCGGTGCCGGCATCTGTTGGCCTGATCGCGCTGCTGGGCGTGGCGGTGCTGAACGGGCTGGTCCTGGTGACATGTTTCAATGACCTGGACATTCTTGGTCACCCAATCGAGAAAACGGTCTGCTCAGTTCGGTCCGTCGCCTGCGGCCGGTGCTCTACCGACAGTCCGGCACCGACAGTTCAGCCGCCTCGCAACACGCCGGAGATGTCCAATGGACACAACCCCACGCAAGCTGACGCTGGCGGCACCCGCTTCGATCGAAGTGGCGCTGATCGACTGCCTCGATGCCATCGAACCGGCATTGGCCGGCTACACCCTTCTGAAAGGGGAAGGGCGCGGCGATGGTGCCTATCTCGAAATGGCAGTCCCGTTACAAGCCACGCCCGATTGGAACTCATCTCCGGCTGCAGGCGCGCCTCCATAAAACGTCGCGGCCTGCCGCACGAGTACCCGATCGACAGGTGCGGGGCGTGATGGGCAGCTCTTGTATCGTTGATTGCCGATGCATATGTATCGGTTGCAGACGATACAAGAGGCATACGAAATGCTGGACCGAAAAACTGTGACGTTGCCGCCTCCGATAGAGGCGGACCAGATTGCGCAGATTGCCAGGGCGCTGGCGCATCCGGCGCGGGTCAGGATCATCGCCTTCCTGCTGTCGAAGCCAGGCTGCATCGGCGGGGACATCGTGGATGAGGTCGGCCTGGCCCAATCGACGGTTTCGCAACACCTGCGGATCCTCAAAGATGCGGGTATTGTGCAGGGCGACATTGACTATCCTCGTATCTGTTATTCGCTCGAACCCACCGCGCTTGCACCGATCCGGAGCCTGATCGAGGCTATCGCCGCGCGACAGCCCGGCGGCGAAGCGCCCTGTTGCCATACCCCCGAAGGCTGCCTTCCCAAGGAGATCACCCAATGACCACCATTACAGTTTACGATCCCGCGATGTGCTGCTCGACCGGCATCTGCGGCACCGACGTCGATCAGCAACTCGTCGATCTGGCCGCCGATCT
>CAYUEM010000213.1:0-4372 GCA_964442925.1 uncultured Hyphomonadaceae bacterium
CGCGCCTTGTCCACCGGCTCGATGCCGCCACGAGCGGGATCATCCTTGCCGCGCGCACACGGCCGGCTGCTGCGAGCCTGTCGGCGGCGTTTGCCAGCCGGGCGGTCACCAAGACATATCTGGCGCTGGTCGCCGGCGCGCTGCCTGATACGCTATCGGGAAAGATCGATGCCCCGATCCTGCGGGCCGAGCGCGAGGGCTGCGACGAGATCGGCGTGGATGCGACAAATGGCAAGCCGGCCCTGACAGGCTGGCGGTTGCTGGCGCGGGCTGGTGATTGCGGGCTGATGGAGCTTGTCCCGCAGACCGGCCGCATGCACCAGTTGCGGGTGCATATGGCCTGTCTCGGCTGCCCGATCCTCGGCGATCTGCGCTATGGCGGGCGACCCGCTAGCCGGCTGATGCTGCATGCGGTTTCGATCCGTCTTGACCATCCCGGCGGAGGCCTTCTGCATGCGCGCGCGCCGTTTCCCGATGCGTTTATCGATTGTGCAGGCGCACAGGGGCTTTGCGGCGGTCTCGAAGACATTTAATGAAGCGCGATGACCGGCTTTTTCCTTGTGGCCCTTGGCGGGGCAATCGGCGCGATGCTTCGCTATGGCGTCGGCCTTTTCGCGCGTTCACTCAACGCCGATATCGGCGCGCTGTACGGGACGTTTTTCGTCAATGTTTTTGGCAGTCTGCTGATGGGCGTGTTCATGGCCTGGATTGTCGCGCGCAGCGCAAATGAAGCCCATCATGCGCTTTACCTGCTCGTCGCGGTCGGGATGCTCGGCGGGTTCACGACGTTTTCGACATTTTCGCTGGAAGCGGTGCATTTCATCAACAATGGTGCCAGTCTCAAGGCCGGCATCTATGCCGTCGCGACCGCGACCGGCAGCATCACCGCTTTGCTGGTCGCTTTTCACCTCACCAAACGGATGATGGCATGAGCGCGGTTGTCACTGTCAAGGTCAGCGCGCAGGAGGCCGGTGCGCGGCTCGATCGCTGGATCAAACGCCGGCTCAGCCTGACGCAGGGCGAGGTGGAAAAGCTCCTGCGCACCGGGCAGATACGGGTCAACGGCGCACGCGCGCAGGCTGGCACGCGGCTGGAAACCGGCCAGCAAGTGCGCCTTCCGCCGGTGCGCGCGGACCAGTGGCGCGATGAGACAGCCAACAGCGACAAGACGGCAATCAGCGTGCGTGACCGCGAGTTTCTGCAAAACATGGTTATTTATAAGGACGATGAAATGATCGTCCTGAACAAGCCGGCCGGGCTGGCTGTGCAGGGCGGGACGGGTCAGAAAGGGCGCCATATCGACGGCTGGCTGGACGCGCTCGCCGAGGGCGGCCACCGCCCGAAACTGGTCCACCGGCTCGACCGCGAGACCTCCGGCCTGCTGGTGCTTGCGCGCCACCCGGCTGCGGCGGCGCGTCTCGCTGAACTGTTCCGCTCGCGCGAGATGGACAAGGTTTACTGGGCCGTGACGGTGTGCGTGCCCAATCCGCCTGCCGGCCAGCTGCGCGGCTGGATGGTCAAGGGCGCTGGCCCCGGCGATGACCGCGAGAAGATGCGCTCTGCCCGCCAGGGTGAGGAAGGCGCACGCCACGCCATCACCGATTATGCCGTGATCTCACAAGCGGCACAGCGCGCGGCATGGGTCGCGCTCAAGCCACAGACCGGGCGGATGCACCAGCTGCGCTTTCACATGAGCGAGATCGGCACATCAATCCTCGGCGATGACAAATATCCCACGCGGCGGGAAGTGCCCGGAGGCGTGGCCGGTGGCCTGCACCTGCACGCGCGCGGACTGGTCGTGCCGCGCCGCAATGGCAAACCGGTTCGCCTTGTCGCGCCCCTGCCTGCGCATATGGCAGAGACGTTCGCCACGCTCGGCTTTCTCGAAGCCGAGGCCGGCCGCGACCCGATGGAGCCGTTTGCATGAGCCGTGTGGCTTTGCAACGGGCCTATGCCGCATTGCAGCGCGGTGACATCGTCAGCGCCCGTCGGTATCTGGCCGGCCAGACAAGTGCACAGGCCGTGCACCTGTCTGCACTGGTTGAGAAAAAGGCCGGAGACGTTGCGGCCGCCAGCCGCCTCTTCGCGCGCGCGGCTGTACTTGACCCGTCCAATCCTGAGGTCGCACACAATCATGGGCTGAACGCCCGGGCAATGGGCGACCATATTGCAGCAATCAAAGCGTTCCAGCGGGCACTTGCGCTCCGGCCAGAGCTGACAGGCGCGCGCAAGTCACTTTCGCGATCACTTATCGCACTCCGCCGATGGGCTGAGGCAGAAACCGAGGCGCGGGCGGTCCTTGAAGCGCTCCCTGATGATCGCAACGCGCTTTATACACTGGCAAGCGCAAGACTGGAGCGCGGTGATGCGGAAACCGCCGACGCGATCCTAACCAAACTGATCGATACCGGGCGCGGCGCTGGCCCGATACACTTTGTCAGAGGGCGTGCCCGGCTCGAAATGGACGATCTCGACGGCGGGCTGACCGATCTGCGCCATGCACACAAAATTGCGCCTGACACTTATTCGCTGCGTGCGCTGGCCGGTGTGTATTGGATGACGCAGGATAAACATGCTTTTCGGGACGTGATCGACACCGCTCCTGCGAAACTTTCTGTCGTTGCGATCGACCTGGCGCGACAAAGCGGAGATCTGGAAGATGCGCTCTCACGCTGGTCCAGACTGCCGGATGAATTGAAGGCCAGCGCTGACGGGTTACGGGTGAAATCGAATATCCATCAGGATCAGGGCCTGGCCGAAGAGGCCTTGGCGTCCGCGCAGGCTGCATTTCAGCGGGCACCGGGAGACCCGCTGACGATGGACCTGCTGGCAACCGCGCAGCTTATGGCCGGGTGCCCGGACGCGGCACTGGAAACGGTCAGGCCTATGCGTCTGGCTCAACCCGACTGGCAGAACTGGATAGCTCTGGAAGCGACAGCATTGCGCCAGCTGGGCGATCCCGCCTATGGCGATCTCGTTCGGATGGACGCACATGTCCAAGCTTATGATCTGCCGGTGCCGGACGGCTTTACGGATATCGAACACTTCAACGAGCAGTTCATCGCAGCCGTGGATCGCCATCGTCGCTACAGCTTTCATCCGCTTGACCAGTCTCTTCGCGATGGCGCGCAGACAGCCCGTTCCCTAACCGCGATTCGCGAACCGGCAATCGAGGCCTATATCCGCGCTCTCGACACGCCAATAAAGGCTTATATGCGGCAAATCGGACGCGATCCGGTTCACCCGTTAAGCGCCCGCAACACGGGGAATTACGAGATTGCGGGCTGCTGGTCAGTGCGTCTTCATTCCGGTGGGAGGCACGTCAATCACATCCATCCTGAAGGTTGGATCAGCTCGGCCTATTATGCCAGCGTCCCGCCTGAAACAGTTTCCGGGAGCGGGTGTGCAGGCTGGGTAAAGTTTGGCGAACCGCCATTTCGCTGTGACCCATCGCTCGGACCGGAAAGATGGGTGCAGCCGCGGGCGGGTATGCTGGTGCTGTTTCCCTCGTTTCTCTGGCATGGGACCGAACCCATACGTGATGGTTCAACACGGGTCACCGCGCCTTTTGATGTGGTGCCTGTATGAGCCTGAAGCTTGCGATCTGGGACATGGACGGCACGATTGTTGACAGCCGTGAGGTGATCAGCACGGCGATGATGCGCGCTTTCGAAAGCTGCGGGCTGGAGCCACCGGACTATGATCGCACGCGCAGGATTGTTGGGCTCGGGCTGGAGGAAGCCTGCCAGCGGCTTGCACCGATGGGTTATCCGCCAGATGCGCTTTCACGTCTGGTCGAGGCCTATCGTGCGGCCTTCGTTCTGCGCCGGCGTGATCGCGATTTCCGAGAGCCGCTCTATGAAGGCGCTGTGGAAACCCTGCAAAGGCTGGCCGGGAATGACTGGCTGATCGCGATGGCGACGGGCAAAAGCCGGCGCGGCATTGCTGCATTGTTTGAGATGCACCCGCTCGCGCAATATTTCGACACCATCCACTGCGCAGATGACGGGCCCGGCAAGCCGCATCCGGCCATGGTGCTCGAAGCGATGAAGGCCACAGGTGCGGCGGGCGATGAAACCGTGATGATCGGCGATGCCACCCATGATATCGAAATGGGACGCAATGCCGGTGTTCACACGGTTGGTGTCAGCTGGGGCTTTGGGCGCGCCGATGAGCTTGGCGCGGCTGGCGCGCATGTCATCGTCGACGATTTTGGCGCGCTGAACGGCGAACTGGACCGTTTTGCGGGCTGAGATCGACGGACCGCCTGGATGGACAGGCGCGCCGATGCCGGCTAATCGCTTTGCGCCTGTCAAAGGCCCCTTAGCTCAACTGGATAGAGCACCGGACTTCTAATCCGACGGTTGCAGGT
>CAYUEM010000214.1:0-4354 GCA_964442925.1 uncultured Hyphomonadaceae bacterium
CCGCGTGACCTGGTTTTTCAGCAGCCTGTTAGGCCGGTTTCGGGGCTCGAAGCGAAAGACCCCGGATCAGGTCTGGGGGGGCGGGTAAGACGCGTCTTTCAGCGCCCTGTCCGAAAGGCACGGCGTCCGAGATAGGGATTGGCGGTGGGCAGGGTGTCCGGCTCCACGGTGTGAGGCGCTTCGCTGACCGGCGCGGCTGTCGCCTTGCCGTCGAGAAGGTCGTGAATATGTGCAAGCGCGGCGGCACCATTGGCGAAATCGCGTTGCTTGCGCTGTGGATCGATCCGCGCGGCCAGTTGCTTCGACTGGGTCGCGGTCAGACTGTCCAGCGTCTTGTTGAAGACATCTGCGCCCAGCGCCTCGCGGATCGCGCGGATATCGTTGATGCCCTGACCGGCGGCGACTAGTTGTTTGCGGGCCAGCTTGACCGCCGCCAGTGACCAGTCTGCGGGCCTGATACGAACAAACTGCACCGGATTGGCGAGCATGGCCGCAAGCGCTGCCTTGCCGTCAACGATCAGGCTCATTCGACAAGTTCCCTGACTTCGCGCGAAAGACTGTCCATCAGGACCAGCGCTTCGCCGGACCATTTTTGTGCAAGTGTCGGCGAGGCCCCCAGCGCGATCGGATCAATCGCGAAATCATTGGAGTCCGGGATGATGGTGTTCAGCATCTTGTAATGAGCCTCCGGACCCTTGCCATCGCATAAAGCATTTAGCACGATTCTTTGGTGCGGTGTGTCGCCGTATCGTGTCGCCAGAACGGCTGGCAGGCGTGAATTGCCTTCAGCACCCAGCGAACTCATGACATCGCCAATGAACAGGTCGAGGCCGAGCGTGGACAGGAAATCGGGGATTGTTGGCACGATGATCAGGTCGGCGGCCTTCAGGATCGCATCCGTCATTGCGGAAATGCCCGGCGGGCAGTCGCAGACAATCATGTCATATTCATTGCGCAGTCGCTTCAGATCCTGGCGCAGCCGGTTGCCGACACGCGCCTCAATCGCCCGCATGGCAAAGCCCTTTGCGGTCAGTTCATAGATCAGCATCCGCTCGGTCCGCCGCAGGCCGGGCGTGGATGCAACCAGCGAAATATCGAGCACGCGATTGCTATAGGTCACGTCACTGGCGCGCGTGGTCACGAATTCGCCGAGTGGACGCAGCTTTTCCCCAAAGAAATTCTCGTCGAGATAATCTGTAATCGTCTGGTGGCTGTCGATGGCCTGATACAGTCGCTCGTCACCCTGGCGACCGAACACCAGCAATGACGCATTGGCCTGCATATCGAGATCGATCACCAGCACCTTGCGCCCTTCGGCTGCAAACGCTTCGGCAAGGCTGACGCAAGTTGTGGTCTTGCCGACGCCTCCCTTGGAATTGGCGATCGCAACAATCTTTCCTGACATGCACCTGTTCCTTGCTGGCCGTGCGCACGTCGCGCTGCGGCAAGATGTTCTAATCATATCCGGCGAAAGAGACAAAGCGCGCGATGCGCCGGGGAACCAGCAGCGTCTATCCCACGAGCAAGCGAAGGCCGACCGATGTGAAATCGCAGCTTTCGATCCAGCCAATCCGACCGGCAAGCCGGCAAGCGCATAACCAATCGGGAAAGTCGCGAACCGGGATTGGGAGCAGCATATGAGATGGCCCTGGCAGGAAAAGGCAAACGAGAAGTCCACCGGCGGGCCGATGGTGGCGCTGGCGCAGCTGGCAGCGCCGCGCTGGGGAAGCCGCTCGCCGGCTGCACTGGCACGTGACGGCTATGTCGGCAATGCGGTGGCGTATCGCTGCGTGCGGATGATCGCTGAGGCCGCCGCTTCGGTTCCGCTCGATGCCGGTGAGGGCCCGCTGGCCGCGCTTCTGGCGCGCCCGGCACCGGGCCATGACGGGCAGGGTCTGCTGGAAAGCCTTTATGCGCACCTCCAGATTGCCGGGAATGCCTACCTGGAGGCCGCATCGCTTGCCGATGATGAACCGCCCGGAGCGCTGTTCGTGCTGCGTCCGGAGCGGATGCAGGCGGTGACCGGCTATAATGGCTGGATCGAGGGTTGGACCTATCAGGTCGGCCATCACCGCAGGGCAATCCAGCGCAGTGGTGATGGCTGGCTTCCGGTGCTGCACCTGAAACTGTTTCATCCACAGGATGATATCTATGGTCTGGCGCCGCTGTCTCCGGCCCGCCGGGCGCTGGACCTGCACAATGGTGGCGCAGACTGGCAGAAAGCGCTGATCGACAATTCGGCCCGCCCGTCCGGCGCGCTTGTTTATGGCAAGGACGGCGCGCGGATGACCGATGAGCAATTCGACCGGCTCAGGGCCGAACTCGACAATGCGCACACCGGAGCGATGAATGCCGGGCGACCGCTCCTGCTTGAAGGTGGGCTCGACTGGAAGCCGATGTCGCTATCGCCGGCAGATATGGATTTCCTTCAGGCGCGCCATGCCGTTGCGCGCGAGATCGCTCTGGCCTTTGGCATTCCGCCGATGCTGCTCGCGATACCCGGCGACAATACCTATTCCAATTATCGCGAGGCAAATGCCGCCTTCTGGAAAATGACCGTGCTGCCGCTTGTCAGCAAGACGGCCGGCGCGCTGTCGGCCTGGCTGGGGCCGCGATTTGCAGGTGAAACCGTCACACCGGTGACCGCACGGGTGCCGGCACTGGCCGCAGAGCGCGCAGATGTCTGGTCGAAGATCGGCGCAGCGCAGTTTCTGAGTGACGACGAAAAACGCGAGATTGCAGGCTTTGCGCCGCGCGGAGGCTCACGATGAGGGGCGGGCCGGTGCTGGTTGAGGGCCATGCGGCTCTGTTCGGTGCGGTTGACCTGTCGGGCGACACTGTTCGTGCCGGCGCATTTGCGCGCAGCCTGCGTTTCGGTCGCGTGCCAGCGATGTTGCTGCAACACAGGAGCAATGCACCTGTCGGGCGCTGGACCCGGATCGCCGAGGACGGTCGCGGGCTGTATGTGCGCGGCCTGGTCGAAAGCAAGGCGGCGCGGGCGCTGCTTGCGGGCGGTCTGAATGGCCTCTCGATCGGCTTTCGGCCGCGGCTGTGGCGACCCCGGCCCGGACGCGGGCGCGACCTGATCGACATCGAACTGATCGAAATCTCGCTCGTTGCCGAGCCGATGCAGCCCATGGCGCGGCTGCAGATCACAGGCAATCAAACGAGACGCGCCGCCTGAGCGCACGCAGGTGCAACAAACTTGATGCAACGGAGATGACATGACCAAGGAAACCAAGATGGCCGGCAGCGGGAACAAGACCGCAGATGCCGAGCTGATGGCTGCATTCGAGGCCTACAGACAGGCCAATGACACCCGTCTCGACGAGATCGAAGCGCGCGGTGCCAGCGATCCGCTGACCCAGGAGCGCCTGATGCGGATCGACCGCCGGCTGGAGGCGCTGAGCCTGAAATCGGCGCTGCCGACGCTCGGCCAGAGCGGCCAGACCGACACCGCAGATACTGAACGCGACGCCGCCTGGCAGCGCTATTTGCGGGCCGGTGATGAAAGCGGACTGGCCCGGCTCGACACCAAGTCGCTGAACACCGGAACCGACGAGCAAGGCGGCTATGTTGCGCCGGCCGAGCTTGACCGGCTGATCGAAGCACGCCTGCAGGTGGCCTCGCCGATGCGTGCCATCGCCGCTGTGCGCCAGACCTCTGCGGGGGTCTACAAGAAGCCGGTCGGGCTGGGTGCAGCGGCGGCATGGGCTGGCGAGACCGAGGCGCGCACGCAGACGGCAGCTCCGAACCTGGCCTTGCTGGAATTTCCCGCCGGCGAGCTTTACGCCATGCCGGCGGCCACACAGACCCTGCTGGAAGACAGTTTTGCCGATATCGACGAATGGCTCGCCGACGAGGTTGAGGCGGCCTTCTCCGCGCAGGAAAGTGCAGCCTTTGTCAACGGCGATGGTGCCAGCAAGCCGAGGGGCATTCTCGATTATACGATTGTCCCCGAAGCGAGCCATCAATGGGGCCAGATCGGCTCGGTCGCCGGTGACTTCAGCGCTGTCAGCCCCGCCGACCAGCTGATCGACCTGATCTATGCGCCAAAATCGCAGTTTCGGGCAAATGGCCGTTTCGCAATGAACCGGCGTACCGTTTCGGCTGTGCGCAAGCTCAAGGACAGTGATGGCCGCTATCTCTGGCAGCCCGGTACGGGCGGTGAACCGGCCACGCTGCTTGGCTATCCGGTCACCGAGATCGAGGACATGCCGGATATCGGCGTCGGCAACGCGGCGATTGCATTCGGTGATTTCCGGCGCGGCTATCTGATCGTTGACCGTCAGGGCGCGCGTGTGCTGCGCGATCCGTTCTCGGCCAAGCCTTACGTGCTGTTCTACACGACCAA
>CAYUEM010000215.1:0-4349 GCA_964442925.1 uncultured Hyphomonadaceae bacterium
CGATGTGCCCCATCTCGCCCTCTGGCAAGCCTGCTTTCAGGATATGCAGGTCCACATCTCGCATTTCGCGGGTTATTACCTGCGCTATGATGTGACGCGCAAGGACCTGATCCGGCTCAGCCCATCAGTGCTTCGTGACTTCCATTCGTTCACACTGGTCTCGCTACCGCGGCAACGCGGCGCGGCGGTCATTCGCCAGGTAGAGATCTCAAACATGCATCGGGAGATCAGCCAGCGGAAAATCGCACTCGCCCGCAATATCCTCCGCGATATTCTCACGAAGCTCGATTTCAGCGCGGGGCGCCAGGTCTGCGCCTTCATTGCTGGCGACAATGCCTATTTCCTCGGCCATGATGAGCCTCGCGAGGTCCACGAGCTCGGTCAGCTGGTCAAGGGGTCGGACATCGACATCATCATTCTTCACGAAGACGGTCTCGACGCATCCGTTATCGAAATGATCGAGACGGAAATGATGAAGGCGAAGAACTTCTATCTGCGCCATCCCGAACACCGCCAGGAAATCGACTTTATCTGCAAGCCCCGCTCGAAAATGTTTCGCCAGTTCCGATACGAGACCATCAAGGAAAAAATCGCGAGCAAAATCGCTTATGAGTCTCTTTTCGTGGCTGGCTCGGTACAATTCTACATGCAGATTATCGACCAGCTCGAATTCTCAGGCGTAAAAGCGAAAATCGAGGCGGACTTCAGGCGCGCGGCCACCGGTCGCCAGTCTGCAATGCAAATTCTTCTGGAAGCCGACCACGAAAATCTCGACGAGAATACCGAGTCGCTCTTCTTTTTTTCGAGAGAACGTCTCGAATTCGACTGAGCCTTGACCAACGCATACCATGCAAGAGGGTGGTTTCCAGTCAACCTCCTCTTTCAGGGTGGTGACCACAGGTAACAGGTCCAAAGCGGTTGCCCTAAACATTCAGTGTGGTGCCATCGGCACCGTAAAGCATTTGCTGCTGCGCGCTGAGTTCATGGCCGAAGATTGGCCTGCGCCATAGTGGATCGCCGACGATGACGATTGGCGCGTTGAAGCTGCGACAGTCAAACAGTTTGCCCGGTGGGGCCTGGCTGTCATCGGGTGCGCACAGGATGAACCCGTCTGCACCAGCCTGGAATGCGAGGGCCTGCCTGACGCGCACCCGCTGCCATGGCCTCGTCAATGAGGGCAATGATTTCATGGCGACCTGAAGCAGAGGTCATTCGTCCTCGCCCTGCCTTGGGCCCCAGATCGCATCGGCCTTTTTTTGCAGGATCATCAGCGCAGCTGCCTCCGCCAGGGCTTTCTCCTTGCGCATCAGCTCGCGTTCCAGCTGCTGGATGCGTTTCCTGTCGTCTTTTGTCTCGCGTGCGACCTGGCGCGTCGCTGCGCGATCCCAGTCATTGGCCCGATCACACGCTGCGCGCCAGACGCGCAACTGCTCGCGATAAAGCTCGCGCTGGCGACAATACTCTGAGAGTTCTGTCTCATTCAGGGCAGCTGTCTCGATGACTGCAGCGAACTTGTCCCGCGTCGACCAGCCTTCAGGTCCCGCATTCGCATCAGGCAGAAACTGCCCTTTGCTGCGGGCCTCTGAGCGCCACCGCGAAAGCGTGCCCTCCGAGATGCCCTCTTCCTGCGACAGCTGCCGAAGGGGGACATTATGCGGGGGCAGCATCCTGGCGATGACCGCCGCTTTCCGCTCTGCCGGATACGTCATTTTCTTTCCTGTTCATCGCCCACCTCAGAGTCTCATTTACTTTAAAACCCGTGCGGCAACTACCCTGACAGAGGGGGTGTCTGCACATCGTTTTTTTCAGCGCCTGTTGCACTGGGTCGAGGCGCCTGGGATGTTGCGCAATCGCCAGCAATCATTGCGGTTTGCGCAGGCGCCAGCCCGGTTTAGCGCTGACATGACCGCAGATGACGATTTCTCGCCGAAGCCTGGGCGGATCAGGGATCGCGGCGGTGCGGGCGGCAAGCGATTTTCCCGGCAGGTTCGCAAGGCCGCGCAGGGACCGGGCAAGGCCCGCAATCCTCGCAGGTTTAAAGGCCGACAGACCGGGCGCGGCGCGCCAGCTGCGCGGAAATTGAGCCATGCACAGTCGAAACGGCAGGCGTTCCGCATGCGGCGGCGATCTCTTCACGCGCGAAGGAGAGCTTCCGGAAGCGTCTTCTTTTGCCCGGCGCAGTGAAGGTGACCGCCACCAGTTCCGGATCATTGTCTCACCCGAAGACGGCCAGGACCTTGGTGAGCTGAAAGAGACCACGCGGGCGCTGATGAGCCGGATGGAAAAGGATCTTGGAACCCGGCTCGACTGGGTGGCGGTCGATCATCACATTCAAGGCCATCCCCACACCCATATCGTGATGCGCGGCAAGGACCCGCGCGGGGCCGATCTCGTGATTGCGCCGGAATATATCTCGTCCGGCATTCGCAAGCGCGCGGCGGAGATTGTGACCGAGACACTTGGGCCACGGCGCGATGTCGAGATCGCAAGAGCGCGCCATGCTGAAATTGGCCGCGACCGGCTGACCGGTATCGACCGGGCATTGATGGCCGACATTCAGGGTGGGCAAATCGATCTGGGACAACCTGCAGGCTCCGAAGCGGGCAGGTTTGACCGTTCGCTGAAACGCCAGCGGCTTGTCCATCTGGAAGGGCGGGGACTGGCAACCGAAACAGCTGCTGGTCGCTGGCAGTTGAAGCCGGGCTGGACCGACACACGCTCAGGCCTCGACCGGCGCGTGCAAAGCGCAGGTCCTCCGGCAGGTCCGGGGCAATGATGCGGCGGCAATCCTGAGACAGGGCCGTGCCTGCCGCAATGGCCTGGCAGACCGCAATCAGGTCGTCCTCATAGGCCTCTGCCTGACGCGGCCCGAATGTTTCGAAGGTCCAGCCGGCAATCTCGATGAGCGCGGCTTCGGCTGACCGCGTCAGGTGCCAAGGCCGCGCCATCAGGACCGGGCGCGCGCCGCCGCAAAGGCACGGCGGACAGCATCCTCACCTGATCCTTCGGCGAGCTCACCCCTTCGCGCCTATTGAAGGCCAGATTGCAACCTTGCCCGGAGCGCATCAAGTGCGGCTTCCTCGCTTTCCAGCAATCTCAGTCCTGCCCGCAGGGCTTCCGACGCATTCTGGAACCGCCCGGATGCAACCAGCCGGTCGATAAGGTCCGACTGCGTCTCGGTAAGAACAACATTGCGCGTGGCCATGAGCGCCTCCTTATTGGCAAATGGCAACATATGCCAATGGCGCTGGCCTGTCGACCGGGCAGGTTGGCAGGCGGGCCTGAGGATTGCGGGAGGAGGGGGGGGCCGCTGTCAGCCCTGGATGGGATATCACCCGCTGCAAGACATTGCACCGGGCTGCACGCAATGGCATTGCCTCCAACTGTTCGGGTGGGGCACTCTCGGGCCAGCATGAAGCTCCTTTTGGCTTCAGCGCGAGGAAAGCCCGATGCGCCATGGAAAAATCCTGCTTGGCGAGGTCCTGATCGTCTTTGCCCTGATCGTGCTGACAATCTGGGGGGCAACGCAATGGACCGCGCATATGCTGGGCGACCAGCCGGGTCTGGGGCGACCCTGGTTTTTTGCCGGTGAGCTTGCGGTCTACAAGCCCTGGCGACTGTTCCAGTGGTGGTATGCCTATGAGGGCTATGCGCCCGATGTGTTCGCACGCGCAGGACTGATCGCCTCAAGTGGCGGCCTGCTTGGGCATTTTGCGCTGGAGTTTGGAGCGATCGGCAGCATGGCGGCACATCATCCGGGCGATGATGTGAGCGAACAAACGGGCGGAGCCCATGCCATAGCCAGTCGCCTCCGACCTCACCACGACGCCGGGCGCTGACCTGCGCGATCGCACCAAGGTAAAGCAGGCGCCGCAGATTCTTGTTGCCCATCTTTGAGATATGCCCAAGCCTCTCCTTGCCGCCGGTTGAATGAGGTTTGGGCGTCAGCCCCAGCCAGGCGGACAGGTCGCGGCCTGATTTGAAATCGGCGATATCGGGCAGAGCCGAGACCAGTGCGCTGGCAGTGATCGGTCCGATGCCGGGGATCGTCTGCAGGCGTTGTGCGGCTTCATTGGCCTTGGCATCCGCCTTGATGTCCGCGGTCAGGCCCTCGAACTTCTTCTGCGTGTCGACCAACTGGTCGGCCAGCAGGTTCAGGGCCTTGCGCGCTGGCGCGGGCAGGTCGGCCCGATCACACGCCGTGATCAGTCGCTCGTTCGTCGGGAAAACAATCCCCCGGGGGCTGTTGAAAAAGCCCCTGACTGCTGATTCACTGTGATTTGTATCTGCTGCACTGGAGTTGACATGTTGGGTCGCAAGGAACGTGGACAGTCGGAGTTGTTCATCAC
>CAYUEM010000216.1:0-4289 GCA_964442925.1 uncultured Hyphomonadaceae bacterium
CAGCGCGTGAATTTCTTGCCATTGCGCTTGACCCATCGCCGGAACGGCTTGTTCAGGCTGGCAGGCTTTTCGGGCGCGCGGGTCGTATTCGTTTCGGACTGCATGATGACATCCTTGTGACAACCGGCAGTGACGGGCAATGCGGCATGGCTTCACATCAACGCGAGCCCGGCCTCAGAGCCAGTCAGGCCGAACGACGCCGCCAAGTGCGCCGCTGTCGCCAGCCGGTTTTAGCTTCGGTTGCGGATACCGCGCGAGCAAGCGTGCCACAATCGCGTCAGCAACGCGATCGGCTTCGCGCAGGGGCTCATAGGCCCACCCCTCCAGCGTGCCATCGAACCAGCGGGCACAACCGCGTGCAATCAGGCTCTCATGCAGGCGATCAAATTTCGGTGCCCGACCGCTGAGCCGCGCAATATGCATCGGCAGGCCATGATAGGCCGCATCCGACAGCATGTTCGCGCTGTCTTCGGTAACAATCGCCATGTCCGAATAGATCAGCCAAGCAAGGTAGGGGTTTTCGCCATCCTCCGGCCCGGCCCAGAACAACCCTCCGACCCGGTCGGCCAATTCACGCATCCGGGCGATCACCGGTGCCGGGGTTCGCCGCGAGGCCGTGATCCGCAGGCGCCAGCCTTTGCCGGAAAGGACCTGCAATTGCTGAGCCAGCGTTTCGGCGGCACCCATCGTGAACTGATGCGTCCTTGAATCACCGCCGAGGATAACGACCACGGATTTCGCGCGCTCATCGGCAAGGTGCGCAAAAGTCATCCCGGCCTGCTCGATATCATCTGGTGAGAAATAGGCCGGCGATCCGACCGTGTGCAGGACCGTCTCGCCCTGCACACCATCATGTTCAGGTGTCACCAGAAGGTCGAAACTTTCCGGCGGCATTTTCGGATCGAGAATCTGCACGCAGAATGTCTTGCCCTGCGACCAGTCACGCAGAGCGGCGGTGTAAGGCGCAGTCCTGCGACCGGCACCGATCCAGATATTCGGCCAGGGCGACGAAAGCTCTGCACGTTGGGCTGCGTTCAGCGCCAGCCGGGGCAGAACCCAGTGTTTGGAGGGCAGCCAGGTCCATGGCGGCGCGGGACTCAGCACGATCGGTGTCTCGCGATGCCCCTGCCCTGCGATATGGGCAATCCGCATCCAACGCGAGGTCTCACCCAGCGCCTGAACGATCGCCCGCACCTGTGCACAATTCCCCGCGCGGTCATCGGATACCGCCCAGACAGAGGGTCCGAGCGATCCCTCCTGCGCCATGGCTATTTGAACTCCACCCGGTCGATCTCATAGGCCTTGGCCCCGCCGGGCGCGGACACTTCGGCCTCATCGCCTTCTTCCTTGCCGATCAGCGCACGTGCAATCGGCGAAGAGATGGAGATCTTGCCGGCAGCGACACTTGCCTCGTCATCGCCGACGATCTTGTAGACGCTCTTTTCCTCGGTATCGACATCGATCAGGGTCACGGTTGCACCAAAACGGACTTTCGTTCCGTTCAGCCTGCTCAGATCGATCACATCGGCCCGCGCCAGCTTGTCGTCCAGTTCGGCGATCCGGCCTTCGATAAAGCTCTGTCGCTCCTTGGCGGCATGATATTCGGCATTCTCCGAAAGGTCGCCATGTTCGCGCGCTTCCGCGATCGCAGCGATCACGCTCGGGCGTTCGACAGACTTCAAGGTCTTGAGTTCATTGACAAGAGCCTTGTGACCCTCGGCGGTCATGGGGATGCGTTCCATGGACGTATACTCTTATTGTTCTGCAGGGGGAGCGTCAGCGGAAAACTGCAACACGTCAAGTGGGCGCTCTCATGCCGTTTGCAAGGCCCGTACGCTGAGCTTGCGCGTTCTTAACGTAGCGATCGCCTGAACGGAAGCGCGGGACGCCGCCAAAGTTGTGAAATACGGGATGTTCCGGGTCACGGCCGTGCGGCGGATCGAGGCACTGTCGAGCAGGGACTGCGCGCCTTCAGTCGTGTTGAAGACCAGCTGGACCTTGCCATTGATCATGTCATCGACAATGTGCGGCTGGCCTTCATTGACCTTGTTGACGATACGAAGCGGAATGTCATGCGCGGCAAGGTGCGAGCCTGTGCCGCGGGTCGCAATCAGCGTGAACCCCATCGCGACCAGCTCTCGCGCGGGCTCCAGGATCAGGTCCTTGTCGCCATCCCTGACCGAGACGAACACGGTGCCCTCGCGCGGCAGCATGACACCTGCTGCAATCTGCGACTTCAGGAACGCGGCACCGAAATCATCATCCCAGCCCATCACCTCTCCGGTTGAACGCATCTCCGGGCCGAGCACCGGATCGACATTGGCAAACCGTCCGAACGGGAACACAGCCTCCTTGACAGCAACGCGCGACGGCCGGGCATGGCGCAGGTCAAATCCGCTCAGCTTCTCACCCGCCATCACTTTTGCAGCGATTGCGGCAATCGGCGCACCCACCGCCTTGGCCACGAACGGAACCGTTCGCGAGGCCCGCGGATTGGCTTCCAGCACATAGATATCGTCGCCCTTGACTGCGAACTGGATATTGATCAGCCCGCGCACATTCAACGCGTGCGCCAGAGCCACTGCCTGATCGGCGAGCCGGCCTTGCATTGATGGTACCAGCGTATAGGGCGGCAGGGCACAGGCACTGTCACCGGAATGCACACCGGCTTCCTCGATGTGCTCCATGATGCCGGCGACATGCACACTCTCGCCGTCGCAGATCGCGTCCACATCGACCTCGATGGCGTCGGCAAGATAGCAGTCGAGAAACAATGACTGGTCGCCTGATGCCAGCAGGGCTGAGCGCGCGAAAGTCACAAGGTCATCATCATTTCGGGCAATCTCCATCGCCCGCCCGCCAAGGACATAGGACGGACGCAACATCACCGGATAACCGAGCCAATGCGCGCGTTCGAGCGCTTCTTCGCTAATTCTTGCTGTCGTTGATGGCGCCTGACGCAGGCCAATCCGGTCAATCAGTGCCGCAAATTGCTGGCGGTCTTCGGCAAGGTCGATCGAGGCTGGCGAGGTACCGAGGATCGGGATACCGGCATCCTGCAACGCCCCCGCCAGCTTCAGCGGCGTCTGCCCGCCAAATTGCACGATCACACCCGCAAGCTCGCCGGCAGCGCCCTCACGATGCAGGATTTCCAGCACATGCTCCGCCGTCAGCGGCTCGAAATACAGCCGGTCGGAGGTGTCATAGTCGGTCGAGACGGTCTCGGGATTGCAGTTGACCATGATCGACTCGATCCCGAGACCGTCCATCGCAAAGGCGGCATGACAGCAGCAATAGTCGAACTCGATCCCCTGCCCGATCCGGTTGGGTCCACCGCCAAGGATCACCACTTTTTTCCGCTCGCTCGGTTCGGCCTCACAGCCGGGATGTGATCCTTCCGCAGCGGGCTCCGTTTCCAGCAGGTGACCTGTCCGGTAGGGGGCCAGCTCATATGTCGAATACATGTACGGCGTCACCGCCTCAAACTCGGCTGCACACGTATCGATCCGCTTGAAGACGGGGCGCACACCCAGTCGATGACGCGCCGCGCGCACTTCGGTTTCGGTCTGCCCGGTCAGGTGCGCCAGCCGGGTGTCGGAAAAGCCCATCGCCTTGATTGCCGTCATTGCTTCCACGCTCACCGGCAAGCCATCGCGGCGGATTTCGTCCTCGGCTTCGACAAGGCCGGCAATTTGGCGCAGGAACCAGGGGTCGATCTTTGTCGCCCGGTAGATCGCCTCCACGCTCATACCTTCGCGCAGCGCCTGCGCAACGATCCGAAGCCGCTCGGGACGTTGCTGGCCAAGCGCGCCGATCAGTTCGGCCTGGCTGGCGAACACCACCTCATCGAGTCCGCTGAGCCCGGTTTCCAGCGAGCACAGCGCCTTTTGCAGGCTCTCCTGGAAACTGCGGCCGATTGCCATCGCTTCACCAACCGACTTCATCGCGGTGGAAAGGATCGGCTCGGCACCTTTGAATTTCTCGAACGCAAAGCGCGGAATCTTCGTGACCACATAGTCAATCGTCGGCTCGAAACTCGCCGGGATGGCACCGCCGGTAATGTCGTTTTCCAGTTCGTCCAGCGTGTAGCCAACCGCAAGCCTGGCTGCGACCTTGGCAATCGGGAAGCCGGTGGCTTTGGAGGCCAGCGCCGAGGAGCGCGACACGCGCGGGTTCATCTCGATCACGACAAGCCGGCCGGTTTCCGGATCGACAGCAAACTGCACATTCGAGCCGCCGGTTTCGACACCGATCTCGCGCAGCACCGCCAGCGAGGCATTGCGCATCAC
>CAYUEM010000217.1:0-2564 GCA_964442925.1 uncultured Hyphomonadaceae bacterium
CCGCGCAACTGGAAGAGGCCCATCCATGGGCAGGCCGCCGCCCGCCGGTCTGGGGTTAACCGACTGTTGAAAACCTGAAGATGCGCTCTCACCGGCCGTGTTCAGCCGCCGGTTTGCCAGCGCTCGCCGGGGGCAAGCGTGCGTTGCACCGGGCCCTCTTCGGAGGCGCTGAACCCTTCCACGAGGCGGGAGATGTAGGACGACAGCACGTCGCGGACATCATATGGCGCTTCCATCGGCAGGAAGTGCGATGAGCCGCGCTTGGTCTTCATCACGATCGCGGGCAGTTTGCGCACGATCTTCCCCGCGTTTTTGTCACTGATGACCGAGCCGTTTTCAGCGCGCAGCAGCGTCGTCGGGATCTTTCGCCGGCGCACCTTGGAAAGTGCACTCCATGGCCGGTTGCGCTGCGCCGCAAAAGTCGCAGCTTCCCATTTCGGCTCGCACAGCAGGCACCATCTCTGCTGAGCGCTGTCAGGTTCATTGTCATCGATCCGATCAAGCCCATCGAGAAGATAATCGTCGAGAAAGGGCTCGCGCCAGGTTTTGAACGCTCCGCGTCCATGATATTTCTCGCGCGCGGCCTGTGGTGAGGCAAATTCGGCCCGACGCTTGCGCGCCTGCCGGGCCATCTGCGAACCGCCGCGCGTAAACAGGTTCATCATCGGCAGCATATGTGCCCAGAAATAGAAACGTGGATCGAGGATCACCGGATCGACGAGCACAAGACCTTTCACAAGGTCAGGGCGCTTGCCAGCGACAAGCAGCGCCACGCATCCGCCCATCGAATGGCCCGAGAGCACGGCACCCTTGGGGGCATGCTTGTCCATCCATTCGATGACATCGTCACGATATTTCGCCCATGAGCGAAGCTTGCCAGGCTCGGCTGTCAGCGTCGAGCGGCCGTGACCGCGCATGTCGAGCGCAGCCACGCGGGCACGAAACCCCAGCGGCGCAAGGATCGACTGATAGGTCATTGCATTGAATCCGGTCGCATGGATCCAGACCGCCGCATAATTTTTTACCGGGTCGCCAAATTCGACCCCGGCCAGCTCACCATCTTTGAGTGGATGCCGAAAACGCCGCATCAGCTGCGCGCTCCGAACACCTTGCGCAGGATATCGGAGGTGCGTGCCACCGGATTTTCCCGGATACGCTGTTCCTCGCGCGAGACATACAGGAACAGCCCGTCGAGCCCGTAGCTGACTGCGCTTGTCGTCAGGTCGTCGCTGAGACTGTTGGCGAGGCTGCCAAGTCCGTTGCGCGCGGCGACGCTGTCGAGCGCGCTATAGGCCCCGGAGGTTTCCAGCGCCGAACGCATATGCGGCGTCAGTGCCTGCTGGAGCGAGGTTTCCGTGCGCGCGCGCAGGAAGTCGGTCGCGGCAGTGTTGCCGCCATTGAGAATGCCCATCGCATCTTCGAGCGTGATCGTGCGCACGGCATCGACCACAAGGTCACGCGCTTCCGGCACGGCGGCTTCGGCGGCTCGGTTGAGACGCAGTTGCAGGTCATCGAGCGGTGCGGACATACCGACACGGTCGAGCCCGGATTGCAATTGCCCAAGCCGGCCGGGCAGGGGAATGCGGATTTCCGGGTCGGCGAAATAGCCATCCGTGCGACCGAGCTGACCGGCGACACGCTGGGTTCCCACTGTCAGCGCTTCGCGCAGGCCGGATTCGATTTCAAAGCCTGACAGGCCCGACTGGCTTGTCCCGGAGGTCGCATCGCCAAGCACACCGCCAAGCACACCGCCAAGCACACCCGCAAGATCACCCGACGACCCGTCCGTCTGGCAGCCACCGAGCAACAATACGATACCAATCAGGCCAGTGCGGCCCCAAGCGAGAGATTTGAGGGACATATCCGATACCACCTTTCGTCATCTCCACCCGTGCGACCCGATAAACCCGATTTGAACGCCCCCGCATAGGGGGCACGAGCAATGTTGCTGAAAGAAAGCCAACCGCTTCGCGCTGGGTCAGTCTGGCCGGAAGGGCCCGTCTTGAGTAAACTCATTTGAAATCCGGGAGGTCAAAAATGCTGAAGAAAACCTATGAGTGCTTCACCGTCGATATTGAAGGAAAGATTGCGCACATAAAGCTCGCTCGCGCCGATGCGATGAACACGATGACACGGGCGTTCTGGAACGAATTGCCGGAAATCGTGCGTGCCATCGACCGGGGAGCTCTGGCACGGGTGATCGTGATCTCATCGACCGGCAAGCATTTTTCCGCCGGGATGGACCTTGCCAACTTCTCCAATGGCGCGGTTATCGGCAACAGCCATGACCGCTATGTGATGGCCGAGAAATTCCGCAGCGATATCCGCCAGATCCAGTCCAGCTTCAACGCAATCGAGGAGGCGCGCATGCCGGTCCTCTTCGCGTGTCAGGGCGGGGTGATCGGTGGCGCAATCGACATGATCTCCGCCGGCGACATCCGCTGGTGCACGAAAGATGCCTTCTTCTGTATCCAGGAAACCAATATCGCGATGACCGCCGATGTCGGAACCTATCCGCGTTTGCAGCGCTACATCGAGTGGTTCGAGTCGAACCGGGCCACGGA
>CAYUEM010000217.1:2574-4279 GCA_964442925.1 uncultured Hyphomonadaceae bacterium
CTACATCCCCGAAGGCTGGGTCAGGCAGATGTCCTATACCGGTGAGCGGCTACCGGCGGCAAAGGCAAAGGAAATCGGTCTGGTCAATGATGTCTTCGACACCCAGGACGAGATGCTTGAAGCCGTGATGGGTGTGGCCCGCGAAATCGCCTCAAAGAACCCGCTGGCTGTGACCGGCTGCAAGGTGTTGATCAATTATGGCCGCGACCACTCCACCGCGGAAACACTCGATTATATCGGTGTCTGGAATGCCGCCATGCTTGCCCCGTCGCATATGCAGGAAGCGTTCAAGGCGCGTGTCGAGAAGCGGGACGCCGACTATCCCGATCTCGCCCCGCTGCGCGACACCCCGATGTGAGGGGCTCGCCGCCTCTCCTGTTTCCCATCACAGCCGGCCCACTGTTTCGAACGGTCGACGAGTATCGGAGTCTTTGACATGGACCTTCGACTGAGCACTGAACATGAAGCTTTCCGCGAAGAGGTCAAACGCTTCCTGCGCGAACATGCAGACAAGGCACCGCGCGGCACGGATCATGGCCTGAAAAGTCCTGCCCGGCTGGAATGGCAGAAAACGCTGATCGAACACGGCTATGCCGCGCGCACCATCCCGCGCGAATATGGCGGCTATGGCGCCGGGCCCGACATGCTCAAGTCACGGATCATCGCCGAAGAATTCGCGAAGGCAGGCGTATCGACCGGACTGGCGGGGCAGGGGATATCGATGCTGGTGCCAACATTGCTGGAGTTGGGCACGCCAGAACAGAAAGCCGCCTATATCGCCCCGACACTGCGCGGGGAAATGGTCTGGTGCCAGGGCTATTCAGAGCCCGGGGCGGGCTCTGACCTTGCCAGCCTGAAGACGTCTGCGGTTGTCGATGGCGATGATTTCGTGATCAATGGCTCCAAGATCTGGACCAGCACCGCCCGGCAGGCTGACATGATTTTCTGCCTTGTGCGCACCGAACCGGACGCGCCGAAGCATCAGGGGATTTCCTATCTGCTGTTTTCGATGGACACGCCGGGCATCGAGGTCCGCCCGCTGGTGGACATGACCGAAGCGGCCAATTTCAATGAGGTCTTCTTGACCGATGTCCGCGTGCCGGTTGACCAGATTGTCGGCGCGCGCGGCGAAGGCTGGAAGGTTGCCAATGCTACGCTGACACATGAACGCGGAATGCTCGGCGATCCGAATGCTGCCTCGGCGCGGCTGATGGCGATTGTTGACATCATGCAGCGCGAGACGGTGGACGGCCGACCGGTCATGGAAAACAGCGTGATGCGCGACCGGCTGGTGGCCCTGCAGGCCCGCGTCGCAGCGATGCAGGCCAATGGCCTGCGCAACATGACGGCGCATCTTCGCGGCGAAAGCCCCGGTCTTTCCGGCCTGATCGTCAAGCTGATGGGCTGTGATCTCAATCATGATCTCGCCGGGCTGGCGATTGACGCTCTGGGTGAGCTTGGCACGCTGTATGGCGAGGGCGGGGAATTGCGCGACGCGGGCAGCTGGCAATCGCGTTACATGTATGATCTCGGCCTGATCATTGGTGGCGGAACCGCGCAGATCCAGAAAAACATCATCGCGGAACGCGCGCTCGGTATGCCGCGCGAACCCAAACCCGCGCCCGCGCCGGCTGACTGAACGAAAGGCCGCGATCATGGAATTTGCTCTCTCGGAAGACCAGCGCATGTTGCAGGCCTCACTGCG
>CAYUEM010000218.1:0-4277 GCA_964442925.1 uncultured Hyphomonadaceae bacterium
TCCAGATGCGCAAGGTCGCCGGCCACCTGTTCGGCTTCATGGGCCCGAAAAAGACGCAAATGGCGAAGGCGTGAGGTCGGAGAGCGGGAGCGCCGTGAATCCCGGCCTCTGGCGCGCAATCAGCGTGGTTTCGAAGGTCAACCCCACCCACCCCGGACAGGTCCGGGCGGTTGGGCAGGGACGTGCTACTCTGCCTTGATGTCGAGGCGGAAGATGCGACCGTCCAGTTCGGCGGTGGCGAGATAAAGTTGCCCGTCCGGGCCCTGTTCGACATCGCGGAACGGAATGCCCTCATCGGCGAACAGGTCTTCGCGCCCGATTACCTGTCCATCCGCATCAAGGTCGATCCGGACCAGTTTCTGACCCGCCGGACCGTTCATTGCACCGATCACGAGATCGCCCTGCCAGCCGGGATAATACGCGCCGGAATACAGCACCATGCCGGAGGGCGCGATCGAGGGCACCCATCTCATTTCGGGCTGGGCCATGCCGTCCTTTTCGGTCTCGGTGGTAATGATCGTGCCGTCATAATTGACGCCATAGGTAATCTCCGGCCAGCCATAATTGGTGCCCGGTGTAATGATGTTGAGCTCATCGCCGCCCTTGGGTCCGTGCTCATGGGCGTAGATGATCTCGCGAGCGCTGTCATAGACAAGCCCCTGAACATTGCGGTGGCCCCAGCTATACACTGCCGGGTCGCCATCCGGGCCAAGATCGGGATTGCCGGGCGCGGGCGCGCCGTCTTCAGTGAGGCGGACAATCTTGCCGAAATGATTGGCCGGGTTCTGCGCCTCGTCCATCCACGAAAACCCGTCGCCCAGCGTGACCAGCAACGTGCCGTCATTGAGGAAGGCCAGCCGGCTGCCAAAATGCGCGCGGCCACGTTTCTCCGGCACGTCCGACGCGAAAATCTGCTCGGCATTCTCCAGCCGGCGGGCATCCTCGCTGAGCCGGGCGCGGATGACAGCGGTGCGGTTGGAGGCGTCAGTGCCCTGCGCATAGCTCATATAGATCAAACGGTTGTCGGCGAAATCGGGGTGGAGAATGACATCGAGATAGCCGCCCTGCCCGTTGATATAGGCATCCTGCGGTGTGCCGGAGACCGGTTCGGGGTCAAGCTGTCCATCGCGGATGACACGCAGGCGGCCCTCGCGTTCGGTCACCAGCATTTCGCCTGACGGCAGGAAAGCCATGCCCCAGGGAAACTCCAGCCCTTCGACAAGGCTGACCATTTCCAGCTCGAACGCGCTCGGTGCCGCGTCCGGCGTTGTGTCAGCCTGCCCGGAACACGCCGTCAGGCCGAATGCGGCAGTGGCGGCGGCGGTGGCGATCAAGCGTTGGCGTGTCATCGGCATCAACTTTCCCTTTTGGCACTCTCTGCTTTATGCAGGACGCGAGCGCATCGGTGGTCTGCAAGAGTTTGTTTAAAGCAATTTGCCGGCAAACAGAACTGTTAAGGCACGTCTGATCAAGACCTGAATTGACAGGGCGTGAGGTCCGTGACGCCCGGCGAGACGGTCGTCAGTCCCGGACCTGCCTGTCTCGGAGAGCAAATCAACAGAGCCCGGGGTGGCCCGGGGTGGCCTGGGAAATTGAGGCGTGTGACGCCGGTCTACTGAGATGGCAATCCGGCGTGAATGGCTGGCAATCGGGCGCGTGTTTCGGCGCGCGCCTGTAGCCAGTCGGTCTGGTCGGCCAGGCTTGCAAAGAAGAATTCAACCTCGACAATCTGCGCACTGTAGCGCCGGCGAACGGTGCGAAAACCGGCGCGGACCTCGAAATCGACGATGAAGCCGGATATGAAGCTGAGGCCCCAAACCGGTTCGGTCTCAAGAAAATGGGTCTGCTGATAGGCCATCAAACGGCCGCCACGCGGACCGGCCACCGGGCGGGGCAATTCATGGTCGATGCGAAGGAAACGTCCGCTGACCGGGTCGAGCCAGGCGGTTGCATCCAGCCGCTCACTGGCCCAGACATCCAGTTCACCATCATTCAGTGATGGCTGGTGGCGAAAGCGCACCCGCCAGGCCGCGCCAAGGTCTTCGACCTCGACCGTCTGGGAAAGACTGGCGCGCAGATCGTCGGGAAACAGGCGCCCGTCGGGTGCCGCCTCGCCGCCCCATTGCGCCGCGATCGTGTCAAGCTCATCATTCTCGCCGTGCTCATCGACCATCTGCCAGCGCGCGGCCGGCTGCAGGCGCGGATCGAACCGGAAGGTGCGCGCGGCACCCGCATGTTCCAGCCGCACAGTGAAAGCGGCGCGCAGCGTTGCAGGCGCTTCACTGGCCCGCAACGCCTCGCCCATCGGTCCTGCATCGGCAGCCAGCGTGAAGGTGAGGAAAATTGCCGTAAACATCACTTCAGATCATTTACCCAGAGAGTCTGAACAAGACTTTGCCGCTGCGTTCACAATCAACAGTGCGTCACTCACCGGCGGCCGCCTCTTCCTGCTCAAGCCTGCGCTCCATCAGGGCGACACACCAGATGCTGGCCTCATAAAGGAACATCACAGGCACGGTGAGCAGGACCTGCGAAATCACGTCCGGCGGGGTGAAGAAGGCGGCAAATGCCAGCACGCCAACCAGCGCATATTTTCGACCCTTGCGCAGGCTGTCGCTGCCGACCAGACCGATCTTGCCGAGCAGGGTCAGGATCACCGGCAGTTGGAAACTGATGCCGAAAGCCAGCATCAGCGACATGGTGAGCGAGAGATATTCCGACACGCGCGGCAACAGTTTGATGGCGACTTCGGTGTCGATCTGCTCTTGTGCAAAGGCAAATCGCGCCACCATCGGGATCATGATGAAATAGACGAAGGCCGCGCCCGCACTGAACAGGATCGGCGCGGCAACGAGAAAAGGCAGGAAAGCGCCCTTTTCGTTCTTGTAGAGCCCCGGCGCAACAAACGCGTAGATCTGATAGGCGATCACCGGAAAGGCGAGAAAGACGCCGGCGAACAGCGACAGTTTCAGCTTGGCGAAAAAAAACTCAAGCTGGCCGGTATAGATCATTTCCAGCTTTGCGCCGTCGCGTGCCTGCTCGGCAATATCGGCAAACGGACCCAGAAGGATATTGTAGATGGTCGTGGCGAAACCGAAACAGATGCCCGCTGCGACACCAAGCGCCAGCAGGCTCCAGATCAGCCGCATCCGCAGCTCCGCCAGATGCGACATCAGCGGTGCACGGCTGGCTTCCAGCTCCTCATCACCTTCGATATCGGGGCGCTCTTCTTCCGGCAGCTCGGAAGTCATGCCGTCCCGCCTTCGGGCTTGGGCGTTGCATCGCGGTCGGTTGCGCCGACATTTTCGGAGCCGGTATCTGCCGGGCCATCGCCGGCACCGCGCATCACCGCTTCATTCATGTCGCTTTCCACCGCCCGCAAGTCATCGACCGCCTGGCTGACCGCATTGTCGCGTTTGATCTGTTCGATTTCCTTGCGCAGCTCGTCAAGCTCGGCCTGCCTGGCCATATCGTCAAAAGCCGACTGGAACTCGCGGGCCATCGCCTTGCCCTGCGCCACAAAACGACCGATCTTGCGCATCATCAGCGGCAGGTCGCTCGGCCCGACAACGATCAGTGCTGCGACCGCAATGAGAAGGAATTCGGCAAGACCGAACTGGGGCAGCATGACGAGCCTCCGGGGCCGTTCAGGAAGAGGATTTCGCCTCGTCCTTTTTCGGCGTCACATTCACGATGTCATCATCATCGCGCGTCACCGATTTGGGATCATCGCCTTCGTTCAGCCCCTGTCGGAAGCTGCGAATGCCCTTGGCCATGTCACCCATGATCGAGGAAATCCGCCCGCGACCGCCAAAGACAAGCAACGCCACGACGACGAGAAGAACAAGCTGAAGCGGACCAATAGAGCCCATGAAGGCCTCCTGACTGAAGTTGAACCAATAACATATGCGTCATAGCCCCTGCGGTAAACGGGCTCACTGCGCGGTGGGCAGATTATATCGCGCGTCATGAGTTGGGGGCCAAGCGGGGACAGGCGTATCTGGCACCCAATCGCAACCTTTTCGCGTGAACAGGCGGCTGTAAAACGCATAGGGATTGTTTTCCGAACCGACACCAGACATCCGCCTGTACCAGGCCTGATCCGGAACCCGCCGGTTTCCGGCCCGAATGCCAAACATCCCGGATCAGGTGCGGGGTGTCGGAAAGACGCGGCCCTGTCTTTCAACAGACGCGGAAAACCTGAAGACGCGTTTTCAGCAGCCCGCTAAAACATGTTCAGCTGCAGGCGCGGCCCGTTGTTGCGCGGGTTGCAGCCG
>CAYUEM010000219.1:0-4226 GCA_964442925.1 uncultured Hyphomonadaceae bacterium
AGGCCAGGACCCGCGCGCGAAAACCGGCGAAATCGACAACAGACAGCGCGATCACCAGCAACAGCAAGGCGCGTCGCCATGGCCAGCGAAATGAGCGCCCGGGCTTTGCCATCCTAAAGCATGTCCTTCAGTGCGTTCATCACCGTCGCGCGCGCGGCAATGCGTGCAGCAATCGCCGCAATGATCGGTGTGGCAACCAGAATCAGCAGGTCAACCGCATCGAATGACAATTGCGGCAAGAGGCCACTGCGCCCGCCGCGCGCCGATGCCAGGCCCAGCACCAGCGCCACCGTTCCGAGTGCGAACACCGCCCCCAGTGCGCCGGCCTTCAGGCCGAGGATCCAGAACCGGCGTTCGAACAGTCTTGAAATGAAGCGGTCGGTTGCGCCTGACAGATGCAGCACATCGACAATGTCCCGGCGTGCCAGAAGCGCGGCATGCGTGGCAAAGGCAATCACTGCAAGTGCTGTTGCCGCCAGAAGCGCCACCGTGGACATCGCCACCATCCGGATCACGCCCAGCGCACGGCTGACATCACCGGCCCAGTCGGCATGTGTATCAGCCAGCGCCACAATCCCGGCTTCACTGAGTCTGCGCACAATGTCGGTATCGAGATTTTCGCGCGCCGGATCGGCGCGCACATCCAGGATCAGCGGCAGCGGCAGGCCTACCGGCAACCCGCCGGAACCGAAACTCGGCTGCAGCAGCGCTGTGATCTCGTCGTTTTCCAGTATGCGCGCCGAAACCACACCGTCTGTCGCCTCGATGATCGCAAGCGCCTCTGTCGCACCGCGCCGGTCCTGCCCGCGCAGGCGCACCGTCATCTCTCCCTCCACACGCGCGCTCCAGCCACTGGCCGCCGTGTAACTCGCGCGCGCAGACAGTGCGGCGAGTGCGGCCAGAAAACACAGCGCGCAGACCACGAAGAACAGTGCAGCCTCGCGGGCATCGCCCTCCGGCAAAAGTTGTGTCGGCGTTTTCATGTCTGCGCCACTCCGAACTCGACATCGCGCACCAGAAGCCCGTGCTGCAGCCTCAGCACCGGCGCATTCATGCCGCGGATCAGGGACAGGTCATGGCTGGCAATCAGCACGGTCGTGCCCAGCCGGCGGTTGAGTTCACCAAACAGACGCAACAGTCGGGAGCCCATCTCCGGATCGACATTGCCGGTCGGTTCATCGGCGATCAGCAGGTCGGGCTTGTTGACCAGCGCGCGGGCGATCGCGACACGTTGCTGCTCGCCGCCCGACAATTGCGCCGGCAGCGCCGCCATGCGCGGGCCGAGCCCGACCCAGCGCATCAGCTCTTCGACATCGGCGCGATAATCATTTTCAGGCAGCCCCTGCACACGCAGCGGCAATGCAGCATTTTCAAAGGCTGTCAGATGGTCGAGCAGGCGGAATTCCTGGAACACGACACCGATCCGCCGGCGCAGCGCCGACAGCTGATTGCGGGTCAATGCGCCAACCCGCTGGCCGAACAGGGAAATGTCGCCGCGCGTGGGTGATTGCGCGAGATAGAGCAGCTTCAGGAGCGAGGTCTTGCCGGCACCTGACGGCCCGGTCAGAA
Organism: uncultured Hyphomonadaceae bacterium; assembly: GCA_964442925.1. Classification (GTDB taxonomy): domain Bacteria; phylum Pseudomonadota; class Alphaproteobacteria; order Caulobacterales; family Hyphomonadaceae; genus UBA5336. The sequence continues at coordinate 1,570 of CAYUEM010000219.1, forward strand.
ATGTGAATGAGCCAGGCTGCAATACCAGATCGAGCCCGGTCAGCACATCCTCGGCGCTGTCATAGCGCAGTGAGACCCGGTCGAGACGCACCGCCTCGTCAGCCAGAAAATCGTTCTTGTGCGCGGTCATGACAGGACCGATACCTCCGCTGCGCAAACCGTGCAGGAAAGATAGACCATTGCGGCGAATTGAGCGAATGTCCAAGTCATGATCCTCACATGTCCTGAATGCGAAACCCAGTATTTTGCCGACGACAACACGATTGGCGGGGACGGGCGCAGCGTGAAATGCGCAGCGTGCGGACATGCCTGGTTTGTGCGCGCCGACGGTTCGCAAGGGTCACAATCGCAGGAAGAAACCCGCAGCGGCCATCAGCGTTATCTCCAACTCGTCAGCAAGCGGCGAAAAAAACAGTCAAGGCTGGCCGCCACTCTGGTCTGGTCGGTCATGGCCACACTTGCCGTGGCGGCGATCATCGGCGCTTATGTCTATCGCGACGGCGTTGTCAGCATCTGGCCGAAATCGGCAAGCCTTTATCGCGTGCTGGGGCTTGAGGTGAACCGGTTCGGTCTTGATTTCGAGAACATCGAACGCTCGCGTGAGCTTGTCGGCACCATGCCCGTGCTCAGCGTGGCGGCAGATGTGCGCAACATCACCACAACAGTGCGCCAGGCCCCGGCGGTCCGGGTTGGTCTGCTCGATGAATATGGCAAGGAGATCGCCTTCATGCTGGCCGAGGTCGTGCCCGCAGACATTCCGGCAGGCGAGGTTGGACGGTTCCGGGCGGTGCTGGAAAACCCGCCGGTGGAATCCTACCAGCTTGACCTGCGCTTTGTTCCGCGTGACGAGGCCGGGCCGGTTAGCCCGCCCGCTGCGCCGGCTGAAGGAGACAACCTGCCATGACCGAGCCCTTGCAGATCACCACCTTGCTCGATGCAGACACGCTGGCAGCCCATGTTGACAGGCTGGCTGAGCGGCTCAGCACAGCAATGGCCGAGGGCGACTGGACGGTCGTGTCGATCCTGATCGGCGCACTGCCATTTACCAGCGACCTGATGAAAGGGCTGGCGCGATGCGGCGTGCATCCGGTGCTCGATGTCCTGTGGCTGGAAAGCTACCGCGATGCGCGCGAAAGCTCTGGCCGGGTGGTTGTGCGCGCTGACATTTCCCGCTCGCTGGCCGGACGCCGGGTGCTGATCGTCGATGATGTGTTCGATTCCGGACGCACGCTGGATTTTGCCCGCCGCCATCTCATCGCCAAAGGTGCGGAAAGTGTCGAGACCTGTGCACTGGCGCGCAAACCCGGTGCGCCGGCAGGTGGGCTCAACCATTTCGCCTTTGAAGCGCCCGACCGTTTCCTCGTCGGCTACGGTATGGACGAGGCCGGTCGGTATCGTGGCCTGCCGTTTATCGGCGCTCTCGACTGAAGTCTCGCAAGCAGTCAATCCGTCATTGACGCCGAAAACCCGTTGCAGGGCGAATTGTTATGATATAACGAACCGCGAATGCAGTCGCATTTCGCCGTTGGTTTCAGAGCGCTCATTGTCGCGCTGTTGGTGCTGGCCCAGTCCATCGGGCTGGCGCACGCTGCCGGGCATGGGTTCGACCCGCATGATCATGACGGAATTGAATGCGATTTCGACATGCGCCTGCATGAAGACAGCGCCATCCTGCCGCCGTCTCCTGCCCTGCCAAGCCCGTCAGTTGCCAGCGCACGCCAGGTCTTGGGCGCGATCCTGCCGGTGCCCGTCGCGCAGCCCGCCAGCTGGCCACAGCCGCGCGGTCCTCCTGTCTGATCGTCGACCCGAAGCCCTGTCGCCGGTGTTCGCGCCGCGCGATGGTTTTGTTGCACCATCAGATCAAAGAGACACCCAGCATGAAACGTTTTCTCCTCCTTGCAGCGGCCAGTGGGCCCCTGCTCGCGGCCGTGGCCAATGCCCAAAGCGCAGATGAAGCCACCTTGCGCGAATCGCCCATCGTCGTCACTTCGCCAGGTCCGGATCGCGCCGCCGATGAGCTGATCGGCAATGCCACCGTGATCGGTCGCGAGGACATTCTTGAGCGTCTTGCCGGCTCGCTCGGCGACACGCTTGATCGCCAGCCCGGCGTGTCATCGACCTTCTTCGGTCAGGGCGCGAGCCGTCCGGTGCTGCGCGGGCTTGGCGCCGAGCGTGTGCAGGTGCTGACCAATGGCATCGGCGTGATCGACGTCTCCGCTGCCTCTCCTGACCATCAGGTAGCCGCCGATGGCATCGATGCCGAGCGGATCGAGATTCTGCGCGGGCCGGCGGCGCTGGCCTATGGGGGCCAGGCGATTGGCGGCGTGGTCAATGTGATTGACGGCCTGATCGCCGAAAGCCTGCCGGAAAAGCCGGTCTCTGCGGACCTGTTCGGTGCCTATAACAGCGTCAATGAGGGCAGTGAGCTGGCCGGGCGCGCCCAGTTCACCGGCGGACCGTTCGTGCTGTCGCTGACGGCATCAGACCGCGATTTCGACAATTATGACATTCCCGGCTTTGCCGAATCCGCCGCATTCCGCGCAGCTGAAGAAGCCGAGGAAGACGAAGGCGAAGGTCATGAAGAAGGTGAGGAAGTCCGCGACACGCAGGAAAATTCCTTCCTTGAAACCCAAACCTACGCTGCCGGCCTGAGCTGG
>CAYUEM010000220.1:0-4216 GCA_964442925.1 uncultured Hyphomonadaceae bacterium
CGATATCTCCGTCGAGCATGCTGTGACCCTGACTGTGCGCGACAGTGCCGCGCTGTTTCTTGTCGGTGAGACCGGCGAATATCCATCCATCGGTGCCATCGCCGGGCCATCTTCGCGCCGGCTGAAAATCGGCTTTGCGCCGCAACCGCCGGCGGGCTCGCCGCTCGACCCACAAGTGCTGCGCGCCGCCGAGGACACCGCTGAGCTGTGCCGGGAACTGGGTCACGAGGTGGTCGAATATGTGCTGCCCTTCGATGGTGCCGCCTTTGCAGACCGGTTCTTGCTGCTGTGGGCGTCGGGAGCGGCACAGTTCGCCGAGGCGGCCAGCGCGTTCAGCGGGCAACCGGCCGGACCGGAGATTGTTGAGCCCTGGACTCTGTATCTGCGCGACATGTTCCTGAAAAGGCGCGGCGAGATGGAGGCGGCGATTGCCTATCTGAAGGCGTTTGACGGTGCCTATCACGACATGTTCGAGCGTTTCGATGTGCTGCTGACGCCGACGCTGGCTGCCCCTGCGGTCGAGATCGGCCATCTCAGCCCGACCCTCGATGGCGAGACACATATGCAGCGTGTGACCGAATTTGTTGCCTATACAACGCCGATGAATGTGGCCGGCGCGCCCTCGATGTCGGTGCCGCTGGCCTGGAGTGCGCGCGGCCTGCCCATTGGCATGATGTTCTCCGGCAAGCGCGGCGATGATGGCCAGTTGCTGGAACTGGCTTATGAACTGGAGCAGGCGCGCCCATGGATCGACAGGTTGCCGCCGGTATCGGCCTGACCTGTCAATCCGGTCTTTTCGCCGGGATGAGCTTTCACCGGTTTTTTGAAAACGCATGGAGGCTGTTCTTGAAACACCCGACAACCGCACGTCCCTGGCCTGACCCGGAACCTGTCTTTTTCCGGCCCGGATGCGAGAGACCCCGGATCAGGTCCGGGGGATCACGTGATTACACTGCTTTCAAAGCTTATGGCTGAAAAGGGCGCAGCCGCTGCCCAAAACGACAAGAGCCGCCCCGTCTGGGGCGGCTCCCGTGAGCCGGAGGGCTCATGAATCCACGGTCAGGTCAAAGCCTGGCCGAATGTCTTTCAGATGGCGAACAGAGGCTGCTCCGCGTCGGCACCTGAAAGAACGGACCCAATCGCCGCTCCTGGTTTCTCACTCGACATTGGATCACCTCCTTTCTGCTGTTGATGGATCATTTTGCCCTCCACTCTGGCTGGCAAGACAGTTTAAGCAGGAATCGGGCCGCACAGGCAATGGCCTGCCTGCATCATTGATCCGACAGCACGCCGATGACCAGACCGATCACCGCACCGGTCGCCACCGAGGCGAGGATGGCATCGCTGCGATCATGGTCACGCACCCAATGATAGCCGTGTGGCGGAGCATACAGACCATAATAGTCATAATCGGACAGGATTATCGTGTGGCGACCGTAATTATAGTGTCCGCCGACACTGTAGCGCGGCACATATCGCTTTGGTGCGCGATATGAACGATAGGGCTTGTAGCCGTAATAGCGGTTACTGCGATAGCTGGGATAGGGCTTGTAGCCATAATGACTCTTGCCGCGATAATGGCGATAGGGCGAGCGGTGGTGGCTTTTATAGCCGCCGCCGTAGCTGCGATTGTGGTGCACGGGTGGGCGAACGGAATATCGGTCGTGGCGATAGTCGTGTCGGTTGTAACTGTTGCCGCGATAGCTGTGTCCACGATGATAATCTTTACCGCGGTAGCTGTGTCCACGATGATAATCTTTACCGCGATTACCGTGACCGCGATCATGGCGGCTGTCATGTCGATCGCCGCGCCGGCCATGATCGCCACGCGAATGATCGCCGCCTCTCAACTTCTGGTTATGCTCGCGCTCGCCGCGCTGGGCGACGGCGGCAGGTGCCAGAAGGCTTGTGGTCAGGGCGAGGGCGGCTGCAAGGCCTGCCAATTTTCTTAGAATGCGCATGAACGCTCCTTTCCGCGCCCAATTTGCTCTTTGCCTGTCAACGGACCTTCGACCAAAAAGCGGAGCGCTATGCTCTTTACGTCCAGAACATGTTATGTACGCCAGACTGAATTCGATCTGAACGCCTTATTAAGATGACACAGCCCCCAACAGATGGCCTTCGGGTCAATGACGAGCTTTCGGTGCCCGAATGGGAGCTGACCGAACAGTTCGTGCAGGCGTCCGGTCCCGGCGGGCAGAATGTCAACAAGGTCGCAACGGCGGTGCAGCTGCGCTGGAATGTCGATCATTCCTGCCTGCCGGAAGGGGTCAAGGCCAGGTTTCGGCGGCTGTTTTCAAGCCGGCTGACGCGCGAAGGGGATATTGTCATAGAAGCGCGGCAGTATCGCAGTCAGGCGATGAACCGCGCCGATGCCCGCCAGCGACTGAAAGGCCTGATCGCGAGCGCGGCGCAGCCGCCGAAAAAGCGTATCCGCACCCGTCCGACAGCGGGCTCGGTTCGCCGCCGGCTCAAGGCCAAACAGGTGCGCGGCGACGTCAAGGCGCTGCGCGGAAAGGTGGAGAGGGATGACTGACGCGATACCTGTAACCCGCATCGAAGTGCCCACAGAACGCGCAGACGCCATCAGGAAGGCGGTGTCGCAGGCCACAGCCATGCCGGCACGCGATGGCATGGTCTACCGCCTGGCGCAGGAGCGCGACACCGCAGCCCTGCTGGAATTCCTTTCCGATCCGCGCGTGCATGCACCGATCTACTCACTGCCCCGCCCGCTGCATGGCGACAATGTGCGCAGCTTCATCAATGCCCACCTTGCCGAGCGCGCGCTGGGCACCGGTCTTTTGTTCCTGAACCTGATCGATGACGCGATTGTGGGATATAGTGACATTCAGGTCTGGCCCCGCTGGGCCACCGGCGAGCTGGCGGGCGCGGTGCATCCGGACCGCCAGAATGCCGGCGAGGGCAAGCGCGGCGCGAGGGCGAGCTTCAGCTGGATGTTCGACGCACTCGGACTTGAGCGGATCTGCGAAACCGCCGCACGCGACAATGCGCGCACCGCCGCCCTGCTCGACGCACTCGGCTTCACCCGCATGGGAGAGGTCACCAGCCGCAGTCCAGCGGGTTGCATGCGCCCATCGCGCGTCTGGGAGGTCAGCCGGCAGGACTGGCAGGCGAACGGCTGAAACCGCGCCGCCCCTCATCAATACCCGTCGGCGCTGCCATCCTTGCGCATCTCGGTTGCCGCGATCCAGGCGCCGGTATTGAAATCACGCATGATCGCCTGATAGCCCCCGGCATTGGCGCGAATATAGCGCACGGTGTGGCCGCGCGCTTCCAGTTCGGCCTTGGTGACCTCCGGAATGCCGCGCTCAATCTGGATCAGGCCCATATCGCCCTCGCAGTCGTCGCCTTCCAGCGCGTCGGTCGGCTCGCAGCCGCCAAGATGTTCCCAGCGCGCCGCATCGCCGGCCTCCTGCAGCCCCATGTCGAAGTCGACGAGATTGAGAATGATCTGGACATGGCCCTGCGGCTGCATGCCCCCGCCCATCAGGCCGAAACTGAGCCACGGCTCATACGGGCAGGCCTGCTCGATCGGCACGGCGCGGACCTGGCAGCCCGGCATGTCCTTCCGGAACGCGAAAGCCGGTATGATGGTGTGGAAGGGGCGTTTGCCCGGTTCGAAAACATTCGGGTGGTCCGGGTCGAGGGAGAAAAGCTGGCCGCGATCCTGGAACATGAAACCGAGCCCGTCAGCAACGAGGCCTGACCCCATGCCGCGATAATTGCTCTGGATCAGCGAGACCATCATCCCGTCCTTGTCAGTGACGGTGAGATAGGTCGTATCGCCGTCCTGGAGTTTTGCGTCGGCGGCCAGAAGATCGCCGTCGCCGGACATGACCCGCTCGCGAAGGCGCGAGCTTATGTTCGGGTTTGCCCGGGCAATATCGATCTGGGCGGCGTTGAACTGCGCGATATCCGGAGCGATGAAGGCCTGCGGATCGATCCTGCTGAAAGCCGGGTCCGCATACCCCGCCGCCCGGTCGGCAAAGGCCAGCCGTTTCGCCTCGACCTGCGCCATCAGGCTGTCGGGCGAGCCAAAGCCCATCCCGGCCAGGTCAAACCGTTCCAGCATTTGCAGCATCTGCAGCGCCGCGACCCCTTGCGTGTTGGGCGGCAATTCGCAGAGCTTCACCTCGCCGCGATATTCCACGCAGATGGGCTCCACCCATTCGCCTTTGTGCTGCACGAAATCCTC
>CAYUEM010000221.1:0-4188 GCA_964442925.1 uncultured Hyphomonadaceae bacterium
TGGAATGATGCTCCATCAGCGACAGCACGATTTCGTCGCCGGGGCTGATCTCGCCGGCAAGTCCGCTGGCGACGAGATTGATCGCCTCGGTCGCACCCTTGGTGAAGATGATCTCTTCGACAGAGCCGGCATTGAGGAAGCGGCGCACATCCTCGCGCGCATCCTCGAAGGCCTGCGTGGTCTCATTTGCCAGTGTGTGCAGGCCGCGATGAACATTCGCATAGGCGGTGCGCATCTGGTTGGCCATGGCTTCGATTACCGCTTCGGGCTTCTGTGCGCTGGCGGCATTGTCGAGATAGACGAGGGGTTTTCCGTGCACCTCGCGATCGAGGATCGGAAACTGGGTGCGAATGGTGTCGGTGTCGAGCGAGTGGGTCATGATCAGTATATGGTCTTTCCTGCCCGACGGGCGATGCGTCGCCTTGCCCTGCCTTGTCCGGGCCTTGCATTGACCTGCCTCAGTCTGATGCCAGAAAGCTGCGGGCCTGATCGCGCAGGATGTCGCCGACAGCTTCCGGTGCGGCCGCAAGCGCCTCTGCAATAAAGGCCTGCGTCAGCAACGCACGGGCCTCTGTTTCCGGCAGGCCGCGCTGGCGCATGTAGAAAAGCTGGTCGCCATCGAGCGCGCCGCAGGTGTTGCCATGCGCGCACTCAACATCATCGGCGAAGATTTCCAGCTCCGGCTTGGCATTGACCTCCGCGCCGTTGGCCAAAAGCAACGCATGATGCTGCATGTCAGCCGCGGTCTTCTGCCCGACCCAGCGCGGAACATGAAACCGGCCCTGGAATACACCGCGCCCGCCGGCATCAACCGCGCCCTTGGTCAGTTGCCTGGTGGTGCAGCCGCGCGCGCCATGGCGCACACGGGTCGTGATATCGACATGATGCCCATTGCCGGCGAGATAGGCCGCATCGATCTGCGCGTTTGCATTTTCGCCCTGATGGGTCAGATGGGTTTCCAGTCGCGCAATACCGGCCCCAAAACCAAGCGTGACCTGAGTATACTGTGCACCAGCGTCCAGGCGAATGTCACTGGTAACAATCTGCGCCTCATCGGGCCGGCCTGTCTGGAAGATCGTGCGGCTGAGCGAGCCGCCTTCCTGCACCGTGACATCACAGAGATGCGCGCTGAGACCGGCACCGCCAAGATGGCTTTCCAATATGTGCAACCGCCCGCCGGAACGCACCAGCACGCTGACGCGCGAGATGTTCACCACGGCGCGCGCCGCAGCAAAAACCAGCCGCAGATCGGCCTGCACCGGCCCTGTCACCTCAATAAGCAATGCAGCCGGCCCCTTGCGACCGCCAGCGAGCGCCGCTGTCATCGCGCCCAGCGGCATGAGTTCAGCCCCACCAAAAGCCTGCGCCTCATCACGGACATGCAGTTTCAGTCCGGCCCGCGCATTCGTGCCACCCTTCAGGCCCGCAGGAGAAAACTGCAATGCCGGCGCATCAATTGCCGCAAATGGATCGCTCGCAGGGTCGGAGGCCGGCGCTTCGATGACTTTCAGCCGGGCGCGGAAATCGCTCCATTTCCAGTCTTCCATCCGCCGGTGCGGAAGGCCAATGCCGGCAAATGCGGAAAATGCCCGCTCGCGCCGCGGGTCCTGGGCCAGCGCGCCATATTGCGCGATCAGCTCCAGCTCCGCCGCGCTCGGATCGGCGATCAGCTCACGAAGATCGGCCACCGCCATCAGGCTGCCTCACCGATAATGTCCTCATAGCCTTCCTTTTCCAGACGCAGCGCCAGCTCCGGACCGCCACTCGCAGCGATGCGACCGTCAGCCAGCACATGCACCCGGTCAGGCACGATATGGTCGAGCAGGCGCTGATAATGGGTGATCACCAGCATCCCGCGCTCCGGCCCGCGCAGGGCATTGACGCCATCGGCCACGGTTTTCAGCGCGTCAATGTCGAGCCCGCTGTCGGTCTCGTCGAGAATGGCAAAGCGCGGTTCCAGCATCATCATCTGGAAAATCTCCAGCCGCTTCTTCTCGCCGCCGGAAAAACCGACATTCAGGGCGCGCTTGAGCTGCTCAGCCGAAAGGTTCATCCGCCCGCCGATCTCGCGCGCCTTCTTTATGAAGTCCGGCGCGGAGATCTCATCCTCGCCGCGTGTCTTGCGCTGGGAATTCATGGCCGCGCGCACGAAACTCATCACTGGCACGCCGGGGATTTCGACCGGATACTGGAACGAAAGGAACAGGCCGTGGGCCGCGCGGGCCTCCGGGGTCATGTCCAGCAGGTCTTCACCATCCAGGCGCGCCGTCCCGTCGGTGACCGTATAGCCCTCGCGGCCGGTGAGCACATAGGACAGGGTGGACTTGCCCGCCCCGTTCGGCCCCATCACCGCATGCACCTCGCCCGCAGGCACCTCCAGCGACAGACCCTTCAGGATCTGCGTGGCCGATTCATCTTCGCCGACAGTTGCGGACAATTCTTCGATTTTCAACATGGCGCTGATATGGCAGCACCGGGCGGAAAAGCAAAGGGGGGAAGACGGGAACTTATCCTTCAGGCGGCACGCCTCGATGGCGAAGACGGGGTAAGCAGCCATGCTTCGAGATCGCCGCTTCACGCGGCCTCCTCAGCCACGAGGTCGGGCTTTGACGCCTTCCAACTGTGCCACAGCGTTGCCGGTCAATTTCCGGCGTTTCTGGCCCGGACGCGTCGTTCGCGATGCCGAGTGTCGCCTGCATTTTTATGTGTGCTATAAATGCGCATGCGTAATCCGCAGGAGAGACAAATGACCAAACGCGCCACGAATCTGACGGTTGATACCGCCCTTCTCGACGAGGCGCGCGCCCTTGGCATCAACCTTTCGGCCACATTCGAAGCCAGCCTGCGCGAGGCCGTGCGCCAGCAAAAGGCTGCGCAATGGCTGGAGGGAAACCGCGCCGCCCTGCACAGTTCCAATGAGTGGATCGAGAAAAACGGCCTGCCGCTTGAGAAATACCGGCAGTTCTGATGGCGCAATATGATGTGTTCGCATGCTAGTGGGCCGGAAGCGGGCCCAGTCGAAAGCACCATCGGATCTATCGGCACATCGAATGAGGTAGTCATGGCGGCCCTTTGCTTTTGCGTGGTCAAGGGCTTGAGGCTGTCGGTGACAGGTGCCGGAAATCCGGAATTTTATCAGTCTATTGGCCGAACATATTTGGCAAGATTGATGCCCTTCCTGAGTTCCGTCTTGTAGGTATCAGGCAAACCGGCTAGCGCGACAACTTCTGGCAAGGACATGCTATTGATCTCGTCTGCATAGGTGATCGCGAACAGATGAATATGAGCCACCTTCTCGTTCATTACGGCACCTTTTTGAGACATCTCCGCCAGTTTCCGGGCTGCTTCATCAATCGTCATAGTCTCAATACGCCTCAAATACCTTCTTCACCTCGTCGCCGAGGCAGCTGACAACCTGCACCGCAATCCGGCCTGACTGCGGCTAAGCGTCTCATTCTCAATGCGGAACCAGTCTATACTGCACGACTCATAGCCGAGATACTGGCGATCTCCGGTCGGGCCATAGCGCCTGCAACCCTTATTCGCCCGTCGGTGTCTCGCCGGTCGGCAGGGTCGGGACATCCACTTCGATCAAACCATAGCCGAGATACGTCACCACGCCGAACACAATCAGGAAAATGATCGCCGTGACCAGCGCGTTCATCAAGCGGTTCTTGAATGACACGATGTTGCCGACGAGGCCGACGATGAACACGATCACGGTTGCGATCAGAACCGGCTCCAGCCAGAGCAGCTCGCCCGGCAGAAAACGCGACGGAAGCTCAGCGACCTCGGTCGAAAATTGCAGCTTGCCAAGACCAAAATAGGCCAGAACGGCAAACACCACTGCGAAAATGGCGGCGGTGACCAGCGCATTCACGAAACGACCGCCATAGGCCAGCGAATTGCCGACCAGATCGACAACAAAAACAATGATTGCCGCAACGATTACCGGCTCCAGCCAGATAAATTCAGTGGGAAGGAACATGTCCGCCTCTCCGTTGTGAGTTCATAAAGGGTCGAGGCCAAGCAGACCGCCCCGTAGATCTTACCATGAACTGAGTTTCACGGACCATGACCGCCGTCAAGCTTGACAGAGCTGTGCCTGACAGTCCGGTCAGGCTGAGCCGGATCGCGCGCGGTGTTCGGCGGCGCGCACCCATTGTGTCTTGGCTTGCGAATAGGCTT
>CAYUEM010000222.1:0-2333 GCA_964442925.1 uncultured Hyphomonadaceae bacterium
TTTCTCCTCGCGGGCCTGGATGGCTTCCAGCATGTCGCCCTTGGTGACGCGTCCGCCCTTGCCCGAACCTGAAATCGTTGCCGGATCCACACCGGCCTCCGATGTGACGCGGCGCACTGCAGGTGAAACCGGCCGTTCGCCGGAGCCGGACGATGTCTCCGCCTGCGCAGACTTTGCCGGCTGGGCCGGTGCGCCACCGGAAGAGGCGGAGGCGCCGGCACCCGCGCGGATCCGGGCGATCACCGATCCGGGCTCGACGGTGTCCCCTTCGGAAACCAGCCACGCGTCCAGCGTGCCATCGGCCGGGGCGGGAACCTCGACGGCGACCTTGTCGGTCTCGATCTCGGCAATCGCCTCATCCTTTGCGACGGCGTCGCCCGGCTTTTTCATCAGTGACGAAATAGCGCCTTCGGTCACACTTTCGCCCATTGCCGGCACACTGACATCAAGGGTTGCACCGCCGCTGGCCGTTTCAGGGGCCGCCGGGACCGTGTTGTCATCTGACTTGGTGGCCGAACCCTTGCCTGCGCCAGAAGAAGCCTCACTTGCTGCCCCCATCTTTGCGAGCAGAGCACCGATTTCGACCGTATCGCCGGCATTGACGAGAATTTCTGACAGGGTGCCGTCTTCCGGCGCTGCCACTTCCACCGAAACCTTGTCGGTTTCCAGTTCCACCAGAACCTCGTCGCGCGCAACGCTGTCGCCGGGCTGTTTCAGCCACTGGCCAACCGTGGCTTCAGTGACGCTTTCGCCGAGTGTCGGCACAGTGATGTCGGTCATCTTGTCTCTCGTCGCTATCTGAATTCACATGGAGGTGTGTCGATGCCTCAGGCACCGACCACGCTGTCTTCTACCGGCTGTTCGCCAAGCGCGCTGCCGATCAGGGTGTCGCGCTCTTCGATATGTTTCGACATCAGACCCGTCGCGGTGGCTGCGGATGGCGAGCGGCCTGCATATTTCGGCCGCGGCGCTTTCACGCCGACCTGTTTGGCACACCATTCGATCTCGTCGCGGATGAACGTCCAGCCGCCCATATTGCGCGGCTCTTCCTGGCACCAGACCATTTCGGCCTGCGGGAACCGCTTGAGCTCCTGCATCAGCGACTTGCGCGGGACGGGATAGAACTGTTCGACGCGCATCAGGTAGATGTCATCGATCTGCCTGTCTTCGCGCGCCTCGAACAGGTCATAATAAACCTTGCCCGAACACAGCACGACGCGGCGGATCTTGTCGTCTTCGACAAGCCTGGACTTGCCCTCACGCCCGGCTGTTTCTGCATCATCCCACAACACCCGGTGGAAGCTGTCATCGGGACCGAAATCCTCGATCCTGGACACCGCAAGCTTGTGGCGAAGCAGGGATTTCGGTGTCATGATGATCAGAGGCTTGCGGAACGCGCGGTGAATCTGGCGGCGCAGCACGTGGAAATAGTTTGATGGCGTCGTCAGGTTGCAGACCTGCATATTGTCTTCCGCACACATTTGCAGGAACCGCTCAAGCCGCGCGGATGAGTGCTCAGGCCCCTGACCTTCATAACCGTGCGGCAACAGGCAGACCAGTCCCGACATTCGCAGCCATTTGCGCTCGGATGATGAAATGAACTGGTCATAATAGACTTGGGCACCATTGGAGAAATCGCCGAACTGCGCCTCCCACAATGTCAGCGTATTCGGATCGGCGAGCGAATAACCATATTCGAAACCGAGCACGGCCTCTTCCGACAACAGGCTGTCGATGACCTCATATTCGGCCTGGTCTTCGCCGAGATGGTTGAGCGGGGTATGGCGCTCGCCGGTGGTCTGATCGACAAGATGGCTGTGGCGCTGGACAAAGGTGCCGCGAGCAGAATCCTGTCCTGACAGGCGCACACCATAGCCTTCGTGCAGCAGGGTCGCAAACGCCAGATGCTCGGCCGTGCCCCAGTCGATATTCTGGCCTGACCGGATCGCCTCGCCGCGCCTCTCGATCACCCGCCCGACGGTCTTGTGCAGATCGAGACCTTCTGGCGGGGTTGTTATCGCCGCGCCGAGCCGGCGCAGCCTTTCCGCAGAAACACCGGTCAGGCCGCGGCGATCATCATCATCAGGCAGGCGGAAGCCTTTCCATTCGCCGTCCAGCCAGTCGGCCTTTTGCGGGGCCAACTCCTTGCCGGCATCAAAAGCGCGGTCGAGATAGTCCTGGAAATCACTGACCTGCTTTTCGACTTCCTCCGCCGTCACCAGCCCTTCTTCAACCAGCCGCGCAGCGTAGATTTCCCGCGCTGAAGGCTGCTGCGCGATCTGCGCATACATGCCCGGCTGCGTCATTGTCGGGTCATCGCCCTCATTATGGCC
>CAYUEM010000222.1:2343-4070 GCA_964442925.1 uncultured Hyphomonadaceae bacterium
CAGCACTAGCAGGAGCACGTGATTTATTTACAAAGACAGATGCAGAAATACAAGATATTGTCCTTACAACATTTTTGCCGAATTTCTGGCGGTATTCGGTTGCGACCTTGGCCGCATAGGTCACCGCCTCGGGATCGTCGCCATTCACATGGAAGATCGGCGCCTGAACCATCAGTGCGACATCAGACGGGTAAGGCGAGGAGCGCGAATACATCGGGCTCGTGGTAAAGCCGATCTGGTTGTTGACGATAAAATGAATGGTGCCACCGGTGCGGTAGCCGGCCAGCCCCGACAGCGCGAAACATTCAGCCACCACACCCTGGCCGGCAAATGCGGCATCTCCGTGCAGCAGCAGCGCCATCACCTTGTCGCGATGCAGCGTGCCGCTGTCGCGGGCCTCCATCGCCTGTTTCGAGCGCACCCGACCGAGCACAACCGGGTTGACCGCCTCAAGATGCGATGGGTTGGCATTCATCGTCAGGTGAACCTTGTTGCCGTCAAATTCGCGGTCTGACGAGGCACCGAGATGGTATTTGACATCGCCGGAACCGAATTCCTCGGCACCCTGCGTCGATCCACCCTGAAACTCGTGAAAAATCTTTTCATACGGCTTGCCCATGACCGCTGCGAGCATGTTCAGCCGGCCGCGATGCGGCATCCCGATCACGATCTCCTCGACCCCGAGCGCGCCGCCTCGCTTGATGATCTGCTCAAGCGCCGGCACCGCCGCTTCACCGCCATCCAGGCCGAACCGCTTGGTGCCGGGATAGCGCTTGTGCAGGAACCGCTCGAACGCTTCGGACTCGATCAGTTTCGACAGGATCGCCTTCTTGCCATTCGTGGTGAATGCCACGCCCTTGTCGGGCCCTTCGATCCGCTCCTGCAGCCAGCCCTTTTCTTCCGGGTCGGCAATATGCATGAACTGGATGCCGATCGTGGAACAATATGTCCGCTGGAGGATATCGACCATTTCCGGGATGGTCGCATATTCCAGCCCGAGCACATTATCGAGGAAGATTTGCCGGTCCATGTCGTGGGGCTCAAACCCATAGGTTGAGGGTTCAAGCTCGGGATGCTGGCCGATCTCTTCCAGTCCGAGCGGATCGAGACTGGCCTTGAGGTGACCACGGATGCGATAGGCGCGGATCATCATCAGCGCGCGGATGGAATCCTTTACCGCAGTTGCAATCTCGTCCTTGTTAGCCGCTGGTGCCCTGTCCTGCAATTTTTGTTCGATTGCCGGTTCGATCACGGCCCAGTTGCCATCGAAAACCGCTGTTGTTTCCGGGTCGGATGCCGGCCATTGGGTCCGTTTCCAGCTTGCGCCGGCTGCATTGCGTGTCGCCGCCTCGCTGCTGTCGCCAACCTCCTCGAAGAAGGCCCGCCAGCTGGCCGGAACACTTTCCGGATCGCGGGCAAAGTCTGCCTGCATGGTTTCGACATAGGCGGCATTTCCGCCATACAGAAACAATGTATCGAGCATCGCTGAATTGAGCGCGCTGCGCTTGCCGGTCACCTGGCTGCCATCATCTGCCATCTTGCAACTCGTTCCTGTCTGGGGCAGAAAGCCCCTGTCTTGTCCTGCGACTCAACCTTACGCTGCGTCAGCACGCTTATACCAAAAGCCGGGCGAAACCCTCATCAATTTAATGCAGTCCTAGCCTTTGAGAAGCTCTACCATGGTCGTGCCGAGACGGGCAGGGCTTGGACTCACCTTGATGCCCGCC
>CAYUEM010000223.1:0-4048 GCA_964442925.1 uncultured Hyphomonadaceae bacterium
ATCTTCAACCCAGCTTGTCTCCATTGGGACAAGTTCGGCCCCGATATCGCGGGCCAGCGTGCGCAACTGGTCGCCAAGATCGGGCGGATTGCCAGACCTCGGAAACACGACGCTGCCTTTGGGAAAGCTGCGCGCGCCCTGAACGAAGGGTTCATCCGTCGTCTTGCCTTTGAGCCCGGACTTCAGGGCCGCAATTGCCAACCGTGCCTGTCCACCGTCTGTCCACGGACCAATCTGACCAAACGCGCCGCCAGACCCGGTTAGCGATGAAATCGGATCATTTGCACGCACAAGCTTCGCAGTGCCTGTGGTCGCCTCGTCGCATTGCGTGGCATCGACCCCATCCATCAAGGGAACTGACCATGCGGTCACGTCATAGAGTTCATGCGCGAGACCGCGCGCGCGCCGGCTTTCCTGTTCGGCTATGAAATCATCCGCAAGCGGTGTTGACGCGCTCAGCAGCGTTCGGGCAAGCCGGCCTTGCGGTTGCGCAAGGTCAATGACAAGGGCACCGGCCGGATAGGTTTTTGCACAATGGCGCGCACCTGCTTCGAAGCGCTGGACCACGATCCCTTGCGCTGCCAGCCGACGCCCAAGCGCTTCGGCCTCATAACGTCTCGCCGAAAGGTCAAGCACGCTGAAACGACCGTCAGACGTCTCGCCTTTTGTAATCGCAGAGTCTCGATAGGCACCGTAGGCAGCAAGATAATCTGATCGGTTGCGGGCGACCACTTCCAACGTCGCCAGCGAGCTCAGAACATTATTTCGCACACCCTCACCATAGGTCAGTTCGGTTCCATCGCGGCGCAGAAATTTCAGCCCGCGTGGTGAACCCTGTTCGAATGTCATGGCAATCGCGCCGTTCAGGGTTGGCCACATATCGCCGTAACCGGGGTAAAACGCATCAAAGACCTCGCGCGTGAAATAGGCGACGCCATACTGATCGAAATAACGCGCCATGTTTTGGCCAAGCTGAGCTTGCCGGTCGCGCTGTTCCTGCGTGATGTTGGGATTGAGGGGCTTTGCGGCAGGCGGGAAATAATAAGTCGCATCGCCGCCCATCTCATGGCTGTCAACATACACAACCGGGTGCCATTCCAGGACGGCGGCAACCTTGCCCTGCGTTTCCGGCTGGGTCATCGCAAACCAATCCCGGTTCAGGTCGAACAGATAGTGATTGTAGCGCCCGCGCGGCCAGGGCTGGTCATGTTCGGCGGCATGCCGGTCGGCGATCGACTCAAGCCCGCGTGCAGAAGAAAAGCTGTGCAAAAAACGCTCGCGACCGTCCGGATTCTGAACCGGATCGATAATCACGATCGTATTGTCAAGAATTGTCTGCGCCAGTTCGTCCCCTTCTGCAGCCAGCAGGTGGTAGGCCATGAAAAGCGCGCTGTCAGATGGCGTTACCTCGTCACCATGCACCCCATAGGAAAGCCAGACAACAGCCGGTGTTGTAGCAAGTGTTTCAGCAGTCAGACTTTCGCCCTTGGCGAGATCGTCGAGGCTTGCCTTTATTTCCTCAAGCCGTTGCATGTTTTTTGGTGAAGAAATGACGGCATAGACCAGTTCACGGCCCTGCCAGGTTTCCCCATATGTGTGCATCTGCATTCGCTCTGGCGCAGCTTCCGCAAGGGCACGCAGGTATGCAGCGATATCGCCAACCGAACTTATTTCTTCACCATGATCATGGCCAATGACAGCTTCGAGCGTGGGTATGTCAGGATTGTAGGTTGCAGCCGGGTAAGTTTGCGCGCCGGCGACCGGGGCAATCGTCGCAAAAGCGAGCACGATACCCACAAAACTCATGAACCGCATAATCATCCCTCAGCTTCCAGACTGTCTTCGATTTTCTACCATGGCGCAATTCAATATGAACGGAAAGCCATGTTCGCGTTCGATCAAGGACAATCGGGTGAGTTTGTGCGCGACAATCGTCGAATGCTGAATTGGTCGGCGTCCTCTTGATGTGCACGGAGGATTATCAGCATGATAGGCAAATTGGCGAAGCCGGAGGCGTCCGAGGCGTTCGACACGGTTGTCGATTTTCTCGGGTCGTTTGAAGGGCTTTAGGTCCCGCGCTGGCGGGCCAAGGTGCTTTATCCACTCGATGAGTTGCTGCTGGGTGTGATTTCCCGATGCGAGAGCTGGGTGGAGATCGCCCGGTACGGCGAGAAGTAGCGAGCCCTTTTGCCCCGCTTCCGCCCGTTGATTCACACATATTATAAACGTGTCAGGCCGATGGAGAGAAAGGCGTCTCCGTTCGCGCCATCTATCTATATCTGAACATGTGTTATTTCTCTTTTCGGGATTATGACGATGTGCCCATCGCGGTGTCGAGCCGGCGGTCTCGGTCCAATTCCTGCCCGATCGCGCCAACACCGGCCCTGCCTCGCCAGCCCGCGCTCAGGCCCTTCACTCCAGATGCTTCCAGAAGCCGGACTTGCGGGCGTGTTTCGCCTTGAGATCGGCAAGCCAGGTGTCGTGGTCGGGATGGCCTTTCCAGTCGGCGATTGCGCTGGCAAGCCCTTCGCATTCGCGGACATGGCGGGCGGCGTGGCGGTAACGTTTGCTGCGCGCAGCCTCCAGTGCGAACGCAACCAGCTTGCGCCGGATGAACGTCGCCGCGAGCGGCTGTTTGGCTTCGAGCGCTTCCGCCGCCGCGGGCAGGCGGAGGAAGTCCTCCCCGTCAATCTCATCCAGCCGGTCTGCGCCGAGGGCCGCAAGCGCGTCTCTTGTAAGGGTCTTTGCGCGGGCCATGGCGTCTCCTTGTCAGCGGCTCGCAGGCAGGTATAAGATTAATGGGCGGCGTCCAAAGCGACGACAGTGGAGAAGGGTCCAGAGCCCGGCCAGCAGACTGAACCACAAAGAGATCAGCACTTGATCATGACGATTAAAGAACCTGATGGCACGTGACCTGGGTTTACCAAACACCTCTTGGCACATATAGAGCTTTTATCGATTAACACTAAGGAGGTCACGATGTCTCGCTCCCTTAAATCCGCCCTTCTGGGCGCCGGCACCTTTGCACTCGTCGGCTGTGCCACCCAGACCGCAATGGACGATGCCTCGCCCCAGGCCACCACGGACACCGGTGCCACCTCCCCGGCCGCCGCTCCGGAAAACAAGCCCGACATTGCGCAGGCACGCGTCGATGCCGAACTGATCCCGCGGGAACTGATCTTCGGGAATCCGACCTATTCCAGCGTCCAGGTCAGCCCCGACGGCACCATGGTCAGCTATCTTGCGCCGGTTGACGGCGTCATGAACATCTGGGTCGCCCCGACTGGCGACATCGATGCCGCCCGGGTGATCACCAATGACACCGGCCGCGGCATTCGCGGCTATGGCTGGGTGCCGGGCACGGGTCGGCTGGTCTACATCCAGGACAAGGGCGGCGACGAGAATTTCCTGCTCTATGGTGTTGATCCGGCGACGGGCGATGAAACGAATTACACCCCGTTCGAGAACACGCGTGTCCAGATCATTTCCAGCGACGAGGACATTCCCGGCCGCATGATCATCGGCATCAACAATCGCGATCCGCGCTGGCATGATGTCTACAATCTCGATGTGGAGACCGGCGAACTGAGCCTGATCTACGAGAACACCGAGGATTTCGGTGGCTTCACCTTCGACAATGACCTGGCCCTGCGCTTCGGCCAGAAATCCACGCCCGCCGGCGGGTCGGAATACTACCGCCGCACCGAAGATGGCTGGGACCTCTTCATGGAAGTGTCACCGGAAGACCTCTACACCACCGGCCTGTCAGGCTTCAGCGAGGACAATTCCAAGCTCTACCTGATCGAGAGTGAAGGCCGCGACACCGGCGCGCTCTTCGCCATGGACATGGAGACCGGCGAAAGGGACCTGGTCGCGCTCGATGACCGGGCCGACATTGGCGGGACGTGGCGCGACCCGGATACTGGCGAGCCTTATGTCTATGCCGTGACCTACGACAAGACCGAGTATTTCGCCTTGGACGAGCGCGGTGCCGGCATTCTCGCCTCACTGAACGCCCGTTTCGACGGCGAGGTCTCGCGCGCGTCCA
>CAYUEM010000224.1:0-4033 GCA_964442925.1 uncultured Hyphomonadaceae bacterium
CTCGCATGAGCCGCGTCTATTCGGTCAAGGAAGCCTATCTGACCTTGCAGGGCGAAGGCGCACAGTCGGGGCGCGCGGCAGTTTTCCTGCGCTTTGCCGGCTGCAATCTCTGGTCGGGGCGTGAACGTGACCGGGCGCGCGCGGTCTGCCGGTTCTGCGACACTGATTTTGTCGGCACCGATGGTGAGAATGGCGGCCAGTTCGCGAGCCCCGCAGCGCTTGCCGATCATGTCGCCGCGCTTTGGACCGGCAGCGGCGGGCAGCCCTTTGTCATTGCCACCGGAGGAGAGCCACTCCTGCAGCTTGACGCGCCGCTGATCAGCGCACTGAGAACCCGTGGCTTCGAGATCGGCGTCGAGACCAATGGCACGATCGGCGCACCGGCCGGGCTCGACTGGATCTGCGTCAGTCCCAAAGCCAGCGCGCCGCTGGTGCAAAAGGCCGGTCAGGAGCTGAAACTGGTCTACCCGCAAACCGAACCGCAAGCGCAGCCGGAATGTTTCGCCGCTCTGGACTTTGCGCATTTTTTCCTGCAACCGATGGACGGTCCAGATACTGAAAAGAACACAGCCGCTGCGGCGGCCTATTGCCAGAAGAATCCGCAATGGCGACTGAGCTTGCAAACCCACAAATGGATCGGCCTGCCCTGAAAATCGAGGGGCAGAGATTTGCGATATCGAAAGCTGTCACCTTTGAGGCGGCGCATTTCATGGGCCACCAGCCAGCGGGACACCCCTATCGCAACCTGCATGGTCATTCTTTCCGGCTGGAAGCGGAGATCGCGGGACAGGTTCAGCCCGGTCGCGAATGGGTTGAGGATTTCAGCGCGCTCACACGCGCCCTTGAAGCACTGGCAACGCAGCTCGATCATCGCCTGCTCAATGAGATTGAAGGGCTGGAAACCCCGACGCTGGAGCAGATTGCGATCTGGGCCGCCAATGCGCTGACCTGCGACTTTCCAGGCCTGCGCAGGGTCACGCTGGAGCGACCAAGCCTTAATGAACGTTGCACGCTGGAACTCAGGTCCTGAGGATTAGACGACCGATGAAAAGCATGACCACCGCGATGCGCCTTGTTGCCCTCAGTTTGCTGGCCGCGCCGCTGGGCGGGTGTCTTGTCGGCACCGCCGTCAGCGTTGCCGGCGATGTCGCCGAGGGCGCTGTCAATGTCACCGGAGATGTTGCCGAGGGCGCTGTCAATGTGACCGGTGCGGCGGTCGGCGCGGTGATACCGGGTGACGGAAAAGACGACAATGCCCACGAAGACGTGAACGAGTAAGCCTGCCGCATTCAGGTCGCATTCATTCGCGCGCGCCCTAATTGGCGGTTTAATGGTTTAGTGGTTTAATGGTGCGATTGCCGGGCCGCCGGAAAAAGCGGCGACAATCCGGCAGATAGCCATTTGGTCCCAGGGAGCTTGTCAAGATGAAACCGATCCTGTCTTTTCTGGTCGCTGCCATGCTGGTCGCACCGGTCGCGCTGGCCACCGAAATCGTGGTCAGCTATTCGGAAGACTTCGCCGAAATGCTGGAAGACGAATATGGTGAGCGCGAAGGCGAATACCTCGCAAGAACCTTGCGGAAGGATATCGAGCAGGCGCTGGCCAGTCGCGGCGTCGATGCCAGCCGGATCGAAGTGATCATCAATGAGGCCAAGCCCAACAAGCCGACCTTCGAACAATTGGGGGATACGCCCAGCCTCGATTATTACCGCTCGATCTCGCTCGGCGGGATGGATGTGTCTGCCCGCGCATTTGACGCCGCCGGAGAATTGATTGCCGCAACGGATTATGAATGGTTCGAATATGATATACGTCGAACGTTTAACGCCGGCACCTGGTGGGACGCGCAGCGCGCATCTGACCGGTTCTCGCGGCGTCTGGCCAAGGATATTGAGGAAGCTGGCTGAGGACGGTGTTCAGACGTTTTCGCGCGCGGGGCTTTGACCTGCATGCAATTTGATGCATGTTTGAGTAATTGAAACCTGTGCCACACGGAACGCAGATGCTGTTCAAGATGCTATTGGACACGAAATGTCCTGAGGAGAAAAAACTCGTTCGCGGCTTTCTGCGGCACGGGATCATTGGCTTTGCTGCAGGCTTCGTCACAGGCGGCGCGCTTTATGTGCTGATCCTGCTCGGCCTGTCGGGTTCCTCAATCGAAATCCCGGTCCTGTTCGCCTTCGCCATGCTGTTTCAGGCTGGAGCGCTTGGCGCTTTTGTCGGTCTTGGCGTCTACATGTCGCGCGTGGCCGATCGCGATGACGACGATGACGATGACGATGATGATCAGACCGGCAGCCGAAGCCCTGTAATCGAACCAAAACCCAGCCGGGAGCGGCTCGGCATATCACCAACCGCGCTGCCGGCCTAACGGCCTTCGAAATGCGGCGGGCGTTTTTCGAGGATCGCCTCGACACCTTCCATATGATCCTGCGTGAAATGCATCAGCGCCTGTCCGGCCGCTGACATTTCCATGATCGTGTCATAGCTGGCCGTCGCGCCGTGGCGCATCAGCGTCTTGGCCAGACGCAGGGCCTGCGGCGGCTGGCCGGCCATGCGATCTGCCAGAGCCATCGCCTCATCCATCAGCGTCTCACCCGGTACCTTGCGCGAAACCAGGCCCCATTCGGCAGCCGTGGCCGCATCGATCACGTCGCCAGTGAACAACAGTTCGGCAGCGCGCGAACTGCCGATGATGCGCGGCAGCAACCAGGCCCCGCCATCGCCGGGAATGAGGCCAAGCTTGAGGAAGGTGACGCCAAACTTTGCGCGGTCCGAGGCAATCCGCACATCAGCCATGCAGGCGACATCGCAGCCCAGCCCGATTGCCGCGCCATTCACCGCCGCGATCAGCGGTGTTTCCAGATTGTAGAGAGACTTGACGATCAGGTGGATATTGCGGCGATAGCCATTGCGCACGCTGTCAGGGCTGCCGCCAAAGGCTCCGGACTTCTCCTTCATCGCCTTGACATCGCCGCCGGCGGAAAATGCCTTTCCGGCACCGGTGAGGACTGTGACCCGGATCTCCGGATCGGCTTCGATCTCACCGCACAGGTGCTGGAAATGTCCGCCATCGCCATCCTGGCCGAGAGGGTTCATTTTCTCGGGTCGGTTGATCGTCAGAATGGCGATGGGGCCGCGCTTTTCAAGCAGGACGGGGTCAGTCATGGCGTCACCTTTCTTGCAACGTTCACGAGGCTCAACTCACAGGCCGCGCCGCGAACACATCCGTCCATACTTGCTCGTTCCGGCAGGCGTCAGACGCGCAAGGTTATCCGCTTCACCTTTCGCGCTGCGCCGATTTTTCCGGCCAGGCTTTCCGGCGGAATTATTCCGCCGCCAATGGCAGGTCTTCGGCTGAAAGCTCTGTAAAGCGCCGCAAATGATGATCAACGTCGCCATATTCATGGTCGATCATCGTCATCCGCTTGAAATAATGACCAACTGCCAGTTCATCGGTCATGCCCATACCGCCATGGATCTGGATCGCCGACTGGCCGACAAAACGACCGGCCTGGCCGATGCGCACCTTTGCTGCCGAAACGGCTTTCTTGCGTTCAGCGTCCGGTTCGCCGAGCTTCAGCGTCGCCATATAGGTCATCGAGATCGACTGCTCATGTTCCATGAACATGTCGACCATACGATGCTGCAGCACCTGGAACTTGCCGATCGGCGTGCCGAACTGTTTGCGCTGGCGGGAATATTCCACTGTCATGGAATTTGCCACGCCCATGGTTCCGCACGCTTCAGCGCACAGAGCAGCGATGGCCTCATCGCTGATCCGCTCGATCAGTGGCAGTGCATTGTCTGCCTCGCCGACCAGCGCATCCGCCGGCACCTGGACATTTTCAAGATGCACTTCCGATGCGCGCCGCCCGTCAACGGTCGGATAATCACGCGTGACGACGCCGGCCGCCGACTTGTCGACGATAAACAGCGAGATGCCGTCCCGGTCGCGGCGACCGCCGGCGGTGCGTGCCGACACCAGCAGATGACTGGCCCAGGGCGCACCGATGACGACAGCGACCCCGCT
>CAYUEM010000225.1:0-4015 GCA_964442925.1 uncultured Hyphomonadaceae bacterium
TATGGGCTCGAGCCCATAACTATCATTATGTCGCCGAGTCAGTTATGTGCTGTCGCGTCGCCGAACCCCTCGATCAGCACGCTTCGTGCAATTTCGGTAGCACATAATTTTTCCTCCGATACTGGGCTCCCCTCACATCACAAATAAGGAGAGCTCATCATGCTGGATCAACTCTATGTACAACCCGCCGTGTTGGCACGACACCGCGCCGCGCCGTGTAGCGCCGAGCGAGAGCGTTTTCTGGAGCACTGCGCAGAACGAGGTTATAACCGCAACGGACTCCGGAAGATCGCCTGGATGTTGCTTGTAATCGTGAGCAGCCTTTTTGTCGACCAGCGCACGATATCCGTGGTTGAGATTGAACGAGCAGCGCGTCGATACGTGCGAACCACCCGATATGGGGCTCGAGATCATTGCCGAACCACACAGCAGCTGTTCGTCCGGATTGCCACAGCGTGGTTTGATTTTCTCGGGCGACTCGCACCCAGAACACTGCCCCGCCCCCCGTTTGCTCGGCAGCTCGATATGTTCGAGCGGTTCATGCGTGAGGAACGCGGTTTGTCTGGCGTCACCATCAGGTCGCGCTGCCAGCGAGTCAATCGCTTTTTGCAAGCGCTGCAACCCGAGGTGAGCTCGATACGAGAAGTCACGATCTGCCAGATCGACCACTATCTCGTCCAGCAGAGCGAGCATGGCTGGACTCGTCCTTCGCTGGGAGCCCTCGCCAGCGACCTGCGCAGCTTCTTTCGGTACGCCGAGGCGCAGCACTGGTGCCAAGTGGGTATCGCTGTAGCCATTGACTCGCCCCGGATCTATACCGACGAAGGGTTACCGTGCGGTCCGGATTGGGAACAGGTACAAGCATTGATTTCAAGTACGGAGGGTGATGATCCGGTCGCGATCCGCGACCGGGCTATTGTGCTGCTTTTGAGTTTGTACGGACTTCGCCGCGGCGAAGTCGCCCGTCTGCAGTTGGAAGATATCGGCTGGGAGACGGGAACATTGCGAGTCGTGCGCCCAAAGCAGCGGCGCGTCCAGGAATACCCCCTGGTCGAGATTGTCGGCGATGCACTGGTGCGGTACTTGCGCGAAGTGCGGCCACGCTGCGCGCACCGGGAAGTTTTCCTCGCCATAAAGGCGCCACTACGACCTCTGTCGCCAGAAAGCATTACCCCCATCATTCGTTGGCGACTAGCGGCGCTCGGCGTGCAGGTCGCTCGATCGGGTCCGCACAGCCTGCGTCATGCCTGCGCGCAGCATCTGCTGTCGCAGGGGTTTTCTCTCAAGCAGATCGGGGACCAGCTGGGTCACCGCCGTGCTTCCACCACACGGCAGTACACGAAGATTGATCTTGCGGGCTTAAGGCAGGTTGCCGAACTCAAACTGGAGTGGTTGCCATGAAGCTCTCGCAACTCGTGACGGACTATCTGACCTACAAGCGCGCGCTGGGTTACCGCTTCATCACCGAAGGCTTTATCTTGCAGGCCTTCTGCCGCAGCGTGGGCGAGCTCTCGTTGGGCGATGTCCACCCCGATCACTTCGTAGCGTTTTTTCACGTCGGACACGTCGAGCGCAGGCATCGCGCGATAAAGGGACTGTGCCGCTACGCCATGGGCCGATATGGAGCGCTCTTGCCGCAGCTCCCACAGTTGCAGGCGATACGACCGTCTTGCTTCGTCCCACATATCTACACTCCCGAAGAACTCAAGCGATTGATGCAAGCTGCCACAGTCATCTGTGCCGTCCGCCGGGCCCTGATCGAGGACTATGTGCTGCGAGCCATACTATTGCTGCTCTATGGTGCTGGATTGCGATTGGGCGAAGCGCTCGCGCTCAACGTGGCCGATGTCGATCTCCCACACGCGCTCCTGACGATTCGGCAGACAAAGTTCCACAAGACACGCCTCGTTCCACTCGGCGATGACCTTCTACAGCGGTTGATCGAATACCGCCGTGAACATGACCAACATTATGCCAACCAGTGCGATTGCCCATTTTTCTGCCTACGCAACGGCGCTCGCGTCAACCATGCGGTCATCGAACGTACGTTCCGACGCCTGCGCAAAGAAGCGGGTGTCGTGCGGCAAGGTGGCCCGCGCAATCAGCCTCGTCTGCACGATCTTCGACACACGGCCGCTGTCCATCGGCTGATTAGCTGGTACCAGGCCGGAGAGGATATGCAGCACCTGTTGCCGAAGCTGGCGACCTACTTGGGCCACAAGGACCTCTCCAGCACGCAACGCTATCTCACCCTCACCCCGCAGTTGCTTCATGAAGCAAGCCTGCGCTTCGAGCGTTACGCATTGGAGCGCCATCATGACTGACCTGACGCTCCTTGGACCCTGGATTCGCCGCTTTTTGCTAGAGCACCTGGTCAGCGAACGCAATCTTTCGATCAATACCCAGAAGAGCTACCGCGACATGCTGCTTCAGCTATTGCCCTTTCTCGCAAAACACGCCAACAAACCCATCGATCGACTGACGGTCACCGATCTGTCTGCGGACAGAACCCGCCTGTTTCTCAACCACTTGGAGGCCTCACGCAGCTGCTCGCCAAGCACCCGTAACCAGCGGCTCAGCGGCATTCACGCTTTGGCGCGGTTCGTGGGCGAACGTTGCCCGGAGTGTATCGAATGGTGTCATCAGGTGCGGTTGATCCCATTCAAGAAGACAATAGAGCCCTCGATCGTTTGCCTTGACCGCGAGGAAATGAACGCGCTAATGGCTGTGCCGGTGCGCTCGACAGCGCAAGGTCGGCGCGACTACGCCGTGCTGCTGTTTCTGTACAACTCCGGCGCACGCGCCAGCGAGGCAGCCGCCCTCAGGGTCGAGAATATTGACTGGCACGCGCGTAGCGTGCAGATTCTCGGCAAAGGCAAGAAGCTGCGCACCTGTCCACTGTGGCCGGCGACGCTCGACGCCTTGCACTCATTGGTCGTCGGGCGCGACCGGGCCGAGTACGTGTTCCTCAACCGTATCAGCCAGCCAACCACTCGCTCAGGCATCCACGCGCTCGTTAAACGCTGTGCCGAGCGTGCCTGCGCCACGGCACCCTCCCTGGTGAACAAGAAAGTGGGGCCGCATGTGATTCGACACACCACGGCTTCACACTTGCTGCGGGCCGGAGTCGATCTCAATACGATTCGCGGCTGGCTCGGGCACGTCTCGCTCAATACCACGAACATCTACGCTGAGATCGACCTCGAGACCAAAGCGCGGGCGCTCGCTGCATTGACGGTGACCGAGGAGCACGCGCTCTGCGAACCCTGGCGCAATCAACCGGCGTTGATGGAGTTCCTGCGTGGGCTTTGAGTGAAGAAAGTTATGTGCCGCAAAAATTGCACGAAGCGTGCTGATCGAGGGGTTCGGCGACACGACAGCACATAACTGACTCGGCGACATAATGATAGTTATGGGCTCGAGCCCATAACTATCAAAACGCCAAACAGGAAGTGTTCTGGGCCCAGGTCGAGGGCCGGCTGATGGCGATGCTCGATGGCCAGCCCGAGATCAGCCTGAAGCTGCTCAACGAGGCCACCGGTGCCTGGGTCGAGCGCGACTATCATCGCCGTCGTCACGCCGAACTGGACGCAACCCCGATGGCGGTCTATCTCGAGGCCCCCGAGGTGGGACGGCCTGCCCCGGACAGCCAGGCGCTTTCCAAAGCCTTCCGCGAGCAGATCCGACGCAAGCAGCGGCGTAGTGATGGCACCGTCAGCCTGGTCAGACAACGCTTCGAGATCCCCAATGCCTATCGCCACCTCGAACAGATCTGCTTGCGCTATGCCCCCTGGGACTTGCGTACCGTCAGCCTGGTCGATGAGCGCACCGACACTGACCTGTGCCGGCTCCACCCGCTCGACAAAAACGCCAATGCCGATCAGCGCCGGCGCGCCCTGGTGTCGACTTCAACCACGCCCCCAACGACCACCGAACCCACCCCGGCCGGCATCGCGCCGCTGCTCAAACAACTCATGCGCGAACACGCCGCCACCGGCCTGCCGCCGGCCTACCT
>CAYUEM010000226.1:0-3980 GCA_964442925.1 uncultured Hyphomonadaceae bacterium
CCGCCGGCATTGGTGGAGATCAGGCCGCCGATTGTCGCGGTGCCTTCCGAGCCGAGCGACAGCGGGAAGAAACGGTCCGCCCGGCGCGCGGCGTCCTGCGCCTCGACCAGCGTGGCGCCGGCTTCGATTGTCATGGAATTGTTGAACGGGTCGCTCTCGCGCACCGCCCGCATGCGGGTCATCGAGACGGTAATCTCGCCGTGCGGTGTTCCGCCATCGACAAGACCGGTATTGCCGCCCTGCGGGGTGATCGCGATGCCATTTTCCGCGCACAATCGCACCAGTGCGGCAGCCTCCCGCGTGCTTGCGGGCCGCGCGACGAGCGGTGTTTCGCCGGACGCGAAAGCCCCCCGCCACGGTGTGCGGGCGGCCTCCAGCACGTCGGGCGCATCACTCCAGCCGGAAGGGCCGAGCAGGTCTTTCAGAACCGTCAGGAATGCGCCGGGCAACGCAACAGCGGGGCGGGTATCATGCTTGAACGCCATTCAGCGACATTAGCGCATATCTCCGCCCGGTTGAACCGAATTTAACGCCGCAGTCAGTCACGCCGGAAAGGCGAGCGCACGATGACGACCCGCTCGCCTTCCGGCAGGACGGCGGTTTGCGTCGGGGCTGTGCCTTCCGGTCCGGTGAAGCTCTCTGTGCCGAACTGGCCCTGCTCGAACGGCAGACGCTCGCGCAGGTCGTCGGGCGGCACGATCTGGAAACCGAGCGCGTTCAGCAGCAGCATGAAACCAACACCTGTGAACGCCGCCGTCATCAGCGTGCGCATCACAAAGCGGACAATCGTGCCGCTGAAGGCCAGTGCGGCTGCTGTGCTTCCGGCCCCACCAACAAGCCCAGCACCAGAGGCCACAGCAGCCAGATCGAACATTTCATTGAACCAGTCCATTTCACCACTCTCCCTGAATGAAGGCCGCACATGCTTGTCAGGCCCTGCACGCAATAGTGACAGAAGGATGCGACAAGCCAAAGACCCAACTGCAACCAATGGTTAACCCGTGCTGGCGCACAGGGGCCGAAACATGCTTATAAAGTCTTGTGGCTCAGGGAGGCAGGATTTCGCGCATGTCCGCCAGGACACCCATCGTAGCCGTCGCCAATCTCAAGGGCGGGGTCGGAAAATCCACAACTGCCCTGATGCTGGCAGAGGGGCTCGCCTATCATTACGGACTGAAAATCCTGTTGTGCGATTTCGATGCGCAGGCCAATCTCAGCGAAACCATCCTGACCAGTGACGGAGTGCAGCGCGAGCTCAATCAGGGGCGCGGGCTTGCCGCAGTGCTCGACCGTTTCCTGCCCGAGGATGGCCGCGCCGGCGCGCAACTCGGCGATGTTGTCGAGACGCGCAATTCCACAGTCATCGAAGAGCTTGTCTACCGCCGCGAGCGCGGTGAGGATGATGGCTGGATCTCGCTGCTGCCGGCCCATCCAGGCATGCGCTTTCTTGAGCCACATCTCGAACGCAGCCCCGGCGATGGCTGGTTCGAAATCGGCGATGAACTGGCCAACAGCGTCATGCAGGCGACGCAAGGCGTTCGCAGACGCTGTGACCTGATGATCATTGACTGTCCGCCTCACGTCTCGGCGCTGTGCCGGGCGGCGCTTAAGCTGGCGGACTATTATGTCACCCCGACACTGGCCGAGGCGCTGTCGGTCTGGGGCGTTCACCAGTTCCTGCGCTGGCTGGAACATCCCAGCATGCGCGACTGGCTGGGCATCGCGAGGGGATCGCTGCTGGAGCGGCAATTTGTGGTCTGCACCCGGTTTTCCGCGCGCTCACGCAGCCATCGCCGCACGCTCGACCGTCTTATGGAAGACTGGAAAGGGCGCACTTTTGCCGACCCGATCCGCCAGCGCATTTCGCTGAGCCGCGAGCTGGAGCGCGATGAGCTTGAGCAGACCCGCAGTTTTGCCAGCCGGTATCGCGGTCAGGTCAAGACCGACGTTGACGCGCTGGCCCGCAGCTTTGCTGCTTATATCCGTGAGCGTGAGGGGCTCGACTGGCGGCGGCGGCGTTAAAAAACGGCCCGCTCAGGGAATGAAGACGGTATAGGTCACGTCCACTTCGAAATCGAATGTGCCGAGCGAAAGGTCATAGCCGTTGAGGCTGGCCGCGCCGATCGAATAGGCGACATCGAAACGCACCGACTGGTCGGCCAGCGTGCCCCGGCTGGCAGCTGTGCGCTGGTTGCCGGTAAACACATTGCGACCATTGAGCAGCTGGAACATGTTGTTGACGCCGTTGACCCCGCCGGTCGGGCCGGCCGAATGGGGATATTGCGCCGCCGCCCCGAAAGCCAGGCCGTCATCCCCGCTCAGCGTGACCGACATGTTCATCCGCGTGATCGCCATCAGCGTGAAATTGATGCCTGTATTCGGGAAATCGGTATCTGCATCAATCGCGAAGGGCACATTCGAGGCGATGTAGAAACTTGTCCGCGAGGTTGTCCCATCCACCCGCAGATCGCTCGCACCGGTCAGCCCGAACGGAGAGAAACTGTCAGCCGCATTGGTGATGCCGTCACTATTTGTGTCGGTTGAAAAATTGCCCGCTGCGCTGTTCTGGATCAGATAAGGCATGGTTCCGGCGGCATTGACCGCATCGGCGGTCGATATCAGCGAACCGGTGACGACCGTATGGGTATCGCCCGCGATCAGGTCACTGTCGCCAGAACCAACCGCTGTTGCGCCATTGCCGGTATCGATGATGAAATCGACTGCCGTCGGGGCCGAACCGCCATCATCGGCGCTCCAGACAACGACCGCGCCGATCACCTTGAAGCCGGCAGTGTCGGTGATATCCGCCTGCGCGCTGAAACCGGCCATGGCGGCCATCAGGGCAAGCGCGCGCCAGCCGGCGAGGCGGCGCAAGGGTTGCATCGCGCTGCGGTGGCTTGTTGAAGTTCCAATCATCGAAACAGCAGAACCACAAAATCTTTAAGTTTCTGCTGTGTCAGTCTGTTGTTTTTACAAAACTGTTCAGGGGCTGCGCAGAGATCACCAGGCGCAACCGCGAAACAACGCCCGACTGCAATGCGCCATCGGTGCCGCGAAGTGTCAGACGGAATGTGATGGCTTGCTGGCGCGGCGGGCCGGGGCGGGCCGCTGTCTTGACGCTGGAGCGGTAGACACTGACCGGGCCGGGGCCCGCCTCAAGCCGCACTGGTGAAGTCGGTGCAATCACCGGCGCGCGCGCGTGCGTGCCAGTGGCCAGCTGCTCCAGCCAGATATCCAGACCGTGACCATCCGCTTGGCCGGGCCATTCAATGGCAATGTCATAGCCCGTGTTCGAGGCGAGCTGGAATTCAAGTGACGGTCCCGCCGGCGACAAAGGCGCAACCGGCTCCAGACGGCCCGCAGGCACGAGCGGCGAGGCGACAGCTTCCACCGCGCCCAGCACCACGCGGTTGCCGCGTGCGACCGGCTCGCCGTCCACCCACACCATAACCACACCGTCGGAAACGAACCGGACATTGTCGCCAAGTCCGGCATGTCCCGGCTGCGCGAACGCTGCGGCAAACAGGGCCAGAATGCAGGCAGTCTTCAGTCTGATGGCGGCAAGGGTCAATCGATTGTCTCCGAATGTGCCAATGCGGTTAAACCTGCATTCATCATGCCGCTGATTCGACGCTTGCGTTGACGCGGCGCGCGCGCTTGCCTAGCCAAGGTTGGGGGTAACGCTTTCGGAGACAGCAACATGGCCGATGACTGGAACATGCCTGCGGGCGATCTGATGAAAGGCAAGCGCGGTGTCGTGATGGGCGTGGCCAACGCCAATTCGATTGCCTGGGGCATATCGAAACAGCTTGCCGCTCAGGGCGCCGAGATCGCCTTCACCTATCAGGGCGAGGCGCTGGAGCGGCGTGTTCGCCCGCTGGTCGAGAGCATCGGCATGGACACGATGATCCCTGCCGATGTCACAGATGATGCCAGCATGGACGCGGCCTTTTCCGCCATCGCTGACAAGTGGGGCAAGA
>CAYUEM010000227.1:0-3960 GCA_964442925.1 uncultured Hyphomonadaceae bacterium
GGAAATCATCCAGCCAGCCGAGCGGCGCGGTGTCGGCGGCGCTGTAGGCCGGCTTCACGGCGATGCCCTCAGGCGTGTCCCAGGCCGGTGAGGCGGGCAGCGTGCCGGCTGTCACATCCGGCCGGCCAAGCTCGATTTTCGAAAAGTCGGGAAAGCGGGTCATGTGCAAGGGTCTCAGAGGTCGAGATCGGTCAGCTTGATCGCGAGTTCGGCCATGAAAGCAGGGGTGAGCGTGGCGTCTTCGCCGAGGGTGCGCGTTCTACCCCAGCTGCCATCCGGGCGGGGCGTGTCGAACAGGTGTGCGACGCGCTTGTGTGCATCGAGCACCCAGTATTCCTGCACGCCCGTGCGTGCATAAATGCGGCTTTTCAGGATCAGGTCCCTGCGAATGGTGCTGTCGGCGATCTCGACGATGATCAGGCAGTCCTCGCCGCGCACGTCTTCCGGTAGGATGCCCAGTGGATGGATGGCGAGGTCGGGTTCCGGTGCCGAGCCGTCTTCAACGAAAACCGTTGGCTCGATGGCGATCTCGAAGTCGGTCTGCGCGATGATCGGCACCCATCGGCGAGTGAGTCGGCGCTTCCAGATCGCGTGCCGGTTGTGTTCGGCATTCATCGCAACGAGTTCCCCCTCCAAAAGTTCGAGGCTTTCGTCGGGGTCAAGGATGCCGGCCTCGAACATGGCGAGATAATCCGCCGTCGAAATGAAGCGGCGAGGCAGGCCATCTGCCCCGCGCGTGGTGCGAGCAGCATAAAGCTCAGTCTCGATCGGTGCGCCGTCATCCATGACTTGATCCTAACACGCCTTTTGATGCGTCCCAATCATGCCTCGATTCCCAGTTCGGCATGGGCAAGTTCCAGCGCAGCAACGACATCAACACCGACATGTATGAAACTGTCGATGCCGGCTTCGCGCAAGACGGTTTCCTTTTCGCCGGGTCGGCCCGCAAGATAGAGGCGCTGGACCCCGGCGGCCTTCAGCGCAGTTGCTGCCGCGCTCGCTTGCTCGCCATAGCGCGCATCACTGCCGCACAGGACAGCAAGCCGGCAGCCCGACGCGCGAAAGGCGGCGACCAGACCGGCTGTATCCTGCGGCGGCACGGGCGGCTCCTTTGCGGCGATCCCACCCGCAGCGAAGAAGCCGCGTGCATAGTCGGCGCGGGCATTGTGTTCGGCCAGCGGCCCAAGCGTGGCCAGGAATATTGACGGTCGCGTGCCGGTCTGCGCGCTCTTGCGTTCAGCATGGTCGCGCAGGCGCTCGAACGGCTCGGCCAGCCGGACCGGGAAAAACGGCTCGGCCATGGCCGGCTCGCCGGTGCTCCGCATCAGTGCGGGCAGGATCGCCTTCAGCCCGGCATCGCTGATCTCGTCTGCGCCGCCGGTATATTGCGGCTGCGCGATCGGCGCGGCGACCTCATCAAGCAGCGGATAGGCCGAGACCCCGGTGATCTCGCTCTTGCGCCGGGCGATTTGCTGCATGCGTTCGGCCCTGACCTTTGCAATGCGTGCCTGCAACAGGTCTGCCATCAGGCTGCTGGCAAAGCCGCCTTCGCTCTCGATCTGCTGGAACTCCGCCCAGGCCGCCTGCGCCATGTCCTCACCGAGCGTCTCGGTAAACCAGGCTCCGCCGGCAGGGTCTGCGACACGGCCGAGATGGGATTCCTCCATTGCAATGATCTGGGTGTTGCGGGCGACGCGACGGCCCAGCGCGTCGGGTGTGCCAAGCGCGCTGTTGAATGCCCGCACCGTGATGATGTCGGCGCCGCCAACCGCAGCGGCGAAAGCAGCCGCGGTGCCGCGCAGCATGTTCACCCACGGGTCATAGCGCGTCAGCATCCGTGCCGAACTGACCGCCTGCAGCGCCATCGGCTGCGGCTCGATGCCGAGCGCGTCGAGGCAGCGCGCCCAGAGCCGGCGGGCGGCGCGCAGCTTGGCAATCTCGACGCCGTAATTGGCGTCAACTGCAAGAGTGAAAAGCATTTTCGAGGCGGCGAGTTGCGGCGAGACCCCGGCACGGTCGAGCCGGCGCAGCGTGTCGAGGGCATGGGCGATCAGCGCGGCCAGTTCCTGCGGCGCAGACCCGCCAGCCTCATGCACCAGACGCGCATCGACGCGCAGGATCTGCGCACCCGGAAATCTCAGCGCCAGCGTTTCGGTCAGCGCGGCTGTGCGCGCGAAACTCAGCTCGATGCCGTCGTCCAGCACCCCGGTGCGGGCGAGCGCGCCGAGCGGATCGATATTGAACGCTGCGCGCAGGGCTTTCGGATTGTCCCGCTTTTCCGCCCATAACGCGAGCAGAGCCGCCGCGCGTGTGCCCGGCCCGTCGACATGCTCAAGCGCCAGCGTGCAGATATCCGCCATAACGCCGTCAAGCAGCACCTCGAAACCGGCCGGGTCATGGGCGGCAATTCCGCTCTCACCCGTCGGGTCGATGCGCAGTTCGACCGAGGAAACCCCGCATTGCAGGTCGCGAAGGATTTCGCCGTTCGATACCGAAGGGTCGGGATGGCTGAAGGCCTGGCGAATGTCCCATGGCAGATGGCGATCGCGCACCGCCGCACCGCCGCGAAGGAAAGGGGCCGATCCGGGCAGACCGCCGGGGTCGCGGGCGCTCGCATGATCGGCTTCGCGATAAAGCGGGCGCACCTGCAGCTCACCCGGAAGCGTGCGCACCAGCTTTTCCGGACCGCCGCCGCGAAGCGCCTTTTCCACCGCCGCGCGCCATTGCGCCTCGTCAGCGCTGGCAAATTCGTCACTGAAACCAGGAATATCGTTCGCCATCCATGCCTCTCGCCATTCTGGATGAAATTAAAGGACGTACCGCGCGGGGCAGGTCAAGGCCTGCCGGCGGGACAAAGCCGCGCGCCCGCAGACGGGACTTGACGACGGGCCGGATTTTTGTATGAAAATGACAATCATTCGCAAAATGGGGACAGCGCCATGACGACACAGATGCGAGACGCCTTCTGCGCGGCAACGCAGCCCGGCCACCGAAGAACATCTCATCACAGTGCGGCAGACTGGCTTTCGACGCAGACGCAGATTGTCGGGCTCTGGCTTGACCAGCTTGTGGCCGAGGGCGACCCCGACGATCTCGCCTCATTGCTGCACCGCCATGCCGCCTGGCTGGAACTGATGCGCTCGCGGATTGCGCAATAGGCCAGGGCGCGCAGGCTGCGGCTTTATCAGCGCAGATTTGGACGGGCGATTGCAAGCGCGGGCGGATGCCGGGCAATTGTCGCTTGCCATCCGCCGGCGTCAGGTTACCTTTCACGTCAACGTAAAGCCGCTGACGGTAAAGGAAAGCACCCCATGGCCCTGCCGCCCATCCTGCAGAATCTGCGCATTCCGGTGATCGGATCGCCGCTGTTCATCATCTCCAGCCCCGACCTCGTGATCGCCCAGTGCAAGGCGGGCATTGTCGGCTCGTTCCCATCGCTGAATGCGCGTCCCGGCCCGGTGCTGGACGAATGGCTCGACCGGATCACGACCGAGCTTGCCGAGCATGACGCGAAACACCCCGACCGACCGTCAGCGCCGTTCGCGGTCAACCAGATCGTCCACAAGTCCAATGACCGGCTCGATCATGACGTGGAAATGTGCGTCAGGCACAAGGTTCCGCTGATCATCACCTCGCTGGGTGCGCGGCCCGAGCTGAACGATGCGATCCACGCCTATGGCGGGGTTGTGCTGCACGACATCATCAATGTGCATTTCGCGAAAAAGGCGCTGGAAAAGGGCGCCGACGGGCTGATCGCGGTGTGCGCAGGCGCGGGCGGGCATGCCGGCACGCTGTCACCCTTCGCGCTGGTCCAGGAGATCCGGCAGTTCTTCGACGGGCCGCTGGCGCTGTCAGGCTCGATTGCGACAGGTGGGGCTGTTGCCGCCGCGCTCGCCATGGGCGCGGATCTTGGCTATATCGGCTCGGCCTTCATCGCGACGAAAGAGGCCAATGCCGATG
>CAYUEM010000228.1:0-3918 GCA_964442925.1 uncultured Hyphomonadaceae bacterium
AGGTCATCATCCGCACTGACTTTCCGGGACAGAGCCCGCAAATCGTCGAGGATCTTGTCACCTATCCGCTGTCAACCAGCCTGCTCGGGCTTCCGAAGACCAAAGATGTGCGCGGATCGTCCATGTTCGGCACGAGTTTTGTCTATGTGATCTTCGAGGATGATGTCGATCTCTACTGGGCGCGCTCGCGCGTGCTTGAAGCGCTCTCGCGGCTTGGCTCGAAATTACCCGACGGTGCGACGCCCCAGATCGGTCCGGATGCAACCGGGGTCGGCTGGGTCTATCAATACGCCCTTGTCGACAGAACCGGCGGGTCCGATCTCGCTGAACTTCGCTCCCTGCAAGACTGGTTCCTGAAACTCGAACTGGCCGGTGTCGAGGGCGTCTCGGAAGTCGCCTCGGTTGGCGGCTTCGTGCGCGAATACCAGGTGCTGATCGATCCGAACCTGTTGCGTTCCTACGACATTCCGCTCGCCCGGGTCGCCGGCGCCATCAGGGCCGCCTCCAGCGAGGTTGGCGGACGGGTGCTGGAACAGGCCGAAACCGAATTCGTGATCCGCTCGTCTGGCTATGTCGATGAAAAGCCTGACCTCGAACAGGTGGTGCTCTATGCCAGCGACGGCACACCAGTGCTGCTGAGCGATGTCGCGCGGGTCATCGAAGGCCCGGCCCTGCGGCGCGGCATTGTCGAGCTCAACGGCGAAGGCGAGACCGTGGCCGGCATCGTCATCATGCGCGACGGCGAGAACGCGCTGAACGTCATCAAGCGCGTCAAGGCCAGACTGGCCGAGTTGCAACGCGGCCTGCCGGACGGCGTCGAGATCGTGACCGTCTACGACCGCGCGCCCCTGATCGAGGGCGCTGTTGACTATCTGACGGAGAAGCTGCTGGAGGAAGGCATCGCCGTCGCGCTGGTGATCCTGATCTTCCTGTTACATGTGCGCTCGTCGCTGGTCGCGATCATCACCCTGCCGCTCGGTGTTCTGGGGGCTTTTCTCATCATGTCGTTCCAGGGCGTAACCGCGAACATCATGTCGCTGGGCGGCATCGCGATTGCCATTGGCGCGATGGTCGACGCCTCCATCGTGCTGGTGGAAAACGCCAGCCGCAAACTCGCGGATCTTGGCGACAAACCGAGCGCCAAAGCTCGCCGTGAGACCCTGATCGCCGCAGCGCAGGAAGTCGGCCCCGGCATCTTCTTCTCGCTGCTGATCATCACCGTGTCCTTCCTGCCGGTCTTCGCCCTGACCGGCGAAAGCTATCGCCTGTTCTCCCCGCTCGCCTTCACCAAGACCTATGCCATGGCGTTCGCCGCCATCCTATCGGTGACGCTGGTGCCGGTGCTGATGCTGTATCTGATGCGGGGCAAGTTCCGGCCCGAAACCGCCAACCCGCTGAACGCCTTCTTCGTCTGGGCCTACAGGCCCATCCTGCACGCAAGCCTGCGGTTCAAATGGATCACGCTCGCGCTGGCCCTCGCGCTGACCGCCAGTGTGATCGTGCCGATCCAGCGTCTTGGCTCGGAGTTCATGCCAGCGCTTTATGAGGGCGAGCTGCTCTACATGCCGGTCACCCTGCCGGGCGCGTCGGCGACCAAGATGCGCGAAATCCTCGGTCAGACCAACCGGGTCATCATGACGGTTCCTGAAGTCGAGCGCGCCTTCGGCAAGGCCGGCCGCGCCGACACCGCGACCGATCCCGCACCGCTGACCATGATCGAGACCTGGATCGCGCTGAAACCGAAAGCGCAGTGGCGTCCCGGCCTCACCATTGATGACATCACCGATGAACTGAATGCGAAGCTCCAGATGCCGGGCCTCGTCAATTCCTGGGGCTATCCGATCAAGATCCGAATGGACATGGTCTCGACCGGGGTGCGCACGCCGATCGGGATCAAGGTCACCGGCGATGATCTCACCGAAATCGAGCGGATCGCCGGGGATATCGAAGCGGTGGTCAGCGACATTCCTGGCACGCGCTCGGCCTTTGCCGATCGGGTAATGGGTGGGAAATATCTGGAGATCACGCCAGACCGCGCCGAGCTTGCCCGGCGCGGTATCGACATGAGCGTCTTCCAGACCGTGGTGCGATCAGCGCTTGGCGGCATGCGGCTGGCCTCAAGCGTCGAGGGTCGCGAGCGCTACGACATCATCCTGCGCTATGATCGTCCGTTCAGGGAAAGCGCAGACGATCTTGAAAACATCCTCATACCCACGCCAACGGGCGCGCATATCCCCCTCGCCGAGGTTGCGACGATCGCCTATGCGGAGGGCCCGCCCATGATCCGCTCGGAAAATGCCCGCCTGACCGGCTGGGTGTTTGTCGATATCGCGGGCCGGGACATGGGCGGCTATGTCGCCGAGGCACAGGCGGCCGTCGCTGAAGCCGTCAGCCTGCCGCCCGGCTATGCAGTGGATTTTGCCGGTCAATATGAACAGATGGAAGAGGCCAGCGCACGGTTGCAAATCGCCATACCAGCAGCTGTTGCACTTATCTTCCTGCTGCTGATGCTGCATTTCGGGCGGCTCGACCGCACGGCCATCATCATGCTGTCGCTGCCCTTCGGCCTGGTCGGTGGGCTCTGGGCGGTCTGGCTCGCAGGCTACAATCTGTCGGTCGCCGTCGCCGTCGGCTTCATCGCGCTGGGCGGCATCGCGGTGGAGACCGCTGTAATCATGCTGCTCTACATTGACGCACAGGTACGCGCGGAACAGCCGACCAACAGACCGGAGCTGTTTCAGGCGATCAGCCACGGCGCGGCCATGCGCGTGCGTCCCAAACTGATGACCGTGCTGACCATTCTCGCAGGTCTTGCGCCGGTCTTCCTGACCGATGGCCTCGGCGCAGACGTGATGCGCCGGATCGCTCTGCCCATGCTCGGCGGCATGGTCTCGACCCTCGTCCTGACCCTGATCGTGATCCCCGCGATCTATTATATCTGGGTGGGTTTCCAGCTTTCCGCCCGGACCCAACCCATCCCTGAAGGAGCAACCGCATGAAACCCTTTCCCCTGATCGCCGCCAGCCTGCTCGCCCTTGGCCCTGCCGCCTGCGGTGGCGGTGGTGACGCCGCAGACAGTCCCCCCGAAACAAGCAGGCCGGCTGACACGGCTATGGACATGGCCAATCGCGACAGGATCGCTGCGACGGGTGGCACGGGCCAGGCAACCGGCATCATCCGCTCGGTCGGCAGCCAGGGCGACTACCTGACCATCGCGCATGGTCCATTTGAAGGCGACATCAGTATGGGTGCGATGACCATGGGTTTCGACACCGTGAGCGGTGTTGACCTGTCCGGCTTCAGCGACGGCGATGAGGTCGCTTTCCGGGTCAAGCAAGGCCGCGACGGCACCTACCGCATCATGGCGATCTGCAACACTGGCACCGAGGGCTCTGACTGTCTCACCGGCGCAACCGCACGCAAGTAAGCCCGCAGTGGGAAAGCGATCAGCCTGCTCATCTGGCACCGCTCTCCGCCTCTATAGAAAGAAGCCTGCGCGAGACCGCCGGTTGCTTCAGTATTCTTGATCCGCAGCAGGTGTCAGCGCGCCGAGCACATCGCGCCAGTCGACCAGCTTGAAGTTCTGCGCCTGCTGGCCTGGCCCGTTGAAGCCATCCTGGACGACCAGCAGACCGCCGGGAAAGCCGGGCAGCGCAGAGGCGGTGACATCAAGGCCATCGGTTTCTTCGACGCTGTCGACGCGGCCATCGCGCGAGGCACCAATGCTGAAACGCCCAAGGAAAGTCTCGCCCGCCCGGTCATAGACCGCATAGGTGTTATTGCCCTGCACTGATGCCACCAGATAGCCTTGCGTGGGTGCCTCCCCGCGATAGAGCGACAGACCTTCGATATCGGCGACGATACCGGTCTCGCTGCCGATCTGGTCGACCGTGAAAGGCGCGGTCAGGGCGCCGTCAG
>CAYUEM010000229.1:0-3883 GCA_964442925.1 uncultured Hyphomonadaceae bacterium
CGCTGGTTTACCGCGACCTGCAGGCCGCCCTGCTGACTGACTGGGACATGCGGGATGCAGCCCATCCCGGACTTGCCAGCCTGATCGAGCGGGTTGGGGAACTGGCGGGCCGGACGGCTGAGGTGCCATCTGTGGCCGCGGTTTCTGCGCCGACCGCTGGCCCGGGCGTGGAAGTCGTTGCCGATCTGCGGGCGACATGGGCGGGTTTTCCGGTGCGCGGTAACGCTGACACTGTCGCGCGTTTTCTTGCAAAGGTCCAAACCGTCGCCCCGGGCTCCGGACTGGAATTCGAGGTTGAGCACCATCTGGATGAATTGCGGAGTGCCGCCGAGCGGGCGAAGGCTGAGGCTGAAGCACGCGCGCGGCGCGAATGGGAAGAGCGGCTGGGCCCGGATGCGGCGCGCGTCGCGCTGGCGGCGAAGGCGGGCAAGCCTGTGGCCGAGCGGCTGTTTCCGGTGCGGCTCGATAGTGTTTCCGGCTGGCCGACGCCGCAGATGGTGGCGATCTCGCCGGGGAGGTTCCTGATGGGCTCTCCCAACCTTGAGGGACGCTGGGACGGCTATGATGGACGCGAAGAACCCCAGCACGAGGTGATGATCGGTTACCCCTTCGCCCTTGGCCAGCATCAACTCACAGTGGACGAATTTGCCGCGTTTATCACCGAGACCGATCACGATACGGGCAAAAGCGCATTTGTTCTGAAAGGCAAGAAGTGGAAGGACACGACAGGCAAAGGCTGGCGCGATCCGGGCTTCGCGCAAACGGGTTGTAACCCCGTCTGCTGCGTCAGTTGGAACGATGCGCAGGCCTATCTTACCTGGCTGAATGACCGGCTGGGGCTGTCGGGCCGGACTGATGCCTATCGCCTGCCGTCGGAAGCGGAATGGGAATATGCCTGCCGGGCGGGGACGACAATACCTTTCAGCTCTGGCGCGACCATTGCGAAATCCCAAGCTCAATTCTCTGAAGGCAAAATTGGGGGTGCAGGAAGAACGGCCCCGGTCGGATCATTTCCGGCCAACACATTCGGCCTTCACGACATGCACGGCAATGTCTGGGAATGGTGCGCCGATCCTTGGCACGAGAATTACGAAGGCGCACCAACAGACGGCTCTGTCTGGGAGGGCGGGGACTCCTCGCGTCGGGTTCTCCGCGGCGGTTCCTGGAGCAACACCCCACAGAACCTCCGCTCGGCCGACCGCATCAGGAGCCAACCCTCGGGCCGGTACTACGTTATCGGTTTCCGTGTGGCGAGGACGCTTTCACTCCCTACCCCCCTAATGGCGTAGCCGCGTTAGCGGCGGAGCGTTCTTCGGGAAATTGATCCTTGATCAATTTCTTTGCCTCATCACCCCGCGAAGCGAGGTCGAAATTTTTGGTCTTGCCTTGAGGGCCAGGGCCATCATGCACACAATAAAACCTACAGATCCGGCAGCGGGTGCCGTGAAAAGTCGGCGAATGTCGTGCCGGGCGCATCGGGCAGGGGCTCGAAAGCGGTCGCCCGTTCTCCGTTCCGACCCGTGACCATCAGTGACGGGCGGCGATGCTTGCCGTTGGCAGCAGACTGCACGGGCGCCCATCCAGCAACACGGTCACCTCGCCCGCGATGGCCTCGGTCACAATCCGCTTTTCCGCCTCGAAACCATGCCGGGCATAGATGCCGATGACGCCAGCCGATTTGTGCTGGGTCAGCGCGCGGATCGCATCGAGACTGCAGCCATGGCGCTGCGCAGCGAAGATACGGATGATGATAATCTGTAGTCTGGTAAAGTCTTTTCAGGGTTTGCTTAAAAATACAGCCCACTCATCCATCAGTGCCCGTCTCTTCTCCAGATAATTCGTCCGCCGATAAGCGGCTTCGACACGATTTTGAATCGTGTGTGCAAGTGCGGCCTCCACGACATCGCCAGCGAAATGGGTCTGTTCAGCGGCCCAGTCGCGGAAGGCTGACCGGAATCCGTGGACGGTAATTTCCGGCTGGCCCATATCGCGGAGAACTTTCGTCAGTGTCATGTCCGAGAGCGGCCGTCCGCCCCGCCCCGGGAAAACGAGGTCGCCCTGACCACTGCCACGCAAGGCTCTTGCCTTGGACAGGATCACCAGGGAACCCGCCGAGAGTGGAACCAGGAGTTCCTTTCTCGCTTTCATGCGGCCAGCCGGCACAGACCAGAGCCTGGCATCGAGGTCGATCTCATTCCAGCTCGCACCGCGAACCTCCCCCGATCGTGCCGCTGTCAGGATCGTGAAACGTAGGGCCAGACGCCCCGCAGTGTCTGATTGATCAAGTTCAGCCATCAGGTTTGGGCAATCGGCATAGGGCAGGGCGGCGAAATGCGTGTCGCGGCGCGGCTGACGCGGCAGGCCCCGGTTTATTGACCGCATGGGCGCTTCGTTCGATCGGTAACCCTTGGCATGGGCCCAATCGAGGACAATCCCCAGGCGTTGGCGCACGCGGCGAGCGGTTTCGGGCTTGCTCAGCCAGATCGGGATCAGGAGATCGCGGATATGCGGGCTCTCAATCTCATCAACGGGTTTCGAGCCAATTGACGGGAAAGCGTAACGCTCAAGAGAGCTTATCCATTGTGCGGCATGCTTTTGGTTGCGCCACCCAGGGCTGTGCTCGGCGTGCACGCGACGAGCAGCATCTTCAAAACTTGGAACACCCTCCTCGATGGCCTCGGCAGCTTTGCGTGCCGCGACAGGATCGATGCCGGAACGATAAAGCGCACGAATCTCGTGGGCCTTCGAGCGCGCTTCGGCAAGTGGGACGTCATGTGCAGACCCCAGTCCAAATTCGCGGCGCTTCCCGTTGACCTGAACACGCAGTGCCCATGATCGCGACCCCGAAGGTTTCACGACAAGCATCAGACCATCGCCGTCCTGGTATCGGCCAGGTTCCTTCGCGGCCTTGACCTGAAGTGCAGTCAGTCTTCCCATCGAATGTCTCCGTCCCCACACTTGTCCCCACAATCTATCGTGGCTGCGAGCGAGCGGCAACGGACAAAGACGGCCGGATGAAAAATAAATTTCAATAATAACAGAGCCAAAAGAACATCTACGAGCAGCGGCGAATTCCAGTTATACTGATCCTCAGACCGCCAGCGTGTCCCTTGTCCCTACCGGAAACATAGGTAACGGATTGTTCCGGAGAGATGGATTACATTGTGGATGCTCCTTTCGACACGCTCCGCAAAGCTGATCGCACGCTCTCACCTCGTTGACTTCTCAATGAAATGTTAGTTCGCCGGTCAGCCTTGCTGCTGCGCAGCCTGGCTTAGCAACGACACGTTCTGTTCGACCTTGGCGATCAGCCGGATCAGCTGCTTCTTTTCATCGGGCGTAAGCGATGACGTTATGATGTCGCCGCATTCGCGCATAAGCGGGACGATCTTGTCGCACGCGTCGGCCCCAGCCGGGGTCAGTGTGATATACTTTCCGCGCCCGTCGCGCGTATTTCGCAAGGTCTCAACCAGACCATACCGCTTCAGCCCCCGGATCGAGCGCGTGATCGTCGCCTTGTCCATCCCTGTCAACTCTGACGCGGATGCGGGCGAGAGCGAGGTCTGGTCTGCGAGCAGGAGCAAAACGCGATATTCCCGCTTGTTAAGCGGTGCCCACTGGCTGAGCGCGTCCAGATAGATTTTCGACGTAGCTTCCGCGACTGCGTTCGACGTGCGCGCAAGCAGGTACGGGATATATGCCTGCAGGAGAATTCGCTCTTTGCCCATGGCAAAGCCAGTCTGGATGCGCTCTGTTTCGCCTGATTCAGATCGGGTGGAGGCCATGTAATCTGTTCCTTCAAATCCGCACAAACCGGATCGCGTGGTCCTGAGCTCGACTTTGTACGTTTTTGATCAGGTCCAGGTCCAGAAGATGCTGTTGT
>CAYUEM010000230.1:0-3868 GCA_964442925.1 uncultured Hyphomonadaceae bacterium
GGCGGAAAGCCGCTCGCGCGCGGCCCGGTCTTCGCCGGTCAGATCATCAAGTTGAAACATGTTTCTTAAGTTCCATGACATGGCCCCAAGAGCAAGGGGCCGCCCTTCGACTTCGCTCAGGATGAGGCCCGCGTCCCGAAGGATGGGCCCGCGTGATGCGCGGCTCTCGGACGCTTGTCAGACCGCTGCCAGCGCCTGTTCAAGATCGGCGACGAGATCGTCGGCAGCCTCGATGCCAATGGACAGTCGCACCAGCCCTTCGGTGAAGCCGATGCGCTCGCGAACCGCCGGGTCGACGCCGGAATGGGTTGTCGAGCCGGGATGAC
Organism: uncultured Hyphomonadaceae bacterium; assembly: GCA_964442925.1. GTDB lineage: Bacteria > Pseudomonadota > Alphaproteobacteria > Caulobacterales > Hyphomonadaceae > UBA5336. The sequence continues at coordinate 327 of CAYUEM010000230.1, forward strand.
AGGCCAGGCTTTCCGTGCCGCCAAGACTGACCGCCAGCTTGACGAGCTGCAGGCTGTCGAGAAAGCGGAAAGCGCCGTCCTTGCCGCCAGCGACATCGAAAGAAAATGTCGAGCCGGCGGCCTTGCACTGGCTGTCAAAAATCCGGCGCTGGTCTGTTCCAGCTTCAAGAAAGGCTGGATAACGGACATTCGAAACCTTCGGGTGATCCCGCAGGAAACGCGCACAGACCCCAGCATTCTCGAAGGCGCGCTCCATTCGAAGGCCAACGGTTTCCAGCGAACGGCCAAGCAGCCAGCAGGTATGGCTGTCGAGCGTGGTGCCGAGGAAATTCCGCATGCGCCGGATCTGCGCGATCACCTCGCCATTGCCCACCGCGCCGCCCGCGATCAGATCGGAATGTCCGCCAATATATTTGGTCAGGGAATAAAGGACGAGATCGGCGCCATGTTCCAATGGCGAATTTCCAATCGGGCCCATCATCGTATTGTCGCACATCAGGATCGGGCGCACGCCCGTTTCCGCCGCGATGGCATCGCGCACCCGGCCACAGGCAACGATATCAACCAGCGTATTGGTCGGGTTCGCAGGCGATTCGATATAGATGATGCTGACGGGCCCCAGTTTCGAGGCCTCCCGCGCGGCGGCAAGAATTTCGGCTTCACCGGCCCAGGCATCGACTGCGAAACTGTTTATGCCGAATTGCGGCATCATGTTGCGGATGAAGACTTCCGAGGCGCCGTAAAGCGGACTGGTCTGCAGAATGGTGCTGGCGGGCTTCGCGCAAGCCAGAAGTGTCGTCGTAATGGCGCCCATACCGGAGGAAAAAACAAGTGCGTCCTCACCACCATCAAACAGGGTCAGGCGATCTTCCAGCACTTCCATGTTGGGATTGTTGAAGCGGGTATAAATCAGCGCTCCATCGTCCGGGTCGCCCTCCAGTTGCCGCCCGGCCATTCGGCGAAACAAGGCCTCGCCCTCTGCCGCAGAATTGAACGCAAATGTCGACGTCATGAAAACCGGCGGCTTGATCGAACCTTCAGACATGGCCGGGTCATAACCATAACCGATCACCAGCGATTCGGGTTTGAGCTGATGATCTCCGATCGACCGCTTGCGATAGGGTTTATCCGGCTTGGCCATTGGTCGCTCCCGTTTCCTTCTGGACAGCATAAGCACAAAATATCATGCCAGCCTGACCTTTCATGCCGCAAAATCGTTGCATGATGAAGCCCTCACGTGAAAGAAAACGGCCCGGCGCAATTGCACCGGGCCGCATTCGATTAACGCAGGGTCAAAAAGACCTAGCGAACGATGATCGTCACCTCAGAGCGACGGTTCAGCGGCTCGCGCACGCCATCGCGGGTCGACTTGGCAAGATCGCTCTCGCCACGGGCATCGGTCGTGATGAGCGTCGACGGGATGCCGCGTGACGACAGGGCATCGGAAACGATGCTGGCGCGACGCTGCGACAAACGCTGGTTATAGGTCGGGTTACCCGACGTGTCGGTGTGTCCGACAATCGTGACCGATCCAGCGGCACAATCCTGACGGTCGCGAATATTTTCGACAGCCTGATCGACCACCGCAGCCGCCTGGCTGGTGAGGTCCGCACTATCCCACTCAAAATAGACCACGAAGGACGTGTTAAGCGTTGAACACGCGGCCTGCTGCACCACTGTCGGACCCTTCGGCGGAGGCGGCGGAGGTGGCGGCGGAGGAGGTGGCGGAGGCGGAGGTGGTGGCGGAGGCGGAGGAGGTGGCGGAGGCGGCGCGACCGGAGCCGCGAACTGCCAGCGCAGACCCACTGTTGCGGTGTGATCCCGATGATCCGTCTCGTATTCAACGGTTTGACCAAGAGGCCCGCGCCCCTGAAACTCAAGGTTTTCGACGTTAAAATACTTGTAGCCAAGATCGAGCGTCAGGCGATCTGAAATCTTGTATCCGACACCGACGAGGCCCTGCCAAGCGATCGCGGATTCAGAATCATTGAATCCGTTTGCCGCAAAACCGCCGCGAAACGCATCAGGATTGGCGTTTGTATCGACAACCCCTCCCTCAGCGGTATGTGCCTTGGCATCAACGTTTGCGATACCAACGCCTGCACCCAGGTAGGGCTGGAACCGACCCTCACGATTGAAATCATAGAGACCATTCACCATAACGTCGTAAATTTGGACGTGGCCATCACCGCCGGGCAGAAACCGGGTCTCAACGCCACCATCATCTATCGATGGAATCAATCCATTGATCGCTTTGTCGGGCGAAAAATCACCATCGCGACCTGTGACGACGGCTTCGACCCGGAAACCGTTGGCGAAACCGTATCCGCCACCGAGACTCAGACCGATCAGTCCATCTTCAATCTGACCGTCGCCGCCCATCGAGCCAATGGAATTTGCCTCCGCATCATAATCCATCGTACCTTCAAAGGTGTAGTTCACGTCGCCGCGAACATACCAACCTTCTTCAGCTTGAGCGAACTGACCAGCCGACGCAAAGGCGGCCGCTGCTGTCACGCACATCAAAGTTTTCTTCATGCACATCCCCTATTGTGTGCCGAACTGGCGTCATTGCCGTCGGCTACAGGAAAAACGGAAACACCGTTGTCGCTCCATTAGCCTTTTTTAACCGCTGACGCGAGCCCCTAGCGCATCAGACGCAGCGATTATCCGCTTTTTTTCTTAATACCGGGACACAATTGCAACAGAAAAAGCCGATCTTTCTTCCCAAACCACGGGTCGGGGGCTGACGCCGCCGATATCAGATTGGCACTGCTCGTGTGCAAATTCGAGCAGGCGAAGCGTCGATTCAGGACGCCATGCCCGGTAAGGAGACCTCCATTGCATGGGACGCGCATGGCGCATCGCGATGGGTAGAGGGGGTCTTGTCAAACGCCGAACGGAGCTCTGCACCGCCTTCAGCATGTCGCCACCGGCCAAGGTGGTTGTCGCTCGACAAGGAAAGGACGAAACGAATGAAATTACTCTAGCAGGCTGCTGAAAGACCAAGTCACGCGGCCCATCCTTCGAGACGCGGCCGTGCCGGCCGCTCCTCTTCGATGAGGGGTCTCGCTGGTTTTCCTCATCGGTGAGGTGCGAGCGAAGCGAGCCTTTAAAGGACGAGGAAAACCGGAGTCTGCGTTTTTCAGCAGCCTGCCAAACTAAAAGGAAAACGAGCCATGAATTCGCATGACCAGACAAACAGAACACCTGTTGAATGGAGAACCTGTCAACGTCCGATGAGAAGGGCGGCACTTCGGTTCGGGCCTTGGCCTTGAAGTGCATGTTGCGGAACGGGCCCGGCCGCTCCTCCTCGCCAATCTGCTTGAAACAGTCTGAATAGAGAGAGCGAATGTTGCCGATGTGCCGGTTGGCGGTGTTCGGCGCGATCGGCGTCATCGTCTCGTCCTTCGGTTTGACCTGTTTTGCCCAGTGCTTCTGGTAGTCGAGGGCGAGTTCGCGCGTGATTTCCTCAAGCGCGATGTCTCCGGCGAAGTCGATGAAGTACTGGATCGATGTCCGCTTGGTCTTCTCCCAGGAGG
>CAYUEM010000231.1:0-3857 GCA_964442925.1 uncultured Hyphomonadaceae bacterium
CATCGAACGCAATGGGCAGAACGCTGGTCATGCTCGCATCCGGCGCGGCGGCCGGATACACCGAACGCAGCGCTGCGTCACGCCCGGCAAGGGTCAGCGCATGCAGGGCACCAGCAATGCGGAGTGGGCCGGCATCGGCCCCATCTGCGATCAGCTTGAGCTGACCGCCAGCCAGCAGACGGTCGAGCACGCCGCCCTCGCCAATCTGCCGGGCGAGCCCGCGCAAAAGCTGCGCATTGAATGGCGAGCCGAGCCGCTCGCACCATTCAGCCTGTTTACGAAAATGTTTGCCCTGCACTGCGAATGTATCACGCATCGCGGGAAGCGTATCAGAAGACGCGCGGGCGGTCTGTCTTTTCGATATGCAGGCCGCACTCGCTCTTGTTCTGGCCGGCCCAGCGCCCTGAACGGACATCACCGGGGTCTTCGGCAGGCCGCGTGCAGGGCCAGCAGCCAATCGAGGGATAACCCTGCGCGACCAGCGGATGGCGCGGCAGGCCGCGATGATTGAAAAATGCCTCGACATCGGACGATTGCCAACTGGCCAGCGGATTGACCTTGAAGCGCCCGTCGGAATGCTCGAACACAGGCAGCGTCATCCGCGCGCCACCATGGAACCGCTTGCGCCCGGTGATCCAGGCATCAAAGCCCTGCAGCGCCGGCTCCAGCGGTCGCACCTTGCGCAGGGCGCAGCAGGCATCACTGTCGCGGCGGTGCAGATCACCGGTCGGATCGAGCACCTTGCGCTCAGCTTCATTCGGCGAAATGGCGCGCACATTGCGCAGGCCAAGCTGCGCGACAAGCGTATCGCGGTAATCCAGCGTCTGCGGAAAGTGCATCCCGGTTTCAAGGAAGATGACCGGCAGGTCCGGGTCGACATCGGCGATCAGTGCCAGCATCACGGCGCTTTCTGCGCCGAAACTCGACACATAGGTCAGAGCGCCCGGCCATTCGCGCAGCATTGCCACGCGCAGGATGGTCTGCGCAGACGCTGTGCGCAACTCTCCATTCAGCCGCTCAAGACGCGCAGACGGCGACGGTGTGCTTCGCAGCAGCGTATTGGCGTGCGACATTTGCGTTGACTTTCGACTTCGGACTGCCGGCATGGCGCGCAGAAAAAATGCTCTTTGCGCCATCCGCAGCGGGTTGATAATTCACGGAGAATTCAGCCCCCGCTTCCATCGCTGACTCTAGGCTCGCGCGCTGGGTGAGAAAAGCATCAAAGCCTGAACGCTGCATATAGAGGATCTGATCTCGCAGCACGTGGCCGACCGCGCGCAGCTCGCCGCGATATCCCAGCCGGCGGCGCAGCAGCTGCGCGATCGAATAGCCCCGGCCGTCGGTATATTTCGGGAAGTCCACTTCGATCAGCTCGATTGCATCAAAATGCCCGTTCAGGGCCATCGGGTCATCATCGGGCGCGAGCCGGACACCCAGCGCGCCGCTGCGCGCGCCCTTTGCGGCCGGCTGTGCCAGAAAGCGCGACAGTGTCACCGTGACGCGGCCGTCGGGCAGGACTTCGTCCTCGCCGGGGACATGGATCCAGTCATTTTCAATTTCGGTATCGGCTTTAATCAGCGGCATAAAGGGCCTCCTTGAATGGTTCCATTCCGGTGCGTTCGTAAACATCGATAAAGCGCTCATCGCGCCGGTTTCGGAGTGTGCGGTAGCGTTTCACCACCCGTTTCAGTGCGGCGGGAACCTCTTCGGCCTTCAGGCCCGGACCCACAATTTCCCCGATGGCGGCTTTCTCGTCGGCGCGCCCGCCAAAGGTCACCTGGTAATATTCCTCGCCTTTGCGATCGACACCGAGGATGCCGATATGGCCGACATGGTGATGACCACAGGCATTGATGCAGCCGGAAATATTGATGTGCAGCTGGCCGATATCATGCTGGTCGGCCGGGTCTGAGAACTCTGCCGCAATCGCCTGGCTGACCGGGATCGACCGGGCATTTGCAAGATTGCAGTAATCCAGCCCCGGACACACGATCATGTCGGTGATCAGGCTTTCATTCGGGGTGGCAAGGCCGGCTTCGGCCAGCGCGGCATGAACCTGCGGCAGGTCATCGAGCGCGATATGCGGCAGGACAAGGTTCTGGGCATGGCTGACGCGGATATCGCCAAAGCCAAACCGCTCTGCCAGATCGGCGACGGTCTCCATCTGCGCATCCGTGGCATCGCCGGCAATCCCGCCAACCGGCTTGAAGCTGACCGTGACCGAGCGATAACCGGGTCGCTTGTGCGCGTGAAGATTGGCATCTGCCCACAGCGCAAAAGCCGGATTGGCGGCGCGTTCGCGCAGGTAGGTCGCGCTGACCTCGGGCTTTGCGAGCCAGTTCGGCGGCGCGAAATAGGCATGGATCCGGTCGATCTCCGCTTCTGGCAGATCGATCTTCTCGCCAGCGGTCTGCGCGGCGAACTCTTCCTCGACGAGGCGGCGGAATTCCTCTTCCCCTGTCTCTGAGACCAGGATCTTGATGCGTGCCTTGTATTTGTTATCGCGCCTGCCAAAGCGATTATACACCCGCATGATCGCTTCGAGATAATCCAGCAGGTCGTTTTCCGGCACGAAATCGGCGACTTTCGCGGCAATATGCGGGGTGCGCCCCTGCCCGCCGCCGACATGCACCTCGAACCCGACCACCTCGCCGCGCTGGCGCATATGCAGGCCGATATCATGTACGCGGATCGCAGCGCGATCATGCGCGGCAGCGGTCACGGCAATCTTGAACTTGCGCGGCAGGAAGGCGAATTCCGGATGGAATGTGCTCCACTGGCGGATGATCTCGCACCACGGCCGCGGATCCATGATCTCATCAGCGGCTGCGCCGGCAAAATGGTCGCTGGTGGTGTTGCGGATGCAATTGCCCGACGTCTGAATGCAGTGCAGTTCGTCCTCGGCCAGATCGGCAAGCACATCGGGCACGTCTTTCAGCGCAATCCAGTTGAACTGCACATTCTGGCGCGTGGTCCAGTGGCCATAGCCGCGATCATAGGTACGCGCGACATGGGCAAGCTTGCGCAGCTTGGCCGGGCTGAGCTGGCCATACGGGATCGCGACGCGCAGCATATAGGCGTGCAGCTGGAGATAGACCCCGTTTTGCAGCCGCAGCGGCTTGAACTCGTCTTCCAGCAGCTCGCCAGAAAGGCGGCGCTCGACTTGGCCGCGGAACTGGTTGACCCGGTCGCGCACGATCTGCGTGTCGAATTCGTCGTATCGGTACATTCAGCGCGCTCCAGTCTTGGCAAATTGCGGATGCACGGTTGGCCCGCATGCGCGGATGGTCTCGCGGATGATCTCGCGCCCGGTGATCTCGCCGGTCTCGCTGACCTGCATGAAATAGGGGTCGGTCACGCGGGCCTCATCGCTGAGCGCGGCGGCCAGCAGGGTTTCGGCCTGCTCCCCGGTCAACACGCCCAGTTCGGCCGTGTCAGCGGTCCATGTCCCATCGGCGCGCATATATACGACCTCTCCCGTCGCGGTGTCCCAGGCGGTGATGGTTTTCGGGATTTCCGGCCTCAGTTTGGGGCGGACCGAACTCATGCCACCGCCTCCAGCGCGTGAGCGGTGCGCGCCTCGATGGGCAGTCCCGCGACCTCGCCAATGACCAGCAAGGCCGGGCCGGTGATCCCGGCGCGCGAAATCAGGGCGGGAAGCTCTGCCAGCACGCCGAAGACGCGGATTTCGTTTGCCCGTGTGCCGTTCTCGATCACCGCAACCGGCGTTGACGGTGCGCGCCCGGCTTTGATCAGCTTTTCCGCAATCGCAGGCGCCGTTCCAACGCCCATGAACACCACAACCGTCTGGGCCGGCCTTGCCAGTGCCTGCCAGTCGAGATCGGGCACGCCGCCGG
>CAYUEM010000232.1:0-3783 GCA_964442925.1 uncultured Hyphomonadaceae bacterium
AGCGTTTCGTTCAGCGCATCGAGAACTTCGGAAACGCGCAGATCCTTTGTTTCGCCGATCTGCGCCTGAAACTGCTTCCAGAAGTCATGAAGGAAGACTTTCCAGTCGAGCTTGCCATCGGAAATGACATCAAGTTTTTCTTCCAGATCGGCGGTGAAATCATATTCGACGTAGCGCTTGAAAAAATTCTCCAGAAATGCAGTGACCAGCCGCCCCTTGTCTTCGGGGATGAAGCGCTTCTGGTCGAGGCGGACATAATCGCGCTCCTGCAGCACCGAAATAATCGAGGCGTAAGTCGATGGCCTGCCGATGCCGAGTTCTTCCAGGCGCTTGACCAGCGACGCCTCGGTAAACCGGGGCGGCGGCTCGGTGAAATGCTGGGAGTGCGAGGCCCCGATCAGGTCCGCCCCGTCACCTTCGATGAGTTTCGGCAGTCGGCGATCATTCTCGTCATCTGAATCTTCGTCGCGCCCCTCTTTATACAGCCGCAAATAGCCGTCAAACACCAGAACCTGACCGCTGGCGCGCAGGGCCACGCGCTTGTCTTTCGAGGTCAGGTCAATCGTGGTGCGCTCGAAATGCGCCGGGTTCATCTGGCTGGCGGTTGCGCGCCGCCAGACAAGCCCATAAAGCGCCCGAAGATCACCATCGCCATGATAATCGTCAGGATGCAGGGCGAAATCGGTCGGGCGGATCGCCTCATGGGCCTCCTGCGCATTCTTCGCCTTTGAGGAATAGCGCCGTGGCTTTTCAGGCAGGTATTGCGCGCCGTAGGCCGACTGGATCTGACTGCGAGCAGCGTGATAGGCCTCCTCGGCCATGTTGACGCCGTCGGTCCGCATATAGGTGATGCGGCCCTCCTCATAGAGTTTCTGGGCCGCCTGCATGGTCCGCTTGGCAGTAAAGCCGAGCCGGCGCGATGCGTCCTGCTGCAGGGTCGATGTGATGAAGGGCGGCGGCGGGTTGCGCCGGACCGGCTTGGCCTCGACGCTGGTGACGCGATAGCCGCCGACCCTGACCGCCTCAAGCGCGGCTTCGGCAGCAGCGGCATCGGGAAGGTCGAATTTCTTCAGGGTCTTGCCGTCGAGGCTGTGCAGCCGGGCCTCGAAATCGCTGCCATCAGGGGCGCGCAGTTCGGCCTTGACCTGCCAGTATTCCTGCGGCCGGAAACTTTCGATCTCAAGCTCGCGCTCACAGATCAGACGCAGCGCCACTGACTGGACGCGGCCCGCCGAGCGCGAGCCCGGCAATTTGCGCCAGAGCACCGGCGAAAGGTTGAAGCCGACAAGATAATCAAGTGCGCGGCGGGCGAGATAGGCTTCTACAAGTTCGTCATCAACACTGCGCGGGCGGGCCATCGCTTCGGTAACCGCCGATTTGGTGATCGCGTTGAACACCACCCGCTCGATATCGACATCCTTCAGGACGCGGCGCTTTTTCAGCACTTCCAGGATGTGCCAGGAAATCGCCTCGCCCTCGCGGTCAGGGTCGGTGGCGAGGATGAGTTTCTCCGCGCCCTTCACCGCATCGGCAATGTCCTTGATCCGGGCCGTGGATTTGGCATCGGCCTGCCAGATCATCTCGAAATCATTTTCCGGATCGACCGAACCATCCTTGGACGGCAGGTCGCGGATATGACCATATGAGGCCAGGACCTTATAATCCTTGCCGAGATATTTGTTGATGGTCTTGGCCTTGGCCGGGCTCTCGACGACGACGACTTTCATCTTGCGGGGCAACCTCCTGGCCGGGCCGGCGCTCAACGCCTGACCCAAGGCGGCGGAAAGTGGGAGAGCGCGCCGGCCAAGTCAAGCCGTCGCGCTGTGCACGCGCTCAGATCAGCGCGTCCGGCTCGCAAATTCAGCGATCATCCGGCAGGTTGGACGCATGCCGTGCGGGCTCAGCGGCGCAGTCCCTTGCCGCAAAGCCAAGCCAACCGGCCCTTTCGCTCAATAGGACGCGAAGTCGAACACGTCATATTCGGAAATGCTCAGCACATTGCGGGCGGTCTGCGTGCCAAGCGCGTCCTTCACCGCTTCAGCAAGGTTGATGCCCGGCTGTGCATCAGCGATCCCGATCAGCACGACCCGGCGCTGCGGCGCAGTGGTGTTGCCCGCACAGGTGCCTGCGCGCATGCAGGGCGTCTCGGAGGTGAACTCGCCAAGTGTCACACCGTGCAGGGCAGGCGGGGTCTGCGCGCCGCAAAATTCCGTCAGCCGCTGCATCTCATTGCCGAGCGTGCGCGCGCGCCGTTGCGACAGACCACGGTTGGCCTGCCTGTCACCTTCGAATGAAGCCGCACCGATAGCAACCGCGCCGTCGCCGGCACAAAACTCACTGAGAAACATTGGCCGTCCGAACACGAAGGAGAGTTTTGCCGGCTTCCCGCCAAGTTCCTCGACATTGCTGGCGGAACCGAATGCCCAGGCGAACCGGTCTTCCAGCACATAAATGCGCATATACGCGCGCAGACCCGCACTGTCGGTGCCGGAAAATGCCGCCGTGCGCTCCCACATGCCGTCATCAATCTGTTCGAACACGGGCGCTTCAGGCGCGCACGGCATCGCCCCTTCGCCGAGAACCATCCGGTCCCACGCCGCCGAACGGGCATAACTTTCGTCGAGCACTTCCTGGCCCTCGCCGCGCCCGTCACCATCGCCGGTGCAGATGATCTTTCCTGTGCCACGCTCGATCCCGAATGTGCCCGCTTGCGTACCCGACTGGGCGGCGGCTGACGACGCCGTCATAGCGAGTGTGACCAGCAGAGCGCCAAGCCCTGCAGCTTTGTTGAACCCGTTCATCCTGAGCACCCCTTGTTCGCCCGAAAACCCGTCTGGAAACTATGGACCAAAAACAGGACCGGGATCAAATGGCGACAACAGTGGCAGCAGTTCTTTTCTTCGGGCTGCGTGGCGCAATAAAAACGGCCCGGACCGCTGGGATCCGGACCGTTTCAATATTGACCGGGTGAAAGCCTACGGCATCACAACCGCATCGATCAGGTGAACCACGCCGTTCGAAGCGTCGATATCGGTTGCAGTGATCGTGGAGCGGTTGCCGGCCGTGTCGGTCAGGACAGCGGCGCCATCAACCACTGACGCCGTCAGAATGGCGCCGTTGACCGTCGTGATCGCGAAGCTGCCGCCATTTGCGTTGATGGCGCTGATCAGATCAGCGGCCATGACTTCACCGGCCACGACATGATAGGTCAGAATTCCAGCCAGCGTGGCCTTGTTTGCCGGTTCCAGCAATGAAGTGAGCGTGCCCTCGGGCAGTGCGGCAAATGCGCTGTTGGGCGGCGCAAATACTGTGAACGGGCCGTCGCTGTTCAGCGTTGAGACCAGATCGGCAGCCTTCACCGCGGCGACGAGCGTTGACAGATTCTCATTGCCAGCCGCCAGGGCGACGATTGTCGGCTGATCGGATGTGGCTGTCTGGGTTTCGGTCACAGCCGCTTCCGGGGAGGCGGTGGATGTTGCAGCGTCTCCGTTCGGGCTTTCGCAGCCAGCAAGTGCAAACGCGCCGAGCGCGGCCGTTGCCGTCAGGCCTTTTAGAATGGTAGTCATCAAATTCTCCTCATCTTGGCAATGGATATGCCACCTCTGTCTACGCGTCGCAGGCGAACTGGTTCACCCGCTGCGTCAAAGAGTTGTCGCGGCATGCCAGCTTGCGGGATAAGGGCTGGGTTTGCTACGAGCATCGATTTGCTGAAACCAGACCTGCGAGCTGCTGTCATGACCAAGACCTGGGACAAGTCCCGCCTGCCGAGCCGCCACGTCACCG
>CAYUEM010000233.1:0-3771 GCA_964442925.1 uncultured Hyphomonadaceae bacterium
AGCAGGACGAACTGATTGCGCTGCTTGGATGCGAGACGGGCCACTATGTCGATGATCTTTCCCGCGCACTGGGCTGGCAGCCCCACACGACAAGAGCCGCTCTGACGCGTCTCAGGCAATCGGGCCACCGGCTGGAAAAGCGCCAGCCGGCCGAGGGCGAGCGGCGCGCGCGTTACCGCCTTGCCGGCGAGGCGTCATCATGAGCGCTGATATCGATGTCTCCCGATTGGCAAACTGGCCACGATGTGACCTGGTCGCGCTCTGGCCGGAGGTGATGGACCGGCCGGTCCCGGCGCGCGCCAGCAAAAGCCTGCTGGTGCGCGTGCTGGCCTGGCAGGTCCAGGCGGCGCGCCATGGCGGGCTGTCGAACCGCGCCCAGCGCCAGCTTGCAGGCCTGGCTGCAAGCTCACCGCAAGCAAGGCCCGCGCCCAGGCTTTCAGACGGGACACGGCTGGTGCGCGAATGGAACGGGCGCACCCATATCGTCGATGTGTGCAACAGCGATATTGTCTATCGCGGCGAGCGGTTCGCCTCGCTCTCGGCGGTCGCGCGCCACATCACCGGCGCGCGCTGGTCGGGCCCGCGCTTCTTCGGGCTGAAGGCGGCGTCATGAGCCGTCCCGCCCGCATCCGCTGCGCGGTCTATACCCGCAAATCCTCCGAAGAAGGGCTCGACCAGGACTTCAATTCCCTGGCCGCCCAGCGAGAGGCCTGCCAGGCCTATATCGCCAGCCAGCGCCATGAAGGCTGGCAGCTGGCCAAGGGCGACTATGATGATGGCGGGGTTTCGGGCGGCACGCTGGCGCGGCCCGGGCTGGCGGCCTTGCTGGGCGATATCGAGGCTGGCCGGATTGACATGGTGGTGGTCTACAAGATCGACCGGCTGACCCGCTCGCTGACTGATTTTGCCCGGCTGGTCGAGCGCCTTGACGCGGCGGGCTGCTCCTTCGTCTCGGTGACGCAAGCCTTCAACACCTCGACCTCGATGGGCCGGCTGACACTCAATGTCCTGCTCTCTTTTGCCCAGTTCGAACGCGAGGTCACCGCCGAGCGGATCCGGGACAAGATCGCAGCCTCCAAGAAGAAGGGCTTGTGGATGGGCGGGCTTGCCCCGCTCGGCTATGACGCCCCGCCCAGCGGGGCGGTGCGCAAGCTGGTCGTCAATGCCAGCGAGGCCAGCCAGGTGCGCACGCTTTTCGAGCTGTACCTGCGCCATGAATGCCTCGGCGCGGTGCAGGCGGAGGCCGAGCGCCGCGCCATCCGCTCCAAGCTGCGCCACTTTGCGAGCGGCCGCGTCTCGGGCGGCTCGCAGCTCAGCCGCGGCCAGATCCATCACATCCTGACCAACCCGGTCTATCGCGGTCGGATCCGGCACAAGCAGGAGAGCTATCACGGGCTGCACGAGGCGATCATCGACGAGGAGACATGGGCCCGCGTGCAGGCGTGTCTGCAGGCCCGGTCCCGCCGGGCGCGCGTGCGCGACCGGGCAAGCGGGAGCCTGCGCCCCCCGGCCCATCCCTCGCCGCTTGCTGGCAAGCTGTTTGACGAGACCGGCGAGCGGATGGGGCCCACCCACGCGCGCAGCGGCGCGCGGCGCAAGCGTTATTATGTCTCCGCGCGCCTGCTGAAGGGCACGCGCGATCCGTCGGGCTGGCGCGTACCGGCTGGCATGATCGAAGAGCTTGTCGCCAGCGCGATTGCCGCGCGGCTGAAAGACCAGCCGGAACGCTGGGTCGGCCAGGCGCAGATGACCACAATCGACATGGTCTGCAGGCAGGCACCGGTGATCAGTGCCCGCCTGGAGAGCGGGCAAAGCGATCTGATGGCCGAGCTTGTCGCGCGCGCCGATCTCGCACCCGGCCGGTTGCAGATCACGCTGGACCCCGATGGGCTGGCCAGCGCCCTTCAGGTCAGGCCCGACCAGCTTGACCCTGGGCAGCTGACCTTCGAGACGCAAGCCGATCTGCGCCGGCGCGGGGTGGAGCTGAAACTCGTTTCCGGGCCGCCAGCGCGCGAGCCCGACCACGCGATCCTGCGCGCGATTGCAAGGGCACACGCCTGGCAGGGCGAGATCCTCGATGGCACTGAAATCCGTGCGATTGCCGCGCGCGAAGCGTGCACCAGCGGTTATGTCCGCAAGCTGCTGGTGCTGTCAGGCCTTGCCCCGCACATCATCGAGACGCTGCTGGCAGGGCGTCATCCACCGGAGCTGACCCTCAACCGGCTGCTTGATATCGGGGTTGATCCTGACTGGTCAGAGCAGGCCAGGGCGCTGGGATTCCAAATTCCCTGCTCGGGCTGAAAAATTCCCTGCTCCGTGAAAAAAATTCCCTGCTCCGTGAAAAAAATTCCCTGCTCGCCCAAAAAAATTCCCTGCTCCATGTTTTAGGGAATTTGACCCATAAGGCACTGTTTTTGCTGTTGCTTTTACAGCGATTTACCCCCGGAATCGACGCATTTTAAGTAATTTCCCTGTTAATCGGCCAGTAGCAGGGAAATCGGGCCCGTAAGCGAACCCGGCGAACCCGGCCAAAGAGACACGCCCTGCAAAGCCGCGCCAACGCGGCGACAAAGACTTGCGTCTCCAGGATCGCCAAGGCATAAATCCCGGAAATGTCGGGCAAAAATCCGTGTTACAGGCCGATGGGGGAATTCGCGGGGGTCGCTGGCGGAGAGACAGGGATTCGAACCCTGGGTGCGCTCGCGCGCACAACGGTTTTCGAGACCGCCCCGATCGACCACTCCGGCACCTCTCCGCGGGGAGAAAGGGCAATTAGCGCCAGAGCCTGCTGCATGCAAGCCCCGGCGCGGATCCGCTCGTGTAAAAACTCCGCCAAACAGGGTTTGACTTCGCGCCGCGCTTGGTGTTTATCACGCGCTTTCGTGGTCGTTGTCATCCTCAGCGGTGGCGACGGGCATCATGTCATTCCGGCATTCGGCGACACGCGACGCTTTCAGACAGGCGCGCGTGAGCTGGTGTCGGCGATTGACCGGCAGGTGTTGAAAAGGACGAGATCCCATGTTCGCGGTGATCAGGACGGGCGGCAAGCAGTACAAGGTCAGCGAGGGCGATCAGATCGCAATCGAACGGCTTGAGGGCGAGGCCGGAAATGATGTCACTTTCGCCGATGTCCTGATGGTCGGCGGGGACGGCGATGTGACAATGGGCGCGCCGCTGGTATCCGGGGCCAGCGTGGTCGGCGAGATTGATGCGCAGACCCGCGCCGACAAGGTGATCATCGTCAAGAAGCGGCAGCGTTCGACCTATCGCCGCAAGAAAGGCCATCGCCAGCATCTCAGCCTGGTGACGATCACCTCGATCCTGACCGATGGCAAGAAAGCGCCGGCGAAGAAAAAGGCTGCCGCAGCAAAAGCCAATGACAAGCCGGCAACGGTGGAGACGGCCAAGACGCCGGCGCCCAAGCCTGCGAAAAAGGCCGCGCCCGCAGCGGCGCTGGATGCGCGCGGTCGTCTCGACAAGCCGCAGGGCGAGGCTGATGACCTGAAGAAAATTAAGGGCGTCGGCAAGGTGCTTGAGGGCAAGCTGAATGCGGCCGGTATCTTCCATTTCTGGCAGTTGGCCGCGCTCAACGCGGAACAGATCAACGAACTGGAAGAGGAAATGAGCTTTCCCGGCCGGATCGAGCGGGACGACTGGGTGAAACAGGCAGAGGAATTCGCAAGCGAGGCCTAGGCTGCTATAGTTGGGATGGGCATCAGGAACGCAGCCTTGAGCGCGTTCCATGTGAGCGAAGCGATACGGGAACAAGGA
>CAYUEM010000234.1:0-3751 GCA_964442925.1 uncultured Hyphomonadaceae bacterium
GGCGTCGTGGTGTAGACGCGCGTGCACACCCCCCGACGCTGTGGACAGGCCTTCAGGGCCGGGGTCTTGGTGCGCTGCGGCTTGGGGCTGCGCGGATGGCGGATGAGTTGCTGAATCGTGGGCATGCGGACCGTATCTGTCTTCTTCCTGCGCGGCCGCGTGCCGGCCACATTAAAACAAAACACCCGGCTGACCGCGCATAGCGACCCCCGGACTGTCGGTGAAACTGGTAAGCCGTCGGAGCAAACTCCGACCAGACCATCGGGCACAAACGAGCACCCTTCGATCGAACAAGCCAGCGTCATACTTCCCCCGCCTCGCGGCGTCAACAGGCGAGATGGGCCTTCGCATGCGCTCAAATCACGCCGGCACATGCCAACAGCACAAAAGCGAAGGGCCCCCGACAGACTGTCAGGGGCCCTGGCCTTGCAATCTGCAAATGCCGGCAGGCTTACTCGGCCGCTGGATCGGGTGCCGGAAGTGCTGCGCGGGCGCGTTCTTCCTCGGCCTTGGCCATCGCCGCAGCACGGCGCGCCATCAGCTTGGCATCGCGATCGGCAGCCACCCGGCGCAGCCCGCGCAGGGCACTGCCGGTGCCGGCAGGAATGAGCCGACCGACAATGACGTTTTCCTTCAGGCCTTCCAATGTGTCCATCTTGCCCTGAATGGCAGCTTCCGTCAGCACACGCGTCGTTTCCTGGAAGGAGGCCGCTGAAATGAAGCTGCGCGTCTGCAGCGATGCCTTGGTGATCCCGAGCAGAACCCGCTCGCCTGTCGCCTCACGCTGGTCTTTCTTGCGTGATTTGCGGATTTCCGCATTGGCCTGATCGAATTCGACCAGATCGACATTCTCGCCCTTGATCAGTGCGGTATCGCCAGAATCGGTGACCTCCACCTTTTGCAGCATCTGGCGGACAATCACCTCGATATGCTTGTCATTGATCGGCACGCCCTGAAGCCGGTAGACTTTCTGGACTTCGTCAATCACGTAATTGGCAAGCACCTCGATGCCCAGCGTGGACAGAATATCCTGCGGCGCGGGGTTGCCGTCCATCAGATATTCGCCGCGCTTGATATAGTCGCCGTCCTGCACCGCCATGTGCTTGCCCTTTGGCACAAGATAATCGATCGGTTCGGCACCTTCCTCTTCCGGCTGGATCGAGATCTTGCGCTTGTTCTTGTAGTCGCGTCCGAAAACGACGCGGCCATCAATATCGGCAATGATCGCATGGTCCTTCGGGCGGCGGGCTTCGAACAGTTCGGCCACACGCGGAAGACCACCGGTGATGTCACGGGTCTTTGCGCCCCCGGTTGACACCCGGGCCAGCGTATCGCCGGGCTTGATCTCCTCGCCATCCGCCGTCGACAGGATCGCACCAACCGACAAAAGATAGCTTGCCTCGCTTCCGTTCGGCAGGGTGACCGGCTCGCCATTGCCATCTACAATCACAATGGCCGGCTTGAGATCGGCTGACTTCGACGCTGAGCGCCAGTCAATCATCACCCGCGAGGAAATCCCGGTCGCTTCGTCGGTTTCTTCCTTCGAGGTGACACCATCAATGACATCGATCAGCCGTGCCGTACCGCCCACCTCCGAAACAATCGGCTGGGCAAACGGATCCCAGTCGGCCAGCCGGTCACCGGGACGCACCTTCTCGCCAGCCTTGCTGTGCAGGCGCGTGCCATAAGCCGGCTTGAAGGACTGACGCGTGCGCCCGTCGCCATCGACGACCCGCACTTCCATCGAACGGCCGATCACGACCAGCGTGCCGTCTCCGCGCGCAACCGTCGCGCCGTTTTCGAAGAACAGCTCACCCTCATAGGTCGCATCAATCGATGACTGGTCTGCAACCGTGGCCGCACCGCCGATATGGAAGGTGCGCATGGTCAGCTGCGTGCCCGGCTCACCGATAGACTGCGCGGCGATGACGCCGACGGCTTCACCACGATTGACCCGCGCGCCGCGTGCCAGATCGCGTCCATAACACGCCACGCAAATACCGATCGGCGTTTCGCAGGTCAGCGGCGAACGCGCCTTGACCTGATCCACACCGGCCGCCTCGATCTCGCCACCAATCCTCTCGTCGACTTCTGTTCCCGCTGGGTAAAGAAGCGCGCCGGACACGGGATGGGTGACGCCCTCGGCCAGCGTGCGCCCAAGCAGGCGTTCGGAAATCGGCACGACAATGTCAGCACCATCCATAACGGCACTGATCTGAATGCCCTTCTCGGTGCCGCAATCTTCCTCGATGACGATACAATCCTGGGCAACATCGACCAGACGGCGCGTCAGATAGCCGGAATTGGCGGTCTTGAGCGCAGTATCGGCCAGACCCTTGCGCGCGCCGTGGGTGGAGTTGAAGTATTCAAGGACGGTCAGGCCCTCCTTGAAGTTCGACACAATCGGCGTTTCGATGATCTCACCCGAGGGCTTTGCCATCAGGCCGCGCATTCCTGCCAACTGCTTCATCTGGTTTTTCGAGCCGCGCGCACCGGAATGGGCCATCATGAAGACCGAATTGGTCTCTTTCTGGCGACCGGTTTCCGGATCGATCTCCGCAGTCCCGGCGACCTCCATCATCGCATCGGCAACCTTGTCGGTGCAAGTCGACCAGGCATCGACAACCTTGTTATACTTCTCCCCGCGCGTGATCAGGCCGTCGGCATACTGACGTTCATATTCCGAGACCTGTTCGCGGGTTTCCGTAACCAGACGGGCCTTCGCCTCGGGAATTTTCATGTCATCCTTGCCGAAGGAAATGCCCGCTTTCGCCGCTTCGCGGAAACCCAGTTCCATAAGTTTGTCGCAGAAAATGACCGTCGCCTTCTGGCCGCAATTGCGGTAAACCTCGTCGATGAGGCGTCCGACATTCTTCTTCGTCATCAGATCATTGACGATTTCAACACTGACGCTTGCCTCCTTGGGCAGGATCGAGGCAATCATGTAACGCCCCGGCGTGGTATCAATCACCCTGCTGATCTCGCGGCCCTCAGCATCCACGGTTTCGATCCGCGCACGGATCTTGGCGTGCATCGAGACAAGTCCGGCCGCGAGCGCATGCTCGATCTCGGCATAATCGGAATAAATCCCGCGAACCGGCGCGCCGTTTTCGTCCACGGCATATTCGCCGGGCTCACCATCCTTGTCGAGCGACAGATAATACAGTCCAAGGACGATATCCTGCGACGGCACGATGATCGGCTTGCCATTGGCGGGCGACAGGATGTTGTTGGTCGACATCATCAGCACGCGCGCTTCGAGCTGGGCTTCAAGGCTCAGCGGAACATGCACGGCCATCTGGTCGCCATCGAAATCGGCATTGAAGGCCGCACAGACCAGCGGATGCAGCTGGATGGCCTTGCCCTCGATCAGCTTCGGCTCGAAGGCCTGAATGCCGAGACGGTGCAGCGTCGGTGCGCGGTTGAGAAGGATCGGGTGTTCGCGGATCACCTCATCGAGAATATCCCAGACTTCCGGCTTCTCCTTCTCCACCAGTTTCTTCGCCGCCTTGACGGTTCCGGCCAGTCCCTTGGCGTCCAGACGCGCATAGATGAACGGCTTGAACAGTTCCAGCGCCATCTTCTTGGGCAACCCGCACTCATGCAGTTTCAGGTTCGGGCCGACGACGATGACCGAACGGCCGGAATAATCGACCCGCTTGCCGAGCAGATTCTGGCGGAACCGGCCCTGCTTGCCCTTGAGCATATCCGAAAGCGATTTCAGCGGCCGCTTGTTGGTGCCGGTGATGAC
>CAYUEM010000235.1:0-3710 GCA_964442925.1 uncultured Hyphomonadaceae bacterium
CGACGGTCTGCGCTGCAATCGCGGCAACGGCCGCAGTGTTTCTCGCGCACGGCTCAAGAATGATCCGTGACGGCGAAATGCCGATATCGGCGAGCTGTTCATCGATCAGGTCGGCAAATCGCTGCGCGCCGATTACGACGGGGGCGGCAAATTCACAGCCTTCATATTGGCCGGTCACCCGCAGGACGGTGTCCTGAAACATCGAGCGGTCGCCAATCAGCACCTGAAACTGCTTTGGCCGGTTGGCAAGTGATACCGGCCACAGGCGCGTGCCCGATCCACCGGCCATCACAACGGGTTGTAGAACACGCATTTGCGACACCTGCTCCGCCATTTTCGACACAATCGGACCAGGTTAGCGACGCAATCCGATGACATCGAATAAATTAAAGATTTGAAAGCCCAATCGTCTCTTACGTGATCGTTGACGGTGTGCTTCCACTTCCGGTGTTTGTCAAACCAGTGGCTTGTCCCGGCTAATTTGACTCATGTTCTGGGGCGGCGAACGGTGAGTCTTGTTTTGTCGGTTTTAACTGACAAGGACAAGAACGGACATGCCGGCGAAGACATTCATTGTCGAACTGGACAAAGGCGAGTGCGAGCGGCTGCGGGCGCTGATCTCGAAGGGCAAGGTGTCCGCGAAGACGATCTTCAAGGCGCGCATTCTGTTGAAGGCGGATCAAGACAAGGCGAATGGGGCCAAGGACGGACCGAACGGGTCGGACGGCCAGATTGTCGAGGCTCTCGACACCAGTCTGTCGATGGTTTCGCGCACGCGAGAAACGCTGGTGCTTGAGGGCCTCGACGCGGTGCTCACGCGCAAGAAGCGCTTAACGCCCCCGGTTGCGCCGATTTTCGACGGCGAGACGCAAGCCAGGTTGACGGCGCTCGCATGCTCGGCGCCGCCGGAAGGGTATGCGCGCTGGACCATTCGGTTGCTGGCCCAGCATGTCGTTAAGCGCAAGATCGTTCCAGCCGCGCATGACAACACGGTCGGGCGCGCGCTCAAAAAAAGATCCCAACTCCCATAAGATCGATGACTGGGTGATCCCGCCAAAAGCCGATGCGGCCTTTGTCGCGGCGATGGAAGACGTGCTCGAAGTCGATACGCGCCCGCATGACCTCGCCCGTCCGCGGGTCTGCCTCGATGAAACGTCAAGGCAATTGACCGCCGAAACGCGCGCGCCCCAGCCGATGCGACCGGGGCAATCGGCGCGGCGCGACTACGAATACAAGCGTAAGGGCACAGCCAATCTCTTCATGCTGTTCGCGCCGCTCGAAGGCTGGCGTCATGTCGAGGTCGCCGCGCGCCGCACCGCCATCGACGACGCAAACATCCTGCGCGATCTCGCCGATAACCACTTCCCAAAGACCGAAAAGAACGTGCGC
Source organism: uncultured Hyphomonadaceae bacterium (assembly GCA_964442925.1). Classification (GTDB taxonomy): domain Bacteria; phylum Pseudomonadota; class Alphaproteobacteria; order Caulobacterales; family Hyphomonadaceae; genus UBA5336. The sequence goes on from CAYUEM010000235.1 coordinate 1,390, forward strand.
GTTCAGGACAATCTGAACACGCATGCGCCGGCCCCGCTTTACCAGGCGTTCGAGCCGCAAGACGCGCGACGGATCAATGAGCGGTTCGAGTGGCATTACACGCCCAGGCATGGCAGTTGGCTTAATCTCGCCGAGTTCCGAACTCGCCGTGCTCTCGACCCAGTGCCTCAACCGAGGCATCGCAGACGAGCGAGCACTGAATAAAGAAGTCGCCGCCTGGCGCTCCAATCGCAACAAAAACAACGCCACATTCGTCTGGCACTTCACGACCGCCGACGCCCGTATCAGGCTCAAAAGCCTGTATCCAGCGCTTCAGATGATTCAAGCCACCAGCCGCCAATCATTCAAAATTGGGGCTCAGACCAGATCCATGAAGGCCAGATCCATGAAGGCAAGTCACAATCTGGGGCGAAACGCGTTTCATTTAGCGCCATTCGACATTCTTTGGCTTCGCATAATTACCTAAAAATGACTTGACGCAAAAACCTAAAAACTATACAGTGCAATTAACTAAAAGGTACGCAGCGCAATTCCCTAAAGACCGCGCACCGGTGCAACGTACAAGGGGGCCGCGTGATGACACCGCAAAAAAAACTGGCTGACGCGCTTGAGGCCCTGCAAGCCTTGCAAGCGCGGGGCATGACGGCCATCCGGAGCATGGATCTGACACGCACACATAGGGAACGACTCGTTCAGGCGGGCTTCTTGCAGGAGGTCATGAAAGGTTGGTACATACCCTCGCGTCCTGATGAAAGCACGGGTGAAGGTACTGGCTGGTATACGTCATTCTGGGCATTCTGCGCGAGCTATCTGGAATCGCGCTTTGGCAATGAGTGGGCGTTGTCCCCTGAACAATCTCTTTACCTCCATTCCGGAAACTGGACCGTACCGAACCAGCTTGTCGTGCGCGCGGCCAAAGGCGGTAACAAACCGACCAGACTGCCGCACAATACATCCCTTATCGACGTACGCGCGGCACTTCCCTCGGCCGGTGACGCCCTGCAGCTCGATGGGCTGCGCCTGTTCTCCCTGCCCTCAGCCCTGATCAGCTGCGCGCCCGGATATTTCGAACACAACCCGACGGACGCACGCGCAGCCCTCGCCATTATCCCGGACGCGTCAGACATACTGACCAACCTGCTCGAAGGTGGACATAGTACGGTCGCCGGGCGTCTGGCTGGCGCATTCCGCAATATCGGGCGGGAACGCGTCGCTGACGACATCGTCAAAACGATGCGGGCAGCTGGCTATAGCGTGCGAGAAGACGATCCGTTCAGCCGACGGATCACCCTTCCCGGAACGCTGCGTGCCACTTCGCCCTATGTGCCGCGCATTCAGCTGATGTGGGATACGATGCGTGGCTTCATTCCCGAACACTTCCCACCCGCACCTGGATTACCGAGCGCTCGCGAGGCTTATCTGAAGGTCGTCGAGGACACTTATGTGACCGATGCCTATCATTCGCTTTCTATAGAAGGCTATCAGGTCGGTCTTGAGCTGATTGAACGCGTGCGCAGCGGAGCCTGGAATCCTGAAGCAAACGAAGCTGACAAAAGCCTGCGCGATACGCTCGCCGCGCGGGGCTATTGGCAAGCTTTTCAGAAAGTCAAAGAGAGCCTCACCAAAGTTATCGAGGGCGGCAATGGCGGGGTGATTGTCGATGAAGACCATGGTGATTGGTATAGAGAAATGTTCGCGCCAGGCGTAACAGCCGGTCTCGTCAAGGCACGCGACCTTGCAGGATATCGAAATGCGCCTGTCTACATCCGCCGTTCCAAGCATGTCCCGCTGAACAGGGACGCAGTGCGCGATGCCATGCCGGCTTTCCTTGAACGGCTCACCCAGGAAACAGACCCGTCCGTGCGCGTCGTGCTCGGTCATTTCGTATTTGTCTACATCCATCCCTACATGGACGCGAACGGCCGGATGGGCCGGTTCCTGATGAATGTCATGCTGGCTTCGGGGGGGTATCCCTGGACGGTTATACCTTTGGAACAGCGCGCCGATTACATGGCTGCCCTTGAATCTGCTAGCGTCGATCAGGACATCGTTCCCTTTGCACGATTTATTGCCAGGCTCGTAAAAGCCGGACTGGAAGGAAAAACCGTCGCCACATCCCCCGAACCGCGCAGCAGAGAGTAGCGATCCGGTTCTAAAGTTCGGCAAGTCTAAACACCGGGCTCAAGGATGATTTTGCCACCGAGACCGCCGCTTTCCACGAGACTGGACCCTGCGTACCAATAAGAGTGAGACAGTCGACTGGCTGAAGTTTACGCTTGAGGGTGCAGGAGAACGAACCGATGGTCATGCGCTCACAGACA
>CAYUEM010000236.1:0-3678 GCA_964442925.1 uncultured Hyphomonadaceae bacterium
CCCCGCCGACATCGCCGCCTCGACTTTCAGGCGCTGCTCTTTTGCCAGCGAGCCATGGTGCAGCGCGATCGGCAGATTGTCCTCATTGGCCCGCCACAATTCCTGAAACAGCATTTCCGCCTGGCTGCGCGTGTTGACGAAGACCAGCGCGGTCGAAGCGCCTTTTATCGCGTCATAGACCTCGCCGATGGCGAAGCGCCCGGAATGGCCTGACCAGGGAATGCGCTGTTGTGAAACCAGTATCGAGAGGTCCGCGCGCGCCCCGCCCTCGGCCCGGATGATGCGCGGCTTGTGGCTGCCGGCCTGAAAATCCAGCCATTCAGCCAGTTCCTCCGGCGCGCGCACCGTCGCCGACAGTCCGACAAACCGGCAGGCCGGCGCCCATGTCGCGAGGGTGGCAAGCCCAAGCGCGAGCAGGTCTCCGCGTTTGCCCGGCGCAATCGCATGGATTTCGTCGATGATCACCGATTTCAGGTCGGCAAAGAATTCGCGTGCATGTTCAGATGCAATCAGCAGGGCCAGCTGTTCCGGTGTGGTCAGCAGGATGTCGGGCGGTGTCTTGCGCTGGTGCTGGCGCCTGGCCGCGGGCGTGTCGCCGGTGCGCGCATCAATGCGAACCGCCAGGCCCATCTCCTCGACCGGTTGCATCAGGTTTCGCTGCACATCCACCGCAAGCGCCTTCAGCGGCGAGACATAAAGCGTGTGCAAGGCGGGGCGCCGCGACGGGGGTGCGCTGTGCAACTCGATCAGGCTGGCGAGAAAGCCGGCCAGTGTCTTGCCGCCACCGGTCGGCGCGATCAGCAGCGCGCTCTGCCCGCACAGGGCCGCCTGCGTCAGTTCAAGCTGGTGGCGACGCGGCTGCCAGCCGCGCGCAGCAAACCAGTCCGGGAAAGGCGGCGAAAGCACAAAACCTGGCACGGGTGGACGAGGATCGTCGCGCATTCCCGCTCAGCGTTGTCCGCTGCGCATGCGCGAACGCACGCTTTCGCGTCCCGCCTCTGCTTCGCCAGCCGCCTGTTCGGCCTCTTCAGCGCGCTGGCGATCCTCCTGACCCTTGCGCACCGCAGCCACGATATCGCGGGTGAAGGCTGCAATATCGAAGCTTGTGCCGCCGCTGATGTCATAGCCGCGCCGCACAATCACCAGATCCATGCTCGGAATGATGACCAGATACTGCCCGCGATGACCCATGGCCGCAAAACTGTCCTTCGGCACGCCGGGAGATGTGTTGAGCAACCAGAACTGCGCGCCATAGCCAAAGTCACTTTCAGGTTGAACTGGTGCCGGGCTGGCCACGAAATCGCTCCAGCCGGGCGCGAGTATCTGTTCACCGGCCCAGACACCTTCTTGAAGGTAGAGCTGCCCGATGCGGGCAAGGTCGCGCGCGGTGGTCCAGACCTGGCTGGACGAGATGAAATCGCCGTTCCAGTCGGCCTCAAGAATGGTCCGGCGCGCGCCGATCTTCCACAGGACCTGAAGATACGGGAAATTGTGATAGACCGCGTCATCACCGATGGCTTCACGCAGGGCCCGCATCGCCGCAAGTGTGTCATTATTGGCGTATTTGAAACGCGTACCCGGCACCGCTTCCAGCGTGCCGGTCATCGCCTTGTCGATCACCCTGGCACCGCCGAAATAAATCTGGTCGGTGCGCGAACCCGCCTCGCCGGAATCCAGACCACTGGCCATATGCAGCAGGTTGGCAAGCGTGATCTCGCGGCGCGGATCGCCGCCCGACCGCCAGCTTGCCAGAAGTGCCTTGCTGTCAGGTCCGATCAGGCCGCCGCGCGCAGCTGCGCCAAGCACGGTCGCGGTGATCGACTTGGCCGCCGACCAGGTGCGCTGCGGCGTTTCCGCCGTGATGCCGCGGCCATAGCGCTCGCCGACAATCGCACCGCGCAGGGCAATGACAACGGCGCTGGTGCGGGTGTCCTTGCCATAGGTTTCGCCATCGAAGGCAAAGCCGACAGGCACGCTCAGCCGGTCCTGCACATAGACCGGCAAGTTCAGCGTGACGGTATCGCCAATGGCCGTGGCGCGGTCCTGTTGGCCCGCATCTGGCCAGTCATCGAAATGATGGACCCATTCAATCGCGGTTTCGCTCGCGCCGGGCGGCAATTGCGTGCATCCGAAACCCTTGCGCCAAATTGCGATGCGCGGCGGCATGTCATCGGCATATTTCACCGAGACAAGATTTTTTTCGTCACTGATCTCCGCGTCAGGCAGCCGCGCGAAACGCTCTCGATAATCGGGATAGATGCCCGACAGTTCATTGGCCTCGATCACGGCGCGGCTCTGGCGGGCATTGAAGGTCGCCGAGCAGGTAAAAGCGGCCTTGTAACCGGCCGCCAGCGCGCGTTGCATCACTTCGGTCTCGCCGCCCTCCTGCGCATGTGCGCTCGCACCAAGCACGCCGGCGAGCAGCAGGCCGGACAGGCTTTTGCGTATCATTGTGATCATCACTTGCATTCGATCCCTGATTGTCTCGCCACCCCGGATGGCTTCATCAATGAACGGAGTATATTTGACTGGCAAGGGCCCGCGCGGCGGGCATGAAGAAAAGATAATCATCCGAGTGTGTTGTGAAAGCGAATGATCCGGCCTGACCTTCTCTTGCGGCCAACGCCGAAGGGGCTTTATTGCCCGCCGGGCGATTTCTATCTCGATCCGGTGCGCGGCGCTGTCGAACGTGCGGTCATCACGCATGGCCATGCCGACCATGCCCGCGCCGGTCATGGCTGCGTGCTGGCAACGCCGCAGACACTGGCAATCATGGCGGCGCGCTACGGCGAGACATTCGCCACCACATGCCAGCCACTGGACTATGGCGAGCGCATCACGATCAATGGTGTCGCGCTCTGGCTGGTTCCGGCCGGGCATATCCTCGGTTCTGCGCAGGTGGTGATCGAGTATCGCGGACTGCAAATGGTGTTTACCGGCGACTTCAAGCGCCGCAGCGATCCGACCTGCGCGGCGTTCGAGCCGGTGGCGGGCACCCATGTCTTCATCACGGAAGCAACGTTCGCCCTGCCGGTCTTTCGTCACCCCGAGACCTCGGGAGAGGTTGCCCGGCTTCTGCAGAATGTTCGCCGGTGCCCGGATCGCACGCATCTTGTCGGGGTCTATTCGCTTGGCAAGGCGCAGCGCCTGATTGCACATCTGCGTGAGGCCGGCTGGCAGCGTCCGATCTTCATCCATGGCGCGCTGGAGAAACTCTGCGCGCTTTATGAGGCCGAAGGTGTCCAGCTTGGCGCGCTGTCACCGGCCACGCTGGAAAAAGGTCAGCGCGGCGAGGCAGAGCGCTTTCGCGGCGAAATCGTGCTGGCGCCACCCTCCGCGCTTGCCGACCGCTGGAGCCGGCGATTTCCCGATCCCGTCACAGGGTTTGCGTCCGGCTGGATGGGGGTGCGCGGGCGGGCGCGACAACGTGGTGTCGAAATGGCGCTGGTGATCTCCGATCATGCCGACTGGGACGAGCTGACCACCACTATAGAGGAAACCGACCCGCATGAGGTCTGGATCACATATGGCCGCGCCGATGCACTCGTGCGCTGGGCCGAATTGCAGGGGCGGCGCGCCCGGCCGCTGCGCCTTGTCGGTTATGATGAGGAAGGGGATTGACCTTCCCGCCTGCGCGCGCGTTAACCCTTTTTGGAAGTCAACCGAACCGGCAATGAG
>CAYUEM010000237.1:0-3654 GCA_964442925.1 uncultured Hyphomonadaceae bacterium
TGCTACGCATGGCGCAGGCGCTCTGCTTCGCGGCGTGAACGTACAAAGTCGAGCTCTCGTGTCGTTTCGAAAAACAGTCCCTATGCGTTTTTCAGCAGCCTGCTAAAACCAGAGCACAAATTGCAACCGGGAGAAAATGCCATGGAATTCGAGATCGTTGCCGAGGGACTGGGTTTCCCTGAAGGCCCCGTGGTGATGGCGGACGGCTCCATCATTCTGGTGGAGATCCAGAAAGGCGCGATCACTCGGGTCTGGGGTGATGGCCGGCGAGAGACGGTCGCAGAGCCGGGCGGTGGCCCGAACGGTCTCGCCATCGGGCCGGACGGGGCGCTGTATTGCTGCAACAATGGTGGGTTTCAGTATCATCAGGTCGGAGAGCTGACCTTGCCGGGAAACTGCCCGGATGATTATTCCGGTGGCCGGGTCGAGCGCATCGACATCGCGACCGGAAAGGTCGAGCGGGTGTATGAGACGGTCGGCGAGCACCCGCTGAAAGGGCCCAATGACATTGTCTTCGACCGGGCCGGAAACATGTATTTCACCGATCATGGCAAGACCTATCCGCGCCACCGTGATCTTGGCGGGCTGTATTTCGGTCGCGCCGATGGCAGCCATGTCCATGAGATCGAATTTCACTACACCTCGCCCAATGGTGTCGGGCTCAGCCCGGACGAAAAGACCGTCTACATGGCCGATACGCTGACGGGCCGGTTGTGGGCATTCGACCTTGCAGCGCCGGGTGAACTGGCCAGCCGCAACCCGTTTGGCCCCGACGGGCGCGTGGTTACCACCCTGCCGGGCCTGCAATATCTCGACAGTCTTGCTGTGACGGCGGCAGGCAATGTCACGGTGGCGACCATCCTCAATGGCGGCATCACGACCTTCCAGCCGGATGGGCAGACAAGCCACATCGCGTTTCCCGATCCGCTGGTGACGAATATTTGCTTTGGCGGCGAGGATATGCAGACCGCATGGATCACGCTTTCGGGCACCGGAAAGCTGGTCCGCTGTCGCTGGCCGGAGCCCGGGCTGAAGCTCGCCTTCACGGCCTGAGGATCGAACGCTGCGAAACGCGTTTCAACACGGGGCAATCCGCGCTATGGCTTGTCCATGATCAGGCTCTATCACTGGCCTCTAGACCCGGCAGCGCGCAGCGTGCGACTGGTGCTGGGCGAAAAGCAATTGCCTTTCGAGACCGTAGAAACCCGGCCATGGGCAAGCCATCCGGAGGTTGAGCGACTGGCGCCAGGCGCGGCGGCACCTGCGCTGATCACAACAGGTGATGAAGGCCGGGTGGCATTGCTCGGCTCACATGCAATACTTGAGCATCTGGAAGACCTTCAGGGTGCCCCCCGTCTGCTGCCAAGCGGTCGCCAGGACAGGGGCGAGGCACGCCGGCTGTGGCGCTGGTGTGAGGACGCATTCCGCATCGTCAATGAAACCCTGCTTTCAGAGCGCGTGACGCAATGGGTCCGGCGCGAGCGCGAGCCCGACAGCGCGGCCCTGCGCAAAGGCGCGCACGCGCTGCGCGGACGGCTGACCTTTCTCAATGCGCTGGCGGAGCAGCGCTCATATCTTGCGGGCCGGCACCTTTCGCTGGCAGACCTGTCCGTGGCCGCGCATCTCTCCTGTCTGGATTATTTCGGAGATGTGGACTGGGCGACCGTTCCGGACCTGAAATCCTGGTATGCGCGGCTCAAGTCGCGGCCCGGCTTCCGGCCATTGCTGGCCGAACGGATCGAGGGCACCCGCCCGGCCAGCCATTATGCTGATCTGGATTTTTAGCCGGCTGCTGAAAAACCCGTTTGCGCACGCGCGGCGCGACATTGCGCATTTCGGCCATCTCAATCACCTGTCCACCGGCATGGTCTGGCAGGCGACCTTGACAGCGATATTCTCCGCGACATTGCCGGCGACCCGGAACGTGTCGTCCCGCACAATGTCATGCTGAGAAGCTATGCCCTGCACGATTACGCACGCCATGTCGCGGGGTTGGGTTTCAGTCCGGGCAAAGCGGTGCTGGATGTTGGCGGCGGCAACGGAGCGCTGGCGGGGCTCATTCGGGATGCATAACGCGATGTGGATGTGACGATGTGTGACCTGCCCGAAGTGGTGGCAAGCGCTTGCCCTGAAGGCCTGGCAAGAGCTGGTTTCGATTTCTTCGATCCCTGGCCGGTGAGAGGCGATCACGTGCTGCTCGCGCGTGCCCTGCACGACTGGGATGACCGGCCCGCCCTGCAGATCCTGAACCGGGCGCGTGCGGCCCTGAACGCCGGATGCTTCAGAAGCCGGAGTCGGGGGGTGAACAAGCACGTGACTTGCAGTCGCCGTCCCACCTGTCCTACGTTGCTTTCACATGAGGGGACGCCATGGCCGACGTGTTCATTTCCTACAGCCAGCAAGTGCCGGAGCCGACCGTGGCGCTGGCCGACGAGCTGACGCGCCGGGGCCTCAAGCCGTGGTATGATGTCAATCTGCTGCCCGGCAATTTCTTCGGCACGGTCATCAAGCAGAATATCGAGCGGGCGCAGGCCGTGGTCACCATCTGGTCGCCGCCCGCCCTGACCAGCCAGTGGGTGCCCGCCGAGGCGCAAATGGCGCTGGACGCGAAGAAACTCATCTGCGTGCGCACAGCTGACCTGTCGCCCGGCGCGCTGATGCCGCCCTTTAACATGATGCACACGCCGCTGTTTGACGCCTATGACGACCTGTTCCAGGCCCTGATCGGCATGGGCGTGCGCCCGAGCGGTGTCCAGTCGGCCCAGAGCGATCTTGAAGCGCTCACCAATAATGCCCAGCGTGACTGGAAAGCGCTGCCCGAAGGCGACCGCGAAATGCTGGAAGCCTTCCTTGAGGAATATGGCGCGCTGGCCATGTATCGCCGCATGGCGGAGCGTCGGCTGAGGGCGCTGACACCGCGCACCGCTGCGCCGCAGCCCGCAGCGCCAGCGCCTGTTGCCCCGCCACCGGCCCCGCCCGGACGCCCCGATACCCCGCCCGACGCCGCCATGCTCCGCCTCGACCCCGGCATGCACACCGCCACGATCAAGCGCATCTCGCTGACCGCCGATGGCACGCTGATGGCGAGCGCGAGCGATGACAAGACGGTGAAGCTCTGGTCCCTGCCGGACATGACGCTCAAGCGCACCCTGCGCCCGCCGATTGGCGAGGGCGATGAGGGGAAGGTGTATGCCGTGGCCATCGACCCGACCGGGCACTGGGTCGCGGCGGGGGGGTGGATGTCGAAAGAGGACGAGTACATCCTTGTCTTCGACACGACCACCGGCGCACTGCTCACCCGCCTCGGCCCCCTGCCCAATGTGGTGCTGTACCTTCAAGCCGACATGCACGGCACCCGCCTTGCCGCCGGGCTGGGTGGCAAGAACGGCATCCGCGTCTGGCAGGTGCCGGAAGACCCTGCTACGCCCTCGCCACCGGCCTTTGAGGACACTAGCTATGAGGGCGACGTCTATGGCCTCGCCTTTGCCCCCGATGGCCGCCTCGCCGCCAGTTGCTATGACGGCAAGCTGCGCCTTTATGGCCCGGATGGCGCGCGCCTGCAACTCGCCCCCGCGCCGGGCGGAGCGCGGCCCTATGGACTCGCCTTCTCGCCCGATGGCGCCGCGCTGGCCGTTGGTTATGGTGACAGCATCA
>CAYUEM010000238.1:0-3630 GCA_964442925.1 uncultured Hyphomonadaceae bacterium
GGCCACGAGCGAACCCTTGTCATCGATCACGCCGCGACCATAAACATATCCGTCGATAATCTCGCCTCCGAAGGGGCTGCCGGTCCAGTCGCCTTCGGTGCCGATATTGACCGGCACGACATCCTGATGCGCCATCAGGAGCAGCGGCTTTAGCGTCGCATCGCTGCCCGGCCATGTATAAAGCAGGCTGTAATCAGCGACCGTCTCTCGCGTCATCGCCGCATGCGCAGCCGGATAGGTGGTCACCAGCCAGTCATGCAACTCCAGCCAGGGGCCTTCATTGCCGGGGCGCGGGTCGCCTGGCGCAACAGTGATGGTACGGATGCGCACGGCCTGCGAAAGATGCTGCGCAGCTGTGTCAGCGCTGATCTCAGGCGCCGCAGGCAGCTCGACCGCGACGGTTTCGATCTCACCGCCATAATTCAGCGTGCGCACAATCACGCTGACTGCGACAAGCAGCACAAGCGCGAGAACACCGAGAAACATATTCCGCATCAGGCCCATGGCCTCACCTCCCCTTTATTCGATCTGTTTACCTGTCACTCTGAACGCCTCCCACCGCAATCGCAAGCGTCGCTGGGGGCCGGACCGGATTATCCTCCCCCGCACTCGGGGCCCTTCGACTTTGCGCAGGGTGAAGGGTGGCCGGCGCAAGCCGGTCGGAGGGGTCGCGCCTGAGCCAGCCGCAAATTGCGGTCTCACGAATTGAGAGACCGCTATGCCCCCATCGCCCCTTACGGGGCACTTGCCCCGCGCGCGGGGGAAGAGGGCTGCGGAGCCGGTCGGGACAGGTGCCTCCGCACGCGGGGGAAGAGGGCTGTCGCTGCCTTACACCTCGACCTGCATGAAGCGGCGCACCGCGTCGGCGGCCAGCGTGAAGCGGGAGAATGACCACTGGTGCCCGCCGGTCAGCTCGCCGAGCCGGGCGCCCAGTTCACGATGCGCATCCTCGCGTCGCTCCAGCCATTCGCTGACGCTGCCCTCGCCCAGTGCCAGCCGGGTCGCGGCAACCTGCTGGCCGAAAAGATCCTCGATCAGGCGGCGCGTTGCCACCCGGTCCCAGTATTCGATCCCGCGCAGCGATTCGTCACCGGATATCCGCAGCCGGTCGAGCCGGAGCTGTTCACCGATCTGGAAATACGCCGCCGCCACGTCTGCAATCGGATGACGCGTGAACTGCTCCAGTGGCACCAGAGCGATGCCTTGCGCAAAAATGCGGATCGCGGCGCACCAGCGCGCCAGCGGTTCCGGCACGTTTTCAGCGATGAGTTCGCGGGCCCGGCGCTCGATCCGCGCGGCGACGAGTTGCGATGCGGTCTGGTGCAGGCTCGCCTTGAACCGGTTGAGCGCATCGCCATAAATGTCCAGCACCTCGCCGACCGGCTCGCGAAGGTGATGGGCGGCAAAATACTCGCTCGCCCGCGACAGGGCGTGCATCGCACTGACCCGCATCTCGGTGAGAGTCGCCGCCGGCACCTTGTTGTCAAGCTCGCGCAGGCCCGCTTCGAACTCATTGATCGACAGCAGATGCCGCGAGATTTCGAACGCGCGCGCAAGCTCGCTATTGTCATGCCCGCTGACCTCGCGCAGGCGCAAAAGGAAGGCCGGCCCGCCAGTGTCCAGCAACCGGTTGGCAAGCGCGGTGGCAATGATCTCGCGCTTCAGCCGGTGGGCCTGCATCGCCTCGCCATACTGGCGGATGGCCGGGGGGAAGTAATCGGAAAGCGTCACCAGAAAGGCCGGATCGTCAGGCAGGTCGGAGGCAACGATATCGTCGAACAGCGTGATCTTCGACCAGGCCAGAAGCACCGCCAGTTCCGGACGCGTCAACGGTTCGCCAACCTCTGCGCGCCGGCGCATCTCGCCACTGTCGGGCAGGCCCTCAATCGCGCGGTCGAGAACGCCGCGCGCCTCCAGCCAGACCATCAGTCTTTCCAGCGCATCATGGTCGCGCAGGGCCAATGACTGCGCCAGCGACAGCGCGCCGGTCTGGTCATAATTGTGGCGCAGGACATGGCCGGCCACATCATCGGTCATCGAGGCCAGCAGGATGTTGCGTTCGCCCGACGGCAGCGCCCCGCGCCGCATCGCTTCAGAGGCCAGGATCTTGATATTGACCTCATGGTCGGAGCTGTCGACGCCGGCCGAATTGTCGATCGCGTCGCTGTTGATCCGCCCGCCCGCCAACGCAAATTCAATCCGCGCCGCCTGGGTCATGCCAAGATTTGCACCCTCGCCAATCACGTCGGCGGCCAGTTCGCGCGCATCGACGCGGACACCATCATTGGCCCGGTCGCCAGCCTCGGCATGCGTCTCGTGGCGGGCCTTGACATACGTGCCAATGCCACCAAACCAGAGCAGCTCGGTGTCCGCCTTGAGCAAGGCATGGATCAGTTCGCTCGGCGTCGCCCTGTCGCGGTCCAGCCTTGCCAGCGCCCGGATCTGCGGCGTCAGGATGATCGACTTTGCCGCGCGGTCAAAAACGCCGCCGCCCTCGGAAATCAGCGATGTGTCATAATCATTCCAGCCGGAACGCGGCAGGTCGAAAATGCGTTTGCGCTCCTGCCAGAGGCGTTCCGGATCAGCCGGGTCGGGGTCGATGAAAATGTGCATATGGTTGAAAGCCGCCAGCAGACGGATCTGCCTTGACAGCAGCATGCCATTGCCGAAAACGTCGCCTGACATGTCGCCGACACCGATGACGGTGAACGGCTCGTTCTGGATATCCTTGCCGATCTCGCGAAAGTGCCGCTTGACCGCTTCCCAGCCGCCGCGCGCGGTTATTCCCATCTTCTTGTGGTCATAGCCGGCCGAGCCGCCGGACGCGAATGCATCGCCGAGCCAGAAGCCGTGCGCCTGCGAAATCTCGTTGGCAATGTCGGAGAAGGTCGCCGTGCCCTTGTCCGCGGCGACCACGAGATAAGGGTCGTCGCCATCCCAGACGATGGTGTTTGCCGGTTGATGGACGCGGCCATCAACCAGGTTGTCGGTCAGGTCGAGCAGGCAGGTGACAAATTCGCGGTAAGCCGACACGCCAGCCTCGCGAATCGCTTCGCGTGAGCCCTGCACCGGCAGCTGTTTGGGAAAGAACCCGCCCTTCGAGCCGACCGGCACGATCACGGCATTCTTGACCTGCTGGGCCTTGACCAGCCCAAGCACTTCGGTGCGGAAATCATCGCGGCGGTCCGACCAGCGCAGCCCCCCGCGCGCCACCGGGCCGAACCGGCAATGGACGCCCTCGACCTGCGGGCTGGCGATGAAAATCTCCCGGAATGGCCTCGGTTCGGGCAGGTTTTCAACCTCGCCGCTGGCGATCTTGAACGAGATCGAGGCCCGGCGCTGACCCGCGGGGTCACGCTGATAGAAATTGGTTCGCTGCAGCGCCATGATCAGGTCGGCAATGCGCCGGATCACGCGGTCATCATCCAGCGCCGGCACGTTTTCCAGTCCGGCCTCGATATCCTGCCGGATCTGCTCGCAGCGCGAGCGGCGCGCCTCCAGAGACAGCTGCCGGGCGGGATCGAAGCGCACTGCAAACAGGTTGAGCAACATGCGGGTCAGCCCCGGATGGGCATTCAGCGCAGCGATCTGGGTCAGCCGGGCCGGGTCCATGCCGGTTTGCTTGCGATA
>CAYUEM010000239.1:0-3529 GCA_964442925.1 uncultured Hyphomonadaceae bacterium
TGCCGGCATAGCGCATCGTGTCGCCGCGTCCGGGCGGTTCGATCTTGATCACTTCCGCGCCGAGATCGGCCAGGATCAGCGTGGCGAACGGGCCGAGCACCACGCTCGACATATCCACGATCCTGACCCCTGCGAGCGGACCTGTCTGTTGGGCGTCTGGCAAATCCGGTTCCTCCATGAATCTGATTTTCGATTCAGACTGGACCCTCACCCAAGGGGATCATCAAGCGAAATTTTCGATTGCCGGCTTGATGCCCGCCACAGCGCCCGGCAAGACGCGAGCGAACATGACATGTTGAAAGGAGCCAGACATGATCAGGGCTGACCTTGGCGGCAAGACCGCACTTGTGACCGGGGCCTCTTCGGGCTTCGGCGCGCATTTCTCGAAAACACTGGCGGTTGCCGGCGCAAAAGTCATTGTCGCAGCGCGGCGCGAGGACAGGCTGGCGGCGCTGGTGCGCGACATTGAGGGCGGGGGCGGGCGTGCCTCTGCACTGGCGCTGGACGTTGCCGACGAGGACGCCGTCACCGCAGCCTTCGAGCAGCTCGGCGCGGTGGATATTCTCGTCAACAATGCCGGGGTTTCAGGTGCCTCGCGCGCGCTCGACACCCCGGCGAGCGAATGGCGCTGGACCTATGATGTCAATGTCCATGGCGTCTTTTTTGTGGCGCAGGCTGCCGCAAAGCGTATGGTCGCGGCGGGGCGCGGCGGCTCGATCATCAATATCGCCTCGATCACCAGTTTCCGCCCGCCGGCGAGCAATGCGGCCTATGCCTCGTCCAAGGCGGCTGTTGCGCATCTGACCCGCTGTCTCGCGCTCGACTGGGCCCGCCACGGCATTCGCGTCAATGCGCTCGCGCCGGGTTATTTCGAGACCGATATCAACCGTGACTTTCTCGCCTCCGATTATGGCCAGCAGATGATCCGGCGGGTGCCGCAGCGGCGCACCGGCGAGATGAGCGACCTTGACGGCCCGCTGCTGTTGCTGGCCTCCGATGCCTCCGCCTATATCACCGGCACCTGCATCCCGGTGGATGGCGGCCATCTCTGCGCAGCCTTGTGAAATGGGTGATGACCCGACCTTTATAGCCGCTTGCGCAGGGCCGTGATCAGCTCGCTCAAGCGTGCGCCCGGCCTTGGCTCGCAGGTCGCGATATGGTCAAGACGGCGGCGCAGACGGGCCGCTGCACTGTCATCGCGATCTGAACCCGCCAGTTGCCAGAGCTTGTCGCTGGTCTGACCGAGACGTTGCGAGAGCGCTCCGGTGCGCGCTTCGACATGGAAGGTCGCGTGCAGCGGATCGGCGAAATACTTCTTGTAATGATCATGCCCGCCCGACAGGTCGTAAGTCTCCAGACCAAGTTCCTGCATGCGCTCAATCGCCCGGTAGATCAGAAGGATACCCGGCGCGTCCTCACCATGTGCCGGGTTGAAAGCGGAGATCCACGGATGGAAAGCATCGCCGCGGCGCACGCCGAAATGCCCGGCGAGCAATTGCCCGTCAAGGACCAGCGAGATCATATAACCCTGCAGCGCGCCCGGGCTTTGCGGCGTTAGGCTTCCTGCGGCCTGCAGGATCGCGCGGCTGTGCGGGGTGTGAATGATGTCAACCCGTCCGTCGCGGCGGAACTGTTCGCTTTTCCAGGCGAACAGTTGCTCAAGATGCTGCGGATCGGGCAATCCTGCGACAAGCTCCAGCGCGCCATCCTCTTCCAGCCGGCGCAACAGGCGGCGGAAATTCTTGTGCCGCTTGGCGTGGCTGCTGCGGAAATGTTCGAGATATTCAGCGGGGCTTCGCCCGGCAAGGTGGATGACAAATGCCGTTTCCGCCGGATGGACCGCAGCATTCTCAAGCCTGTCGGCATCGCTGACACAGCTGGCGGCGCTGTAGGTTTTCAGTCCGCAGGCCCGCAGCATTGCGGCGAGATCAACCTTCGCGCCAGGGGCAACAATCGGTCCGCTATAATCGTTGAACGGTGCGCCCAGTGGCCGTGCCCGCCCGCCCGGTCGCTTGTGCACCGCGAGCACGCTGCAGAGCCGGCCGCCCCGATGCGCCATGACGATCCGGACATCGCTGCGCACACTGGCCACAAGATCAGCAAATTCAGGCCCGAGCAGCGGACTTGCAACCGTTTCGTCGCAATCAACCAGCGCCTGCCAGGCCTTCCGGTCCTGCGTCTTGACCTCCCCGACCCGCTGACAACTGAAGTCAGTGGCGTGCAGGCCACCGGGAAAAGCCTGACCGTCAGCCATTTGCGATGTCCACGATTTCGCCGCGGCCCGATACCAGCTCAAACGTGATCGGCGTGGGCGCTTTGGGCGGCGGTGCCGCGATCAGTTTCAGGCCGCGTGCGAGCATCGCTTTTCCGACGGTCGCAGGATGGCGCGGGGCCGGAAACTGCGGCCTCAGGCCCAGTCGGCGGCGCAGATGACCGTTCGTGAACAGCGCATTGGCTCGCATCAGTGCGCCGAGCGTCATGAATTCACAGGACAGCGAGACATTCAGGCAATCTTCGTTTTCGACCCGGTGCGGCGCATTCTGGGGCCAGGTCAGTGCCATGCCCGGCTCCAGACGCACCTCGTGGACCTGGTTTTCAAAGTCCGAGCGGTACTCAAGCTCCTCTTCCTGGAGCCGCATTGCAATCGCCTCGACCTGAGAGGGGGCAGCATAAGGCGCGCCGGTCGGATAGAGAAACAGGCGTTTCACACCGCGGATCTGAACCAGACAGACCAACGGAATGTCCAGATGATAATGAACCTGCACCTTTGGCGATGAGATCAGAACCCCGACATCTCGCTTGCGCGTGCGAACGCCAGCGGCCGCGTCAAGCTGGCCGAACAGACGCTCTGACAGTTCGGCATAATCACTCAGTTTGCGATTGACGGCGCGCAGGTTGAGCCAGATTTCACCCGCGCGCACAGCCTGCAGGAGGTCCTCTCCGGAGATGCCGGGCGCGCGGCCATGCGCGGCGACGCGAGTGCCCTCGCCATGCGCGGGAAAATGATAGATCCCGAGCTTCTCCCGCGGATAGCGGTCAAGCAGGCTGGCGAGCCCTGTATCACTGAACAGGGCGCTCTCATGCAGGTCATGGCGCGCGAAAAAGGTTTCGGTGCCAAATCGGTCTGCCATGTTCTCTGGCCAGTTGAATTTCATAGCCCCGTTTTCCCTTGCGAAAACCAATCAAGCACAGAGCATGCCAGATACGGTTCGCAGCATGAATTGAACAGGCTTCAACTGTAAAACGGTGAGGTTTCTTTTGCGTCAACGCGACGTGAGCCCGCCATCCAGAACCAGTTCCTGACCGGTCATATAACTGCTTTCATCGCTGGCCAGGAAGACAATCCCGTCGGCGATCTCCCGCGCTTGACCGGCCCGCCCCATCGGCGTTCCGGCCTGTGCGATCACTTCGGGGTCGAGCGCATTGGCATTCGTGCTTTCCATCATCTGCGCCATGTCATCGCTGTCGAGGCGAGCTTCGGTCATCCTTGTGATCGACTTGGTCCAGATCGGGGTGTCGATGATCCCCG
>CAYUEM010000240.1:0-3513 GCA_964442925.1 uncultured Hyphomonadaceae bacterium
TCAGCGGCCGCTTGTTGGTGCCGGTGATGACCCGGCCACGCCGGCCATTGTCGAACAGCGCATCGACCGATTCCTGCAACATCCGCTTTTCGTTGCGGATGATGATATCCGGTGCGCGCAGCTCCATCAGCCGCTTGAGGCGATTGTTGCGGTTGATCACCCGGCGATAGAGATCATTCAGGTCGGATGTCGCAAACCGGCCACCATCGAGCGGCACCAGCGGGCGCAGATCGGGCGGAATGACCGGCACAATGGTCATGATCATCCATTCCGGGCGCGAACCCGACATCATGAAGGATTCCACGACTTTCAGGCGCTTGGAATATTTCTTGGTCTTCAGCTCCGATGTCGCCTCGGCAAGGCCCTCGCGCAGCTCTTCGGCCAGTGTCGGCAGGTCGAGCGACGCGAGAATTTCGCGCACCGCTTCAGCGCCGATCATCGCGGTGAAGCCGTCTTCGCCATGCTCCTCCTGAGCATCCATATATTCTTCTTCAGTCAGGAGCTGGCCCCGCTCCAGCGACGTGGTGCCGGGCTCGATCACCACATAGCTTTCGAAATAAAGCACGCGCTCAACGTCTTTCAGCGCCATGTCGAGCAAGGTCGCAATCCGCGACGGCAGCGATTTGAGGAACCAGATATGCGCCACCGGGGCGGCCAGTTCGATATGGCCCATCCGCTCGCGCCGCACCCGCGCCAGCGTCACCTCAACACCGCACTTCTCACAGACGATGCCGCGATACTTGATCCGCTTGTACTTGCCACAAAGGCACTCGTAATCCTTGATCGGGCCAAAGATACGGGCGCAGAAAAGCCCGTCACGTTCCGGCTTGAACGTGCGGTAATTGATGGTTTCCGGCTTCTTGATCTCGCCGGAAGACCATGAGCGGATCTTTTCCGGGCTGGCAATCGAGATCCGGATTGCCTCAAAGCTCGGGGCCGGGGCGTTCGGGTTGAAAATGCTGGCAACATCTTGGCGCATGGGTGTTCCGCTCCTCTGGAGGGTGTTGGCCGGGCGGATGAAACCCGGCCAGAATAAAATTCAGCCTGCTGGCATCAGGCCGTGATCGAATGTCACGCGTGGCCCCTACTGAGCGGCCATGGGCGGTTCGTCATCATCATTGTCTTGCTCAAGCAACTCGACATTGAGGCCGAGCGAACGCATCTCCTTGATCAGCACGTTAAAGCTTTCCGGGATACCGGCTTCGAACGTGTCGTCGCCGCGCACAATCGCCTCATAGACCTTGGCACGGCCGGCTGTGTCGTCAGACTTCACGGTCAGCATTTCCTGCAGCGTATAGGCAGCGCCATAGGCTTCCAGCGCCCAGACTTCCATTTCGCCGAAACGCTGACCGCCGAACTGCGCCTTGCCGCCGAGCGGCTGCTGGGTCACGAGCGAATAGGGTCCCGTTGAGCGGGCATGGATTTTCTCGTCCACAAGATGGTGCAGTTTGAGCAGATATTTGTATCCAACGGTCACCGGGCGGCGGAAGGCCTCTCCGGTGCGCCCGTCAAACAGCGTCACCTGACCGGAGCTGTGCAACCCCGCACGCTCCAGCATTTCAACGATGTCTGGCTCGCGCGCACCATCGAAGACCGGCGTGGCCATCGGAACCCCGCGCGTAACATTGCCGGCCAGTTCGACCAGTTCATCACGCTCGGAAGGCAGCTCCTGATTCTCGCCATAAACCGTGGTGAGGGTGGCGCGCAGAGCTTCAACATCATGATTGTGATGCCAGGCTTCGAGCGCGTCCTGAACCATCCTGCCAAGTCCGGCACACGCCCAGCCACTATGGGTTTCAAGGATCTGCCCGACATTCATTCGCGAGGGCACACCCAGCGGGTTGAGCACGATGTCAACCGGGGTGCCGTCTGCCAGGAAGGGCATGTCTTCAGCCGGGTTGATCTTCGAAATCACGCCCTTGTTGCCGTGCCGACCGGCCATCTTGTCACCCGGCTGAAGCTTGCGCTTCACCGCAAGGAAGACCTTGACGACTTTCATGACACCCGGCGGCAGATCGTCGCCGCGCTGGACCTTGTCGACCTTGTCATTGAAGCGGGCATCAAGCTCGCGAATCGACGCGTCGAACGCCTCTTTCAGCGATTCAAGATCGGCCTGCGCCTTTTCCGACTTCAGCGCTATCTCCCACCACTGCGAGCGCGGCAGCCCCTCAAGCGCAGCCTGAGAAATCTTGCCCGCAGCCAGTCCTTTCGGTCCGGCCACCGCTTCCTTGCCTGACAGAAGATCATACAGGCGGGAATAGGTGTTGCGCTCCAGGATCGCCTGCTCGTCTTCCTTGTCTTCCTGCAGCTTCTCGATCTGCTCGCGTTCGATCTGCAGTGCGCGCTGGTCCTTGTCGATGCCGTGGCGGTTGAACACGCGCACTTCGACAACCGTTCCCGCATCGCCCGGTGGCACCCGAAGCGAGGTGTCGCGAACATCAGATGCCTTCTCGCCGAAAATCGCGCGCAGCAGCTTTTCTTCCGGTGTCATCGGGCTTTCGCCCTTCGGCGTCACCTTGCCGACCAGAATGTCGCCAGCCTGCACTTCCGCGCCGACCGCCACAATACCGGCCTCGTCAAGATTGCGGAGCGCCTCCTCGCCGACATTGGGAATGTCGCGCGTGATTTCTTCCGGCCCGAGCTTGGTGTCGCGCGCGGCAATGTCAAATTCCTCAAGATGGATCGAGGTGAACACGTCATCCTTAACGATCCGCTCGGAAATCAGGATCGAGTCCTCGAAATTATAGCCATTCCAGGGCATGAAGGCGACCAGCACATTGCGGCCAAGCGCCAGTTCACCAAGATCGGTGGACGGGCCGTCAGCGATAATGTCGCCGCGCGCAACCGTATCGCCGACCTTTACGATCGGGCGCTGGTTGATGCAGCTGTTCTGGTTGGAGCGGCGATATTTGACGAGCCGGTAGATATCCACACCGGAACGCGAGCCGTCGAGTTCCTCGGTCGCGCGCACAACAATCCGGGTCGCATCGACCTGTTCGACCACCCCGGCACGCCGCGCAACCACCGTCGCTCGCGAATCGCGCGCCACAACAGCTTCCATACCGGTGCCGACAAGCGGCGCTTCGGACTGGACAAGAGGGACCGCCTGACGCTGCATGTTGGAGCCCATCAGGGCGCGGTTGGCGTCGTCATTTTCCAGGAACGGGATCAGAGCAGCCGCCACCGAAACCACCTGTTTCGGCGAAACGTCCATATACTGGATTTCATCGCGCGGAACCACTGTGGCTTCGCTGTTCACCCTCGCATTGACGAATTCGTTCTGCAGGCTGCCATCTTCGGTCACGCTCGCATTGGCCTGCGCGATGGCATATTTGGTTTCTTCCATCGCCGACAGATACACGACATCTGTGGTCAACCGGCCATTTTCGACCTTGCGATAAGGGCTTTCGATGAAGCCATATTTGTTGATCCGCGCATGTGTGGCGAGCGAGTTGATCAGGCCGATATTCGGCCCTTCCGGCGTCTCGATCGGGCAGATCCGGCCATAATGCG
>CAYUEM010000241.1:0-3488 GCA_964442925.1 uncultured Hyphomonadaceae bacterium
CGCTTCGCCCGTTTTGCGAATCCCCGGAATTGGTTAAATCCTGACGGGAACCTAGAGCAGTTTCCGACCAAATTGCACCACTTGGCCACTTGAATTTTTCGTCAGGGCTAGGAGCTTGGTGTCCGGCGATGCTGGCATCGT
This sequence comes from uncultured Hyphomonadaceae bacterium, assembly GCA_964442925.1. Taxonomy (GTDB): domain Bacteria; phylum Pseudomonadota; class Alphaproteobacteria; order Caulobacterales; family Hyphomonadaceae; genus UBA5336. Next base: position 142 of record CAYUEM010000241.1, read on the forward strand.
CGGACCGGCGATCCGGCTCGATGCACAGGCCGAGGTCACGACCTGGACGCCGCAATCGAAATGACAATGCGGGGAACGCAGCGATAGCAATTTGCTCGACGCAGGCGAGCGATCATGCTTTTGATCTCGCAACAAGAAATGGCGGGAGGCCCTCATGGACGAACTGGAATTGACAGATACGGCGCAGGCTGCCGTCGAAACGCTACAAGTGATGGAGAATATGAGCGCGTTTTTGCAGCCGGTGCTTGCGCTTGTGGTGTGGACACTGGTGATGTGGCTGTGGATGTATGCCACGCGCATTCCGGCGATGCAGAAGGCGAAGATCGATCCCAACAGCGCGCGTCATCCGGGCTCAGCCTACAACGAAAAGATCCCACCGAACGTCCGCGCCATTGCCGACAATTACAATCACCTGCATGAACAGCCGACGATTTTCTATGCGCTGATGATCTATGCTGGCCTGACCGGAGGCGGTGACAGTTTCGCCATGCTGCTGGCATGGGCCTATGTCGGGCTGCGCGTGGTGCATTCGCTGGTGCAGTCGCTTTCGCCGAATGTCACCCTTCGCTTTCTTGTTTTCTCGATCTCGACACTCGTGCTGATTGTTCTGGCCGGGAAGGAATTCGCCCGGACGTTTCTGTAGGCGCGGGCCTGCATGTAACCAGCGCAAAGTCAGAAAAACCCCGGGTCAGGCCCGGGATGGTCGCAGAAGGTATAAGCCCGGCCCGGACGGATCGCCCTTGCGGAGGCGGTCTACCGCCGGTCGATCAGCGTCGCGCGCGCGGCAGGTGATGTTGCCATTGCCTCGCCGCCAGCGGTTTCAAGGCCCATATCGCCGAGCCAGTCCGCGTCCGCGTCAACGCCCGGGTTGTCGGTGGTCAGAAGACGGTCGCCGACAAAGATGGAATTGGCACCCGCCAGCATGCACAACGCCTGAGCCTCTGCGCTCATGCCGTCACGTCCTGCAGCCAGACGCACCCAACTTGCCGGGAAAACGATGCGGCAGACCGCCAGCGCCCGCGCCAGCTCGATCACCGAAATCGGCGCGCTGCCCGCCAGCGGCGTGCCGGCAATCGGCACCAGCATGTTCATCGGCACGCTTTCGGGATGTGGGTCGAGCTTTGACAATTCGTGGATCAGGCCGATCCGGTCTTCCCGGCTTTCGCCCATACCCAGAATGCCGCCGCAGCACAGCTTCATGCCGGCATTCCGGGCGCGCGCGAGTGTTTCGAGCCGGTCGTCATAGGTGCGTGTGGTGATCACTTCGCCATAATATTCCGGCGATGTATCGAGATTGTGGTTGTAATAGTCGAGCCCGGCCGCCGCCAGCGCCTCGGCCTGGCCGGGCTCCAGCATTCCCAGCGTCATGCAGGTCTCCAGCCCTTCGGCCCTGACCGCCGAAATCATCGCTGCAATCTTTGGCACGTCACGATCCTTCAGGCTTCGCCACGCCGCGCCCATGCAGAAACGATCTGCACCATTGGCCCTCGCGCGCCTGGCAGCGGCCACAACCGGCTCCAGATCCATCAGCTTTTCCGCATCAAGTCCGGTTTCATAATGCGCCGATTGTGCGCAGTAGCCGCAGTCTTCCGCGCAGCCGCCGGTCTTGATCGAGAGCAATTGCGATTTCTGGACCTTTCCGTCGGCCCAGTTTGCCTGTTTGACGGCGAGCGCCCGGGAAATCAGGCCATCAAGCGGCAGGGCATAAAGCGCGGCGATGTCCTCGCGGCTCCAGTCATGGCGTGGCGTGTCGAATGGCATAATGTCTCCTGCATGGTTTGCTGGTGCCGCGGGGGCCCAGGCACTCTTTTTAGAGCGCCTGTCTGCGCGCTGCAATTGTGCAGTTCGCCATTTGCTTGCGGTTGAAAGCTGGCATAACAGGATCGCAGAAAAGCGTTAACCAGATGGGCCTTGGTGCGTTCAAGGGTCTGGCGCGCGGAAAGGCGAGACAGCGATGAAATATCTGATCTGGATTGTTATTGGCGTGCTGGCTGCGATGTTGGCGACGCCGGCTCTGGCCGATGGTCACGCCAGCGAGACGAGGCCTGACACAAGTGCCGCCGGTCATCCGACACGCACGGTCTGGCATTCTGGCCACGCGATTTGCAATCCGGCCCCGGAATCGCTGTTTTGCAAGCGCGCGGCGGTTTATTCCTCGTGTTCGCCTTGCCGCTGTCGCCCCCACACGCGCGCAATGACCTGCTCTGCCCAGCACCGCACCGGGCACGCCTGCTCAACGGACCCGCAGGCGCGTATCCCTGCCGGCCAGTTCCGATCTGTCGCGATGGTGAAGGTCAGCGATCTCAGCGCCGATCAGGTCTCTGCCCTGCAAAGCGCCCTGAAGTCGCGCGGGCACTATACTGGCGCGATCGATGGCATTGCCGGGCCGAAAACAGCAGCGGCGATTTCAGCCTTCCAGAACGCCGAAACGCTCTCACCGCGTGGCCTGCTGACACTGGAAACCATGGAACGGCTGGGTCTGGTCAGCCGTCACCATGCCCACCATCACGGCCATTCCCACCCGGTCCGGCAGGGTCAGGGCAGCGGTGATCTTGCCGGCGGTCCGGCGCATGTGCGCCGGGTCGTGCGTTCCGCTTGTGCCGGTGCCAGTGACTGCAGCAGGTCCCAAGCCGTCGTCACCCGCCGCGTGGTGCAGGGTGATCAGACGGCTCCGCCGCGCCAGCCGCAAAGCGGAGATGGCACGAAAGTCCTGACCTGGCCGGGAAAGACACAGAAAGGCTGACGCAGCCGATCTGGCTGGCTCATTTGCGCGCAGCAAAACGCTCGCGCAGCTCGGTCTTGAGAATCTTGCCATTGGCATTGCGCGGCAGCGGTTCGCTCATGAACTGGATCTCGACAGGGACCTTGAAGGATGCGAGATGGCTGGCGACATGGTGGCGCAGCTCTTCCTCGGTCACGCTCGCGCCCGGCTTGAGCTGGACCACGGCGCCGACCTCTTCGCCAAGCACCTTGTGGGCAATGCCGACAATGGCCGCGTCCATCACCGCGGGATGGTCGTAGAGCGCGCTCTCAACCTCGATACAATAGATGTTCTCGCCGCCGCGGATCAGCATGTCTTTGGCCCGGTCGACGATATACAGGAAGCCCTCCTCGTCGATCCGCGCAAGATCACCTGTCACCACCCAGCCCTCGCGGAACGTCTCGGCGGTCGCATCGGGACGGTTCCAGTAAAGCTTGCAGTTTGAAGGCCCCTTGCACCACAACTCGCCGACCTCATCCGGCCCGAGCGTCTTGCCATCGGGATCGACGGTCTTGATCTCCACCGCCGGTGGCGGCGCGCCGGCGCTGTCGGGCCGGTTGACATAGTCCTCGCCGATATTCAGCGT
>CAYUEM010000242.1:0-3471 GCA_964442925.1 uncultured Hyphomonadaceae bacterium
GGACGCCTGGTCCTGATCGGGGCGGGACATATGGGCGGGGCGCTAGCCAATGGCTGGCTGTCGCGACGCGGCGGCCCCAAGCCGGTGATCATCGATCCGAAACCGTCATCGGCTGTGACCGAATGGGCAGACAATGGCCAGATCACGCTGAACAGCGAACCGGAAGCCGCCGGCACCCTCGTGATCGCCGTCAAGCCGCAGATCTTCGTGTCGGCGCTGGACACCATCCTGCCCTGGATCGGCCCGAAGACACTTGTGATTTCGATCATGGCCGGCTGGCGGATCGAACAACTCGGCAAACATTTGGAGGGCGCGCGGATCGTGCGAGCGATGCCGAACACGCCCGGCTCAGTCGGACAGGGCGTCACATTGGTCGCGCCGGGTCCGACCGCCACCAAAGCCGACATCATATCGGTGACAGACCTGATGCAGCCACTGGGCCTCGTCGAAGGTCCGATGAGCGAAAATGAACTTGCGCTGGCGACCGGCATTTCCGGGTCGGGCCCGGCCTATCTCTTCCTGCTGGCCGAGGTTCTGGCCGCAGCCGGCGAAGCGGAAGGGATAGATGAGGCGCTTGCGATGCGCCTCGCCCGCCAGACTGTCATCGGATCAGCGGCCCTGCTCGCGGCGAGTGAAACGGACCCGGCCGAGTTGCGCCGCGCGGTGACTTCGCCGGGCGGAGTGACGCAGGCGGCGCTTGATGTCTTGATGGATGATGGCGGAATGCCAACTTTGTTCAGGCATGCGATCCGCGCAGCGGTCCAGCGTGATCGCAAACTCTCGCGCCTGGCGGAAGAGGATCAATGACACACGCACCGGACATCGTTGAAAAAGGCCTGATCGCTGCGCTGGAACTGGCCGGCGAGACGCCCTGGCCGCAGATCACGTTGTCGTCTGTTGCTGACCGTGCAGGGCTTAGCCTCGATGATTTTCACACGGTAGCCGACAAGTCCGACCTCCTGCACGCCATCGAGCCGCATTTCGACCGGGCCATGTCCCGCGAAGGCGGCGCTGACCGCACTGAAACACCGCGCGAGAGGCTGTTTGATGTCATCATGCAGCGTTTCGAGGCGATGGAGCCGCTGCGCGCCGGTCTGGTTTCGGTGATGAAATGGCGGGAAAGCCAGCCGGCGGAACTGGCGCGGCTGGCCATGCAGCGCCGGCAAAGTGCGAAATGGGCACTGGTCTCGGCCCTGCTGGACGGTGAGGCCGGACTGCCGACCGGCCTGAAAGCGGTCAATCTCGTCTGGGCAATGGCGAAAACGGAACGCGCCTGGCGACGCGATCAGGGGCCTGATTTTACCCGGACAATGGCGACGCTTGACCGTGAATTGCGTGCTGCGGAAGACCGCGAGACCTTTGTGTCAGGGCTGCGCCCACGACGCCGGAAAAAGTCTTCTGCGCCGCAACCGCAACCTGAAGATAAGCCGGAAACCGAGAAATACAGCCCCTGGACGGGTTAGGGACGGCGCTCATCAACGTCAGTGATGTCGTCCCAGAATTTTTTCACCCGACCGAGAAAACCCTCACTTTCCGGGTGGCAGTCGGCGCCGGAACAGTCACAGAATTCGCGCATCAGTTCCTTTTGCCGGCTGGTCAGATTGCGCGGCGTCTCGACAAAGACCTCGACATACAGGTCGCCCTGTCCATGGCCATTTCGCAGCGAGGGCATGCCCTTGCCTTTCAGCCGCAGTTTACGGCCGGTCTGCGCGCCTTCGGGGATCGTCACACGCGCGCGCCCACCATCAATGGTCGGGATCTCGATATTCCCGCCCAGCACCGCTGTCGCCATTGGCACCGGAGCGCGGCAATAAAGGTTCGGCCCGTCGCGTTCAAAAATATCATGCTCGGCGACGCTGACAAAAATATATAGATCGCCGCGCGGCCCGCCATGCTGGCCCGCTTCGCCTTCACCGGCCAACCGAATCCGCATGCCGCTTTCCACGCCAGCCGGTATCTGCACCGCCAGTTCACGGTCCTCACGCACCTGCCCCGATCCGCCGCAGACCTTGCACGGATTGGGAATGACGCGGCCGCGCCCCGAACAGCGCGGACAGGTCCGCTCCATCGTGAAAAAGCCCTGCTGTGCACGCACGCGGCCAGCACCGCCGCAGGTCTCGCAGGTCTCAAGCGACGTGCCCGGCTCGGCGCCCGACCCCGAGCAATGACCACAATCGGCCATGGCCGGCACATGAATGCGCGTATCCTTGCCGCGAAACGCCTCTTCCAACGTGATTTCCATGTCATAGCGCAGATCGGAACCGCGCGCCGGCCCACCGCGCCGGCGGGCACCCGCGCCACCAAAACCGCCGCCGAAGACCTGCGAAAAGATATTCTCGAAAATGTCACCGGGATCGACGCCGCCAAAAGGATCACCGCCGGGCCCGCCTGAGCCGTTCTCGAATGCGGCATGTCCAAACCGGTCATAGGCTGCGCGTTTGTCGGCATCGGAAAGCACGGCATAAGCCTCGCCGACTTCCTTGAACCTGGCTTCGGCTGCCTCGTCGCCGGGATTCTGGTCGGGATGATATTTCAGCGCGAGTTTTCTGTAGGCTGATTTCAGGGTTTTGGCATCGGCATCGCGCGCAACGCCCAAAGTCTCATAATAATCGCGTTTGTTCATCAAATCGCACGCCGCTCTTCAGCTGTTTTTTCGTATTGGTCAGGGCCATGTGGTGCAGCGCTGCCTGGCTTGCAAGACGCGGGCGGCAGGCAATCTTGCCGGTCATTGCTGGAAATTTACAGTCCTTCCAGGAACAATGCGCAGCGTTCACACCATCGCGCCATCAGTGGGCTGGTCCATCAGGATGCGGCCCGTCAACTCCCATGTCGCCGGCGCGGTGACGACATGCTGGGTCATTGCATGGGCGTCGCGAAACCGGCGCTGCAACTCGCTGGCTTCGAACAGCGCCGCCCCGCCGCCAAGATCATAGCAGGTCCGGCAGATATCGGCGCCCGTGCGGGTCATGAAGGTGCAGGCCATGCGCAGCGCCGCGCGACGAGCCATCGGGATTTCGCCGGTTGCCGTGGCGACCTGCCAGGTCTCGCCGATCTCGTCGAACAGGTAAGCGCGTGCAGCCCGCCAGCTGGCTTCGGCCTGTGCGATGTCTGCCTGAACCGTCGAGCGCTCGGCCAGTGTCCGCGCCGAGCCCTGGTTCTTCTTGGCTGTTGCAAGCGATTTGAACGCATCGAGCGCGCCGCGCGCATTGCCGAGCGCCGCTGAAGACACGCCGAGCGCCAGCAGGCCAAAGGCCGGGAAGGCATAAAGCGGTCCGTCAGCCACCGGCCTGTCGGCCACCAGCGACACAGACCGGCCCTTCGGCACGGCGATGTCACTGACGGCGATATCGCCCGATCCGGTGCCCTTCAGCCCCATCACCTGCCAGGTGTCGATCAGTTCGGCATCTTGCGCCGGGAACACCATCATCCGGTTGTCCGGCGCGCCGCTTTCCAGCCGGCGCAGTTCATCGC
>CAYUEM010000243.1:0-3393 GCA_964442925.1 uncultured Hyphomonadaceae bacterium
CGATGTGCCCCATCTCGCCCTCTGGCAAGCCTGCTTTCAGGATATGCAGGTCCACGTCTCGCATTTTGCGGGCTATTACCTGCGCTATGATGTGACGCGCAAGGATCTGATCCGTCTGAGCCCGTCCGTACTTCGTGACTTCCTCTCGTTTACGCTGATCTCCCTGCCACACCAGCGCGCGGATGCGCTCGCGCGCCAGGTCGAAATATCGAACCTGCACAGGGAGATCAGCCAGAGGAAGATCGCGCTCGCCCGCAATATCCTTAGTAAAATCCTGAGCGAGCTTGAATTCGGCCAGAAGCGCCAGATTTGCGCTTTTATTGCTGGCGACAATGCCTATTTCCTCGGCCATGACGAGCCTCGCGAGGTCAGGGAACTCGGCCAGCGCGTCAAGGGGTCGGATATCGACATTATCATCATTCATGAAGATGAACTTGATCGCGCGATCGTGGACACGATTGAAACGAAGATGTTGAGTGCAAAGAATTTCTATCTGCGCCACCCTGACCATCGTCAGGAAATCGACTTTATCTGCAAGCCGCGCTCGAAAATGTTCCATCAGTTCCGATACGGCGACATTCACGAGAAAATCGCGAGCAAGATCGCTTATGAGTCTCTGTTCGTGGCTGGCTCGGTTCAATTCTACATGCAGATCATCGAGCAACTCGAATTCTCAGGCGTAAAAGCGAAAATCGAGGCGGACTTCAGACGGGCGACTCTCGGTCGTCAGTCTGCAATGCAAATTCTTCTGGAAGCCGATCACGAAAATCTCGATGACAACGTCCGCTCGCTCTTCTTCTTTTCAAGAGAGCGTCTCGAATTCGACTGATACCAAGCTGCATGGATCGAAACCGATCCTTGCAGCGCAGGGCAAGCGCGACTGCGCGTCGGCGCTTATGCGCCAGATGCGCGGATGAGTCATCATTCGCGCACGTTGGTATGAGCCCTGCCCGACGCCCGTCGCGCAAGTGTGGCTTCCAGTCAAATCGCAGCCCGCTCTCATCCCAGCAGGCTGCGAGACGCTCTGATCAGCTGAACTATTCGACAGTGACCGACTTGGCGAGATTGCGCGGCTGGTCGACATCCGTGCCCTTGATCAGCGCTGTGTGATAGGCCAGCAACTGCAACGGGATCGCGGTCAGGATTGGCGTCAGCAGCGGGCCGGCGCTCGGAATCTGGATGCTGTGATCGGGGCGTGAACCTGCCGCTTCGATGCCTGCCGCATCAGAGATCAGAATGACTTTCGCACCACGTGCCTGAACTTCTTCCATATTTGACAGCGTCTTGCCAAACAGCTCGTCCCTGGGCGCGACCACAACGACCGGAACGCCATCCTGGATCAGCGCGATCGGGCCGTGCTTGAGTTCTCCGGCCGCATAGCCCTCGGCATGGATATAACTGATCTCCTTGAGCTTCAGAGCGCCTTCCAGTGCAAGGAACTGGTAGGGGCCCCGACCGAGATACATCACATCGCTCGCATCGCTGAGCGCATGAGCTGCTGAGCGGACCCGCTCATCAAACTTCAATGCCTCGGCCACCAGACGAGATGCTGAGAGCATTTCGCGCACATAGGCCTCTTCCTGAACTTTATCGATCATCCCGCGCGCCTTGGCGGCCGAAATGACCGTCAGGGCCAGCACGGCAAGCTGCGCGGTAAACGCCTTTGTCGAGGCCACACCGATTTCGGGCCCGGCACGCGTTGGCATCAGCGCAGAGGCTTCGCGCGCAATCGAAGATTCCGGCACGTTGACGAACGCAATTGAAGGGGTCTTTCGCGCCACACAATAGCGCAACGCGGCAAGCGTATCTGCCGTTTCCCCCGACTGGCTGACGAACAGCGCAGGACCCGTCGTCGGCAAAACGGGGTTTCGATACCGAAATTCCGAGGCGATATCGACCTCAACGGCGAGGCGGGCAATGTCTTCGAACCAGTATTTCGCTGTCGCTGCGGCGTAGAAGGCCGTGCCGCACGAGACCGCAACTGCCCTGTCTGCATTGGCGAATATCTCTTCCGCCTCAGCCCCCATTTCAACACTATGGGTGGCCTCATTGATGTAGGGCACAATCGAGCGGGCAAGCGAGCTGGGCTGTTCGTGGATTTCCTTCAGCATGAAATGGTCATAGTCGCCGCGCTCGATCAGGGCGGCCTCGACCTTGCTTTTCTGGCGCGGGCGATTGACCAGCTGGCCTTGCGGATTGCGAATCTCGGTGCGGTCAGGATAGGTCACGACCCAGTCTCCGTCGTCCAGATAGGTCACATCCCGCGTCAGCGGGGCCAGCGCGATTGCATCCGAGCCAAGATACATTTCACCGTCGCCATAGCCCAGAACCAACGGGCTGCCGCGCCGCGCGCCCAGCAGCAGGCCCTTCTCGCCGGCAAACACGGCCGCAATGGCAAACGCACCCGTCAGTCGTGACAGCATGTTTTCGAACGCATCGACCGCATTCAGGCCCCGATCCATCTCATGATTGACCAGCTGCGCGATCGTCTCGCTATCGGTATCGGATTCAAAGACCCGCCCGAGCGCTTCCATTTCGCTGCGCAATTCCTGAAAATTCTCGATGATGCCATTGTGCACAATCGCACATCTGCCGCTCATATGCGGGTGGGCGTTGACCTCATTCGGCCGCCCGTGCGTGGCCCAGCGCGTATGTGCAATTCCTGTGAAACCGTCGATCGGGCTCGCATCCACGACCGCCCGCAACTTCGCAATCTTTCCCGGCGCCCGCCGGCGTTGTACCGATCCGTTTTCCGAAATCGCAATGCCGGCAGAGTCATAGCCGCGATATTCGAGCCTTTCCAGACCACCCAACAGGCGATCAGCAACTTCCGAAGTCCCCGTTATTGCAACAATTCCACACATATTAACTACCCTTCAGTCGTGACCTGCTGCCGCAAGCCAATGCGAACGTCCAACGCGACAATACAATTTCAGTTAACGTTTGGTAAGCGAAAATTGTCTCAGCGTGATGACGTTTTGTTTCAATCCGCATGACCGGTCATTGTTCCTCACCACCTGGCCTGAGGTCCTGAATTCTGAGTTTTCGCCCGCACTGCAAACTTGTCGTCTCGTCGGCATCGATTAGCGCGGCTATCGTATCCCTTCAGGTGAAATCCAACGCCGGCGGCGTTTATGAGCCTTTATTGCGGTGCGCGACGTATCTGCAAATGATATGCCTTCAGGAGAACGACTGTCTTGCACAATTCGGACATGCCTTCCAGCCCGGTCGCGCTGACCCACCTGCAGCGGCTTGAGGCCGAAGCCATTCATATCATTCGCGAAGTGGTGGCCGAATGCGACAATCCGGTGATGCTGTATTCGGTCGGCAAGGATTCAGCGGTGATGCTGCACCTTGCGATGAAGGCCTTCTATCCCTCGCCCCCGCCCTTCC
>CAYUEM010000244.1:0-3383 GCA_964442925.1 uncultured Hyphomonadaceae bacterium
CACTGCATAACCGCAATTATGTGGACACCATGATTATGCGGAGTAGACGGCATCCTGCGTTGATTTTGCTTGTATAATCGCCACGTCAACTCCGCATAACTGTACTCTATCCGGACGCGAGCATCGCAATCAGTTTGTCTGGCGGACGGAATTTGCCTGGCTTGATACCGAACGGGGTCAATGCGTCGAGCATTTCAAGCTTTTCGGTAGGGTCGGCGCGCAGGTAAATCTCGGTGCTCTGAAGTGTGGCATGGCCGAGCCACAATGCGACCTTGCGGATGTCCCTTGTGGCCTGAAGCATATGCATCGCGCAGCTATGACGAAGAACGTGGGGCGATATCGATTTCGTGGCAAGCGTGGGCACTTGGCGCGCGGCTGTGACGGCGTGCTTTGTGAGGATGTATTCGAATCCGGAGCGCGTCATCGTCCTGCCGGCATTATTAAGGAAGAGTGCCATTTCGCCATCTTTCGGTCTGATTGCGATCCACGCGCGGATTGCCGCAGCGGTCTCTTGCCAAAGCGGCAGCACACGTTCCCGCCGTCCTTTACCGAGAACATGTATACTGACGGGCGCTCGTCCATCGAACTGGTCGAGAGCAAGGCCGACAAGCTCAGAAACGCGCAGGCCGCCGGTAAAGGCCAGATGAAGCATCGCTCGGTCACGGACCCCAGATCGAGTTCGCCGATCAGGCGCATCAAGCAGGGCTTGTACCTCGACGCGTGAAAGCGAAGAGACGAGCGCCTCGTCGATCTTCTTCATCGGGATAGCATGAACCCGGAGTGCCTGATCGAGAACTGCTGGCACGCGGTGCTCAAGATAGCGAAAGAAAGACTTCACCGCCGCGAGCCGCGCGTTGCGCGAACGGGCTTTGTTGCCACGTACCTCCTCAACATGTTCAAGGAAGGCAAGGATAATTGGAACGTCGAGATCTTCGATCTCCAGCAGGCAGGGTCGTTTCGACAGTCTTTGCGCGGCAAATGACACGAGGAGCTGAAAACTATAGGAATAGGCATCGCAAGTATGAATGCTGGCGCGCCGCTCGCGGGGAAGATGTTCGCGAAGGAAAACAGTCAGCGGGGGGGCGAGGTGCGTCATGCTGGCCCTCCCCGATGCAGTGCCTCGGCGGCCACCGCCGTGTGCGCCATCAGCTCGGGTGTAGCCTGAAGGTACCAGTATGTATCGGTCACGTGGGCGTGACCGAGGTACGTGCTCAATGCGGTGATGTGCCGTGCAACCGCCTGCGAATCCTGTGCACAGCCTTCGAGAGAGCGAACGGCAAACGTGTGGCGAAGATCGTGGATCCGCGGTCCTTGCGATCCAGGTGCGCCGCGCAAGCCGATCGATCGAACAAGTTGCAAGAAGACTGTGACCACTGTCGGATAGGCAGGCGGGGTTCCCTTATTGGAAATGAAGAGGGCATCGCTCCGACTTGCGGACTTCATGCGAGATACGAGATATTTATCCACAGCGAGCCTCGTCGTTGAATGAAGTGGCAACAGCCGGCTTTTCTTGAACTTGGTCTGAGCAATGATCAGCCCATCCTCGGTCACGTCTGGCAAACGGATGGCGAGTGCCTCGGAAATACGCATGCCGGTCACGGCAATCAGCCCGAATAGCGTGGCATATGTCAGTGGCCGGATTGAACCGTCTGGACCCAGGCGGTGTGCAGCGTCGATCAGTCGTTTTATATCATCCGAACTGTAGATGTACGGCGTACGGCGCTGGTAACACGCACTGCCGAAAAGATCTGCTGAGGGGACCTCGTGGCGAGGATCTTCAGCTTGAAGTGCGATCGCGAAGCGGCGCACTGTGAGCAGCCGGTTGCGCCTTTGCTCGGGAGACGGCGCCTTTAATGCCCACTCGAGCACAGTCGCTGTCGCCACGAAGCACTCGCCACGAAGTTCGGCGAATGAGACAAAGTTGCGCAAAAGGAGATATGGCGTCCGGAACTTGAAACCCAGCGCGTTCTGAAGCGCGGCATGATCGGCGAGTTGCTGGCTTAACATGTCAGCTCTCCCGGCCAGGGTTGAGCAACCTGCTCCAGCATCGGAATATCGACCTTGGCGTAGTGGGCGGTCGTATCGAGCGAACGGTGATGCAGCAGCGTGCCAACCGCTTCAAGGGTGGCGCCTGAACGCAGCATTGCAGTTGCCGCGGAATGGCGCAGCAGGCCCGCCCCTTTGGACGGAGGATCGGAAATACCCGCTCGCTTCAGCGCGATCGCCACAATCGCGGAAACATGACTTGACTGCGAGAAAGACCGGTAGGGTGCGACCATCATGAGAAAGACTTCCTCTCGATCCACTCGAGGTCGTTCCTGCTCAATGTACGCAATGAGCGCATCGCCCACGTCTTGGGGCAATGGCATGCGAACTTCGCGGCGGGCTTTGCCGCTGAGGCGCAAGGTGCCGGACGCCCAGTCAACATCGCTGAGTCTGAGCCCGGCGACATCACCGGCCCGAAGCCCCAACCGTGCCAACAGGAGCAGGATCGCCTTGTCGCGTCGACGCCCCCTTGTGAGCTGATCACAGGATGAAATGGCCCGATCAACATCGGCGGTGCCAATGTAGCGCGGTAAGGACGAAAGGCGCCACTGCACGACCGGGGAAATGGCGTGATCAAGGTTGGGTGGGCAGAGACCAGAGCCCGCGAGGAAACGAAGGTAGCATCGAAGGGCGCTCGTTATCGATCGGAGGTCGGCTGGGCCGGTTCGTTCGCTATACTCGCGGACGACATCGCGGACGAGGGTAGCATTGTAAGCGCCGGTCTCTGTCCCGAGCTCCGGCACCAGCTTACGCAAATGATAAAGGTGTCGGGTGATAGTCCGCGCTGACAGTCCCCGATGAACACGCAACCAAGTCTGATAGTCGTCAAGCAGAGGATATGCCGACTTAACCTTTGGCGCTACTCGGACGACGCCTGTTTGTTGAAGAAATGTATAGAACCGCCTGGCTCGCCGCCAATATTTTGGCGAAATGCACTTCCATCGGCGCCCACCCGGACACTCGCACCCATGCTCGGCAAAACGATGGATGACATCATCACCAATCGCAGCGACCGAAATGCCTGCGCTGAAAAGCCAGGCCGCGAAATGACGGGCCGCTGCCGTGTAGCCGCTAATAGTCAGCGCGCTGTATCCCTGATCAGCGAGATCGACCGCGAACCGCTCTATTAATGGCGACAATGGCCCCGGTTGAAGAAAGTAATGATCTTGTTTGTTGGTATCCATCTTCGTTCTCCTCATGATGTTGAACCATCCCGAGGAGCATAGTTATGCGGAGTGAAACTGTCGTCGCAGCTTAATCAAGTCCCTGTAATTGCGCTCATATCTCAATATCTGGAGGGCGAACTCCGCATAATCATGGTGTCCACATAATTGCGG
>CAYUEM010000245.1:0-3356 GCA_964442925.1 uncultured Hyphomonadaceae bacterium
ATGGCGAAAAGCCGGTCAGTGAACTGGCGGACATGACCGGACAGTCCTTCTCGGCGGTGTCCCAGCATCTGGCCAAACTGCGGGCAGGCGGCCTTGTCGAATCGCGCCGCGACGCGCAGTCGATCTTCTATCGTCGCACGCCCGGTGTGGGCGAGATGCTGGTCGATACGCTGTGTGACTTCTATGCCAGCCGTGCCAACGCAGCCTGACCCGCTTGCGGCACGCAGGGAGCGGATCAGCAACACCTGCATGCATCACAGGCCCTGCCGGAGGTTGGGAGCAGGCTGCATCAGACCCCGGATCAGGTCCGGGCCGATCGGCGAAGGCGAGCGAGGCGATCGATCGTCTCTTCGAATTGCGCCAGGGTTTCATCGAGGATCTGCGCAACCGGTCTGACCTCATGGATGCGACCGGCGACCTGTCCGGTCAGCGCGATGCCAGCTTCGAGGTCGCCTGCGAAATAGACATCCTGCGTGCCGGCAAATTCGGCGAAGATGTTCTCGCTGCCTTCTCTCTCCAGCCGCGTGGTGCGCTCGGTGCGCAAGGCGCGCAGGGCCGGGCCGGGTCCAGAGCGGTTAAGAAAGACCGTATCGGTCGAGCCGGCATCGAGGATGGCGTTTTTCCAGTTGTCATGCACCGGGCTTTCAAGGCTGGACAGGATACGCGTGCCCATCAGGACGCCTTCCGCCCCCAGCGCAAAGGCCGCCGCCATTGTTGCACCATCGCAGATGCCGCCGGCGGCGACCACAGGAACATCGACCCGCTCGCATACCTCCGGGATCAGCACCATCGAGGCGACATCCTTCGGGTTCTTGAAGCCTCCGCCTTCACCGCCCTCCACGATCAGCCCGTCAACGCCGGCCTCGATCGCGCGCAGGGCACCGGCAAGGCTGGGCACGACATGAAACACAGTCAGGCCCGCATCCTTGAGCATCGCGGTATATTTCATCGGATCGCCGGCCGAAGTGGTGACGAACTTGACGCCCTGATCGATCACGAACTGCACGATATCGGGATCGCGGACAAAAGCCTGGGCGACATTGACCCCGAACGGCTTGTCGGTGAGGTCGCGCATTTTCACGATCTCCCCGCGCACCGCATCAAGATCACCCGATGAGGTCTCGATGATGCCCATCCCGCCAGCATTGGAGACCGCCGAAGACAGCGGAGCCCGCGCAATCCAGCCCATGGCCGCCTGAATGATCGGTTTCTCGATGCCCAGCATCTGCGTCACGCGCGTTTGCACACTCATATCCCGTGTTTCTCCTCACATCCGGTTGCGCGCAAATCAGGCCCGCCCCCGCGCGCCCGCGCAAGTCATGACGCAAGGTGAAGTCTGCTGCCTGCCCCCTCGCATCGCGGGAAATTTCAGGTAAGATGGCGATAGATAACTATAAATGAAACGGGAGGATTATCTGTCATGGTCGGGACCATCTGGAATTTCGGCGATCTGCTCGATGCGGTCGGCAGTCATCTTGTGAGCGGTGAGCCGGCACTTGTGCATGGGCAGCGGATCATCGACTGGTCACAGATGACGGCGCGCTCGAACAGGGTTGCCCGCGCCCTGCTCGCGCGCGGGGCCAGGACGGGCGACAAGGTCGGCTTCTATCTGCGCAACCAGCCGGAATACATGGAAGGCTTTGCCGCCTGCGCGAAGGCGCGCCTGACCCATGTCAATGTCAATTATCGCTATCTCGAAGACGAACTGGTGTATATTTTTGACAATTCCGACAGCGTGGCTGCGCTCTACGATGTCGAGTTCCGCGACCAGGTCGAGCGTGTGCGCGCGCGCCTGCCGGGGGTGAAAACCTGGGTGGAAGTCGGCGGCGGCAATGACACACCTGATTTCGCCGTGGCTTATCACACGCTGGCGACGCAGGGCGATGGCAACCCGCTCGGCATAGAACGGTCGGGCGACGATCTGATGTTTCTCTATACCGGCGGAACAACCGGCATGCCCAAGGGCGTGATGTGGCCGCACAAGGTCTGGCGTGAGGCAAATGTCGAGGCGCTGGTGCGGATTTATGGCGCTGCGCCGGACACGCTGCAGGAGCATCTGGCTTTTGTCGATCAGGTCGGCCGTCATGGTCGCCAACTGCCGGCCTGTCCGCTGATGCACGGCACGGGCCTGTTCACAGCGCTGGGTGCAATGCTCAATGGCGGGGCGATTGTCACGCTGGAAAACAATTCGAAGTTCGATCCTGTGCAGCTGTGGGAAACGGTCGAGAGAGACGGGGTCACGGCAATGGCGATTGTCGGCGACGCCTTTGCCAAGCCAATGCTGAAAGTGCTGGACGAAAATCCCGACCGGTATGATCTTTCGCATGTCCAGTCGATCACGTCATCGGGTGTGATGTGGAGCATGGAGGTCAAGCG
Organism: uncultured Hyphomonadaceae bacterium; assembly: GCA_964442925.1. GTDB lineage: Bacteria > Pseudomonadota > Alphaproteobacteria > Caulobacterales > Hyphomonadaceae > UBA5336. The sequence goes on from CAYUEM010000245.1 coordinate 2,377, forward strand.
CGGACTGATCGCGCACATGCCGCAAGTGGCGCTGAATGACAGTTTCGGCGCGTCCGAGGCGGTCGGGTTCGGCATGTCGACGACAACCGCAGACGGGGTCTCGGAAACCGCAAAATTCATGATTGGCTCGAACTGCAAGGTGTTTTCCGAAGATGGCCGGGAGATCGCGCCGGGCTCGGGCGAGGCCGGCTTCATCGCCCGCGGCGGCGCGGTTCCGCTGGGTTATTACAAGGACGAGGACAAGACCGCCAAGACCTTCAGGACGATCAATGGCGAGCGTTATGCCGTGCCCGGCGACTGGTGCACGGTCGAGCCGGACGGCACGCTGACCCTGCTCGGGCGCGGCTCGATCTGTATCAATTCCGGCGGCGAGAAGATCTATCCCGAAGAGGTCGAGGAGGCGCTGAAGGAACATGAAGGTGTGCGCGACGCGTTGGTGGTCGGACTGGCTGACGAAAAATGGGGACAGGCCGTCACGGCGGTGGTCGAGCCGAGTGGCAATTGTTCGATTGACGAAGACACGCTGATTGCCTTCGTGCGCACGCGGCTGGCCGCCTACAAGGCACCCAAGCGCGTGCTGGTGAAAGAAAATCTCGGGCGGGCAGCCAATGGCAAGGCGGACTATAAGGCGATCAGAGCCTTCGCGATGCAGACACTCGGCATTTCCGCCTGATGTGGTTCGGACAGATCGTACCAAACCCGCTTTTGTCGGCACCGGCGTCAGGCGTGAATTGCTTTTTTACGTTTTGGCTCCACTTAGACGATTATGACCCAGTCTCCGGTTTCCTTCTTGCGGCATGCGGTTTCCGTAGCTGGGTGTGGCCTGGTGCTGGTCGCCTGCCAGACTCCGCCGCCACAGGAAATTCCTGCTCTCCCGAAAGTGGGTGAGCAATATCTGGCCACCGGAGCACTGACGAGCGCTGACACGCCTGCGGACTGGTGGCAGCGTCTATCGGACCTGGCCCTGACCGCACTTGTCG
>CAYUEM010000246.1:0-261 GCA_964442925.1 uncultured Hyphomonadaceae bacterium
GGCTTCACCGTGTCGTCGACTGTTTCTTCGCGCATTGCCGCCTCACGTCGGCTTCGCCTCCGGTTGCGCCATCACGATGATCGCTAAGACGGCTCTCAAGCGTGCCGGGATCAGTGGCTGCGCGCACCAAGGGGCACACACCCCCCTCTCTCTCTCCCTTTGCAGTACCTGGCGGACGTGCTTCCACTCCACAAACATATCAGGGTCAGCAGAGTGCAGCGAGAGATCACAGGCGTCAGAGACAAAGAAATGTGCGTTTGC
>CAYUEM010000246.1:271-3350 GCA_964442925.1 uncultured Hyphomonadaceae bacterium
TGCGACACAAGAGCCATGATACGACACGTATTTATGCGAAGGTGGACATAAAGGCGCTTCGCACGTTGAGCCCTCCTTGGCCGGGAGGCGTGCAATGATTGCCCTACGGTCCGCACTCGAGCAGTACCTGAGCATACGTCAGGGGCTTGGATACAAGTACGAGCATCAAGCACGCCGGCTTGCCGACTTCGTCGCCTTCATGGAGCGCAACGAAACGGTGACCATTACCACGAAGCTCGCTGTCGCCTGGGCGACCTTACCGCCTGATCGACATGCTTCCTGGGCATTGCGGCTGACCGACGTGCGTGGTTTCGCACGCCATTTCATCAACATTAATCCGCAGACGGAAGTACCGCCTGCCGGGATATTGCCACCGGTGACGCGCGCCAGACCCTACGTGTACAGCGACGCAGAAATCAACGCGCTTTTGACAGCGGCGATGGAGCTGCCGCCTTTAAAAGGCCTGCGGCGATGGACCTACTATTATCTGTTTGGGTTGATTGCAGTGACCGGCCTCCGTCTTTCTGAGGCGATTGGGTTTCACCGCACCGACGTCGACCTTGATCAAGGCGTGCTGAACGTCCGACAAAGCAAGTTCGGTAAATCGCGCCTAGTAACCTTGCATCCGACAACGTGCACGGCGCTGCGCAGCTACGCCGAACGGCGAGATGTTCACCTGGCGGCGTCACACTGCGCACCACACTTCTTTGTCGCCGAGCGCGGCGGCCGCCTACGACACCAATATGTTTATCGCGTCTTCTGGCGCTTGTCTCGCGAGACCGGGCTGCGACGCGAGGGCGAACACACAGGTCCCCGGATCCACGACCTCCGGCATCGATTCGCTATTTCGACACTCTTGGGCTGGTATCAAAACGGACTTGATGTTGAGCAGCGACTCCCGCTGCTTTCCACCTACCTCGGCCACACCTGCGTGCGCGACACCTATTGGTATCTCTCGGCTTGTCCGCAGTTGATGGAAGAGGCCGCGCAGCGCCTGGACCGGCGGTGGGAGGGCAAGCAATGAATCTGCAGCCCAATGTCGCCCCGCTCATCGAGCGCTATTTCACCGTGCGACTCATTCAGCAGCGTAATGTCAGCGGCAACACGATCTCTTCCTACAGGGACACGTTCCGGCTGTTGTTAAAGTATGCACAGGTTCGGCTTCGCAAACCGCCGTCAGCCCTGAGTCTCGAAGATCTCGATGCGTCCTTCATCAGCGCATTCCTCGATGATCTTGAGACAGCACGGGGCGCCAGTGTCAGGACGCGCAACTTGCGCCTGACGGCCATTCGCTCCTTCTTCAAGTTCTTGTCTTTCGAAGAACCGGCCTGCAGCGCACTTATTCAGCGAGTCCTCGCAATACCGAGCAAGCGTCATGACAAACGTCAGGTGAATTTCCTAACGCGGCCGGAAATCGAGGCCATTCTCGCGGCGCCAGACCGCACAAAGTGGTTGGGGAGGCGCGATCATACCTTGCTCTTGCTCGCGATTCAGACCGGTTTGCGTCTCTCCGAGTTGATCAACCTGGACAGGGACGCCATCCACCTCGGCACCGGGTCTCATGTGCGATGCATCGGCAAAGGCAGAAAGGAACGATGCACACCGCTCACCTCATACACGCAAGCCGTCCTAAAGGCATGGCTCAAGGAGCCTACACAAGAACATAGACGACCATTGTTCCCCAGCGCGCGGGGCGGTCGGCTAAGCCCCGACAGCGTGCAGGCCCTCCTCGCCAAGTACGTAGCGGCTGCAAGCGAGGGATGTCCATCATTGGCGACCAAGCGCGTATCCCCGCACGTACTGAGGCATAGCGCCGCGATGGAGTTACTGCAAGCCGGCGTCGATTGCACCGTGATCGCGCTATGGCTTGGCCATGAATCTGTCGAAACGACGCAGACATACCTGCATGCCCACCTCGCACTCAAGGAAACAGCTCTGGCTAAGCTTGAGCCTCACAAGCGCGGCGAGCCAATCCGGTTCCGACCGAATGATAGGTTGCTTGCCTTCCTCGAGTCGCTGTGAGCCACCAAACTATGCCGCACGGAATCCAAGGTCATGCCCGCTAAACTCGCCGAAAGAATGGGCGAAACGGAGATGTCTTCAGGGACGTTCGGCATAGTTCGGCAGTCGGCATAAACAGCAAAGGCGAACGGCCTGGAACCCTATGCCTACCTGCGGAAGGTGTACACCGAACTGCCCAAAGCACAGAACGTTGCCGATATCGAGGCGTTGCTGCCGCAGAAGGTAAACAATCCATGACAATCGATCTCGACAAGCTCACGCGCGAAGAACTGGTTGCACTGAATCACCGGATCGTCGAGCGATTGAAGATGCTCGACACGCTGGATACCCATCAGTCGATGATGCAGTTCCATCCCGGTGCACGGGTGACATTCGCCGGGAATGCCGGTGAGCGTCTCACCGGCACGTTGATGAAGTTCAATCAGAAAACCGTCACGGTCGTCTCCGACGACGGACGGCGCTGGAATATCTCGCCCCAGTTGTTGTCACCGCTCAAGGATGTGGCCAAGGGGAAGGTCATCGACATCAGCAAGAAAAACTGCTGAGCGTTACACAGCCTCGAACTACGCTGTCCACCCCGTGGTTCGTGGATCGCTTACAAAGCAACGGCATCTTCCACAGCACGCACTGGAAAAGTTCTGATTTCGAGTGAGTCAGTAATATAGGTTTTGTCAGTTCCCAGAAAACGGCCAGCCTGAACCCAGGCATCCGGAAAACAGCGCTCACGCTCCTTGCCAAAAGGCAGCATCCCGCCAACCGTGGGCACCTTGCGCCCCTGGTGCTTCACCACCAGCCGCAGCGTCTCCAGGTCCGTTCTTTTGAGCTTGCGTACGGGTGCGAACGACTCGGAAGCAGCTCGGAAGTCGAGTGCTTCCGAGTCGTACTCGGGCATCGCCTGTTCATCATAGGTTTCACCGCGGGAAAAACGCCTTAGTTCGTCGATCAATTCGCGGTCCGCGCGGCGATTAGTGGAACCGACACGCACATAGACACCGCTATCGAGGCCGGCGCGCTTGAGGTAATGGGGCCGGCCAGGGCTTGGATACACCTGCACCGC
>CAYUEM010000247.1:0-3301 GCA_964442925.1 uncultured Hyphomonadaceae bacterium
CACGTGTCAAGCTGCGACGGCTTTACCCGTCACTTTAAACGAGATGGCATACTAGAGCGTTTCTGAGAAGTTTTGTCCACATCGTCAAATTTTTGACTTGTACTTTGGGTGGATTGCGTGTAAAGCAGTTTCATGGCTGCACGCAGGATCCAGCCCAATTTAGAGAATGGCTCACGCGCGGAATTGGAGACCGCCATGCGGGCGGCCGCGAGCGGCCGCTCACGCGATCGCATGCGGGCGATCCTGGCGCTGGGCGAGGGGTTCGACGCGCAGACCGTCGCCGGTATTTTTGCCGTTCACATCCGCACGCTGAGGCGCTGGATCAGGCGGTTCAATCACCGCGGCATCGATGGCCTGGTCGACGTCCCACGCAGCGGCGCGCCCTGCAAGATTCCCAAGGAGCAGAGCGCCGAGCTGTTGGAATTGCTCGAACATCCCGAGCGGGCGTCGGTCACCCACTGGACCGGTCGCAAGTTCCATGGTCATCTGCGTGAGTCCTTGGGCATCGAGGTCGGCTACTCGACGCTGATGGCTTGGATCGCCGATCATGATTTCCGCCTGAAAGTGCCCCAGCCCTGGCCCGACCGCCAGGACGAGGCGGCACGCCAGGGCTTTGTCCAGCGGCTCCAACAGTGGATTCAGGACCAGCGCATTGAGTTGTGGTTCACCGATGAATGCGGCGTTGAAGGCGACCCCCGGCCACGCCGGCGATTCGCACGCAAAGGAACCCGGCCGCGCGTGACCAGGAATGGCGACCACATTCGGATGAACGTGGTGGGCATGGTCTGTCCGCGCACCGGCCAGTTCTTTGCCCTGGAGATGAGTCACTCGGACCGCGAATGTTTTCAGGTTTTCCTTGATCAGGCCAATGCGTCCGTGCGGATGGAGCGGCCCCGTCAGTTGCTGGTCATGGACAACGCGAGCTGGCATCGATGCAAGAGCCTGCAGTGGGGACGCTTTGAACCGGTGTATCTTCCCCCCTACTCACCGGACCTGAATCCGATCGAAAGGCTCTGGCTGCTGATCAAAGGCGAATGGTTCACCGACTTTGTCGCCAAATCACGCGACCACTTGATCCAGCGTCTCGATCAGGCGCTGAACTGGGTGATCGACCGCAATGATGACAATATCCTGACGTGCAAAATGAAGACAGAACTTTGAAGAAACACTCTAGTAGATTGACTATCTTAATATGACGGGTTATCCTCCGCATCATGACGATGCTGTTTCAGTTCCTGTTGCTGAGGTGGTAACCATGCCCAAGCAGTATGTGGTCGAGTTGTCGTCAGAAGAGCGGACGCAGTTGGAATCACTGGTCCGGCAAGGGCGAGCACTGGCGCGTAAGATTCAGCACGCGCAGATCCTGTTGAAGGCCGACAGTGGTCCGCACGGTCCCAGTTGGACAGATCAGCAGATTGCATCGACCTTCGAGGTCGGTGTGCGCACGGTCGAACGAATCCGCCAACGCCTGGTCGAGCATGGACTTGAAGATGCCCTGGTGAGGCGTCAGCGCGATCACCCTCCGCGCGAGCGCAAACTCGACGGCGCCGGCGAAGCCCGCTTGATCGCCCTGGCTTGCAGCAAACCGCCGGAGGGTCGCAAGCGCTGGACGCTACGGCTACTCGCCGACCGATTGGTTCGGCTGGAGGTGGTGGATACGATCGGCCCTGAGACGGTGCGGCGGGTACTAAAAAAAACGAACTCAAGCCTTGGCTGAAGATCGAGTGGTGCATTCCGCCCGAACACGACGCGCATTTCGTATGCGCCATGGAGCATGTGCTGGATCTGTATCAGCGGCCTTACGATGCTGATGAGCCGGTGGTTTGCCTCGACGAGACGACCAAACAGTTGACCGCCGAGGTGATTGAGCCCCGGCCGATGCGACCGGGCCAGCCGCTACGTTATGATGCATTGTATCGCCGCGCCGGAGTGGCAACCATCTTCATGTTGTTTGAGCCGCTGCGCGGATGGCGAAAGGTCGCGGTGACCGAGCGTAAGACCCGCATCGACTGGGCTAATCAGGTGCGCGAACTTCTTGAGATCCATTACCCGCAGGCGCGGCGGATCCATCTGGTTCAGGACAACCTGAACACCCATGAGGGCGCGTCGCTTTACGAAGCCTTCGCGCCCGAGGAGGCCCGCCAGATGCTCCATCGGCTCGAATTTCATTACACGCCGAAGCATGGAAGCTGGCTCAATGTGGCGGAGTTGGAATTGAGTGTGCTTAGCCGCCAATGCCTGGACCGGCGCATCGCCGACATGACGCAACTGCGCGAGGAAATCGCGGCCTGGGAGAATCACCGCAACCATCAGGCGCAACGCGTGAACTGGCAATTCACGACTGAAGATGCACGTGTCAAGCTGCGACGGCTTTACCCGTCACTTTAAACGAGATGGCATACTAGCACGACTCTGCCATATTTATGTTGATCTTTGGACATGAGCCAGTGAAGCATCGGTTCAGTTGTTGAACAAGTTGCTGTTGAGGTTGCAGAACCATGGATTCTTCCCAGCGATGGGCTCGGCAATTGGATCGCTGGCTCCAGCCGTAAAAGGCTCCCGTCAGCGACAGGAGCCTTTATTAATGTATTCCAGACGCTCTACTCGGCGTAAAGGGCGTCGATCTCATTCCTGTAGCGTTGCTCGACCACATGCTTCTTGATGCTCAGCTTGGGAGTCAGGGTCCCGTCCTCGATGCTGAACTCGCGCGACAGCAGGACGTACTGTTTAACGGCCTCAAAGCGGCTGAAATTCGCCATGATCCCCTCGATGACGGTGTCGTAGTGCTCACGTACCCTGGGATCGCCCACAAGCTGCTCGGGCTCCGTATCGGTGATCCCCTGCTCGCCTGCCCAGGTTTTCAGTTCCTCGAAATTGGGAACGATCACGGCGGACACAAATTTCCGCCGATCACCCAAGACCAGGGCCTGCTCGATGAACTTGTTCATGATCAGGGCAGCCTCGAGGGGAGCCGGAGCGATGTTCTTGCCGCCGGCGGTGACGATGATGTTCTTCTTTCGATCCGTAATGCGCAGATAGCCGTCCTCCAACACACCTATATCTCCGGTGTAGAACCAGCCGTCAGCATCGATGCATTCCTTCGTTGCGGCCTCTTCCTTGAAGTAGCCTTTCATGGTATTGGGTCCCCTTGACAGGATCTCCCCATCATGGGCGATCTTCACTTCCACGTTGTACAGCGGGGGTCCCACGGTACCGAAGCGATAGTCGTCATCAGGATTCACGGCGATCACCGGGGTTGTCTCCGTCAGACCGTAACCTTCGAGAATCTTGATTCCCGCAG
>CAYUEM010000248.1:0-3242 GCA_964442925.1 uncultured Hyphomonadaceae bacterium
GATCAGGAACCAACCAAGGACAGAACGAAATGAAAGTCATCGGAGCCGGGCTCGGTCGGACGGGCACCTATTCCCTCAAGGCGGCACTGGAGCGGCTGGGCTTCGGCCCGTGCTACCATATGGAAAGCGTGCTGCACGACATGCCGCTGCGCGTCCCGCACTGGAATGACGCCCTTGCGGGCAAGGCGGACTGGGCCGCGCTGTATGACGGCTTCAACAGCGCGGTGGACTGGCCAACGGCGGGCTTTTACCGCGAACTCAATGCCGCATGGCCGGAGGCGCGCTTCATCCTTTCGACCCGCAGCCCGGAAAGCTGGGCGGCAAGCTATGGCTCGACCATTGCCAAACTGGTCGCCGACCGGGCCAATGCGCCAGAGCCGATGCAGGCCTGGCTCGACATGGCTCACAGCGTCACGGCCCGCTGCGCTGTCCACGACAACATGTCGGAAACCGCGCTGGCGCAGGCCTTCATCGCCCATGGGGAGGCGGTGAAAGCGGAAATACCCGCCGATCGCCTGCTGGTATTCGAGGTCAGGCAAGGCTGGGGGCCACTCTGTGACTTCCTTGGCGTTGACGCTCCCGATGAGCCGTTCCCGCGCACCAATGACCGCAGCGAGTTCTGGGAACTGGTCGCGCAGGGCCAGTGAGCAATCAAATTGAAATCAACGAACCGTGAGGAAACAGATCATGAGCAAGGACAATGTGGACGTCGTGAAAAGTCTCTATGAGGCGTTCAGCAAGGGCGATGTGGAAGGCGTGCTCGGCGTGATGAGCGCGGACATTGTCTGGAACGAGGCCGACGATTTTCCGTATGCAGACCGCAATCCCTATCACGGGCCGATGGCGGTGGCTGAAGGTGTATTCGGTCGAACCGCAAGCGAATGGGACGGCTTCGGCGTCGAAATGGATGAGATTCTCGACGCAGGCGACACGGTCATTGCGCTTGGCCGCTATGTCGGCACGTTCAAGGCGACCGGTAAGCCGCAGCGTACACAAGTCGCCCATGTCTGGTGGCTGAAGGACGGAAAGATCTCGCAATTCCAGCAATATGCGAACACGCTTCACGTGGCGCGCGTGACGGGCGCAGTGTGAGGGACCATCGACGCGACCAGACCATTGGTGCTGTCAGTCTAACGCGAACCAGTCTCCAGCATCGTAAGATGCGCTTACCCTCAGGCGGCGAGAAGCCCGCGCCATTCGAGGAGGGCGGCGTCGCGGAGAGCTTTGAATCTGGGTCGGCGTTTGATGTTCCTTTGATAATTGAAATGGTTGTGTACGGACGAATGGGTCGCGGCGTTCTTCGGGCTTACGCGGCCTTCGGCCACGGTCCCTCGAACTTCTGCAGACTTCGCATTTGCCTGAAGCGAGACATCGCCCGTTCTCGTCGTCGGAAATGGTAAGTGCGAGTTCTCAGCCCGATTGTTCAGATGGTGGCCGGTGACATGGGCGTTGGCGTTTCCGATCTCCTTCATCGCCGCGCCGTAGGACCGCAGCCCGTCGGTGACGATCTCGACCGGGCGGCCATAATTTTTCATGGCTTTCTTCAGGACTTCGCAGCCGGTCCGCGCAGCGGAGGTTTTGATCCGGGGGATCAAAACCAGGCAGAGAAGGCCACGGCAGGGGCCAACGCGGCGGCCTTGTCCCGGGTTTTGGTCACATAGCTCTCGAGCACCTCGCCTTCATGGTCGACGGCGCGCCACAGATAGTGCGTTTCGCCATGATCTTGACGAACACCTCGTCGAGGTGCCAGCGCCATTGCGTGACCTGTCGAAGCTGCTGGGAGCGGCGCTTCTTGATCTCGCGGGCGAACAGCGGACCGAACCGGTTCCACCAAAAGCGAACCGTTTCGTGGCTGATATCGATGCCGCGCTCATGCAGCAGGTCCTCGACATTCCTCAGCGAGAGCGGGAACCGGACATACATCATTACCGCCAGGCGGATGATCTCGGACGACGTCTTGAAGTAGCGAAACGGGTTTTTGCTCATTCGCAGATGCTACGAAGCCAAGCAGGGCGCTTCAAGCGGTTTTCCCCTGACAGGACCCCCGAGCACGATTGACGCAAGCCCGGCCGCTGCAAAAAGCAGCCTGTTCAAAAGCACCCTGAATTCTCCCTTCCCCGACTTGGGCAACACCTAAACGTAGCCTTGGTTTGAGACGTAGGATCGCATTGCATTGATCCGATTGGCGTCGGATGGGTGGGTCGACATGAACTCGGCCGGTTTTGATCCCGCGTTCTGGGTCATGTTATCCCAGAAGCGTATGGCCTCGCCCGCGCGATAGTTGGCGCCCACCATGAAGTCCGCACCCAAGCGATCGGCCTCGTATTCATGCTGGCGCGAGTAAGGCAGGATAACGCCGAACGTAACGCCGGCGCCTAGTACACCCGCGATCAATCTTCGATTCTCAACTTCGCCGGCTTCGAGTGCAACATTGGCAAGGGCAAGGCCGCCAGCGGCAGCCATCTGCTGGGAGTAGCGCTCGGCTGCGTGCCTGCCGACAACGTGGCCCGCTTCATGGCCCATGACCGTGGCGATTTGGTCATCATTATCCATGATGTCGAGAAGTCCTTTATGGAAGCCGACCTTACCGCCGGGCATGACCCAGGCGTTGACAGTATCGTCCTCAAAGACCGCGAACTCCCAATTGTTCCGCGTCAGATTTTGCCCGGGAAAGCGCTGGTCGGCAGCCTGCACGATTCGGTCCCCGACACGCTCAACGCGCCGTAGGAGTGCCGGATCCGACGTCTGCCGGTTCTCCTGCAAGGCTTGGGTCCAGGATTGTGCCGCCAATTGCGAAAGCTGTTCGTCCGAAACCAGCAAAAGCTGCGATCGACCAAGGGCTTCATTCGTTGTGCAGCCAGAAACAGCGGCGCTACCGAAAGCCACCACCGAGCCCGCCGCCAGACCGGTAATCAGCTCCCTTCGTGACATGGTGACCGTTGGCCGATTGCTGGCGTTTTCCATCGACTGGCTCCCTCAAAGCATTCTCTGCAAGAACGTTAGCAGAGGCGATTGGATGGTCTAAGGCCGCTGTTGCACCGCAACCCATCGCCCAAACACTACAGGTTTTACGTGACAAATTCTTATCTTCAGCATTTCGCGTTATGCTATGTTATAAGGCGTGCGTCCACACTCCAGTCGCACTTTTGGGACGTCAGTCACGGCGTTGTCAGGCTAACGCGAACCCGTCTCCGGCATCGTGAGATGCGCCGGTCCTCAGGCGGCGAGCAGCCCGCGCTATT
>CAYUEM010000249.1:0-3218 GCA_964442925.1 uncultured Hyphomonadaceae bacterium
ACTGGCTTGGCGTGGCTGGCATTGCGCGCGACCTGGCCGCCGCCGGCGCTGGCCGGCTGGTGACAAAGGACATCAAGCCGGTGATCGGCAATGTCGATTGTCCGATCGAGATCATTCTTGAGCATGACGACGCCTGCCCGGTCTTTGCCGGCGTCCTCGTTACCGGCGTGCGCAATGGTCCCTCGCCGGAATGGTTGCGCAAGCGGCTCAAGGCGATTGGCATCGCGCCGAAAAACCTGCTGGTGGATGTGACCAATTATATTTCCTTCGACCGTGCCCGCCCGCTGCATGTCTATGACGCGGCAAAACTGCGTGGCCCGGTGCGCGCACGGCTTGGCCGCGAAGGCGAAACACTCGACGCGCTTGACGGCAAGACCTACGAGATCGGCCCGGAAATGTGCGTCATTGCCGATGACAGCGGCGCAATCGGGCTCGGCGGCGTGATGGGCGGGCAAAGCACTGCTGTCAGCGATGAGACGACCGAAGTGTTCATCGAAAGCGCCTGGTTCGACCCGCTTCGCACGGCACGAACCGGCCGCGACACCGGCATCACGTCCGATGCGCGCTACCGTTTCGAGCGCGGCGTCGACCCGACAAGCTGTATGGACGGCCTCAATCAGGCGCTGCAGCTGATCACCGAACATGGCGGCGGGACATCCTCGCGCGGCAAGCTGGTCGGCGCACCTCTCCCGACACCCGCGCGGGTGTCATTCAAACTTGATGATGTCGAGAGGCTGACCGGGCTGAATGTCAAGCCGGCGCAGATGCGCAAGATGATCAAGGATCTCGGCTTTACGATCGAAGATGCCGGGGACGCCTGGTATCTTGATCCGCCGCGCTGGCGCTTTGACGTGACGCAATCGGCGGATATCGTTGAAGAAATCGCGCGGCTGGTCGGCTATGATGCGCTGCCTCTGACCTCGCTGCCCGCCCCGGCCGACGGCACCGGCGCACGCCTCACCCCGCTGCAGGAGCGCGTGCGCGTGACCCGGCGCGTTTTGGCCGCACGCGGTTTTCTTGAAGCGGTCACCTGGAGCTTCATGTCGAAACCCCATGCCGCGCTGTTTGCGGGCACTGAAGGCAAGAACGCTGCGTCCCTGACCATTGCCAATCCCGTGGCCAGCGATCTCGACCAGATGCGCCCGTCGATTCTTGGCAATCTTGCCCGCGCCATACAGCGCGGGGCTGACCGCGGCGAGCGCGAAACCCGCCTGTTCGAAGCCGGCCCGGTCTATCGCGGGGATGGCCCGAAGGACCAGCGCAGCATGGTCGCGGCTCTGGTGCGTCCTGCTGCTGCTCGTCACTGGCAGGCCGGAAGCGGCGGTTATGACGCTTTTGCGGCCAAGGGCGACCTGTTTGCCGTGCTCGAAGCCATCGGCCAGCCACGCGAGCGGTTTCAGATTGCCCCGCCGCGTGATGGCCACTGGCACCCCGGCCAGTCGGCCAGTCTCAAGCTCGGCCCCAAGGTCACGGTGGCACAGTTCGGCGCGCTGCACCCGCGTGTGCTGAAAGCGCTCGACGTGGACGGGCCGCTCTACGGATTTGAGCTCAATCTCAATGCGTTGCCACAGATGAAGGCAAGGCGGCTGAAGACCCGCAGCGCGCTGGATGTCAGCCCGCTCTCGCCGGTGCGCCGCGATCTTGCTTTCCTTGTCGATCAGGCAGTGCCCGCAGGCGATATTGTCTCTGCCGCTGCCGGCTCGCAAAAGGAACTCATCACCGCGATCAGTGTGTTTGACATTTATGCGGGTGAGCGGATCGAGGCGGGAAAGAAATCGGTCGCTATCGAGGTGACCCTGCGCCCGCGCGGCGAAGCGATGAAGGACAGCGAAATCGAGGCGGTCATGCAGGCTGTGATTGGTGCCGTCGCCAAAGCCACTGGCGCTGTGCTAAGAGGCTGACGGGGTTATCGGTCAGAAGGAGCCAAAGCAAAATGGCGGCAAGCGACGCTTTGCAGACCGAAGCGGGGCTGCGCAACTGGCTCCACCGGGAAATGGAACCGAAGGCGCGTGACAATCCGGGACTGTCAGGCATCAATATGCTGATCGTCGCGCTGGTGCTGCTCAGCTTGCTGGCGCTCGCGATCGAGACCGAGCCGACAATCTCGCCAGCCTGGCGGCAGGGCCTGAATGTCTTCAACCTTGTCATCATAGCTGTCTTCGCGGTTGAATATGTCACCCGGCTTTGGGTGGCTGGTGAGGATCCACGCTATCGTGGTCTGGTTGGACGCGTGCGGTATATGTTCACGCCGTTCGCCCTCGCCGATCTGCTTGCTTTCCTGCCGGAGCTCTTGTTCCTGCTGCTGGCACAGGGTCAGGGCGAGCAGACACTGATGGTCTTGCGTGTGCTGCGGCTGTTCCGGTTGGTGAAGATCGCCCGCTGCGTGCCTGCCTTTGAAGTTCTGGGAGCAGCGCTGCGCCGTTCGGGCAGCCAGCTTCTGACCACGCTCGCGGTCGCTCTGGCGCTGGTTTATATCTCTGCCGTTGCGCTGTATTTCATTGAAGGCGTCGGCCAGGGGCGCGAGGAGTTCGCCTCGATCCCGCGTGCGGTCTGGTGGGCCACCGCGACGCTGACCACGGTTGGATATGGTGATGTCTATCCGATCACGACGCTAGGCCGCATTGCCGCTTCCGTCATTGCGATTGCCGGCATTGGCGTTGTTGCGCTGCCGGCAGGCGTGTTTGCGAGCTCCTTTGCCGATGAGTTGCGCGAGCGCGACGAGAAAAAAGCTGCGCTGGTGGCGGCGGAGAGGCTGGGGCACAAACCTGAAGAAGTTTGAGGGCTCAAGAGATCAACGCCGGCAAGGGCTGATCCCTTTTCTCCGCCTCAGTCTTCGGCATCCATCGCGAGGATGATCTGCGCATAGCCACGCGACAGACGGCCCATATTGTCAACTGACAGGCGCTCATTGGTGCCGTGGAAACCGGTCAGGTCTTCCGGCGACATCATCGAGGGCGCAAAGCGGTAGACACTGTCGGTGATCGCGGTGGCATAGCGCCCATCGGTTGCGCCCAGCACGAGCCCCGGAGCAACCGCCGCGCCTGCGCCAGTCTCGCGCGCGACGGCTGCCAGCACGGCATAGGCGCGGTTGTCCGTCGGCGAGACCGGCGAGGCACCCGTGCCGCGAATGCCTTCGCGGGCCGCTTCGATTTCCCATTCTCCGCCGACCTTCTCACTGGCGCGGCGCACATGATCGAGAACATCCTCTTCGGTGTTGG
>CAYUEM010000250.1:0-3207 GCA_964442925.1 uncultured Hyphomonadaceae bacterium
TGACGCTGAAAATGCGGCTCGGTTGGGATCATGACAGTCTGAATGCTCCACAGATCGGCTTGATGGCGCAGGCCATGGGCGTGGCGATGCTGACCGTGCACGGGCGCACGCGCTGCATGTTCTACAAGGGGCACGCAGACTGGAGGCAGATCGGTGACAGCGTCAGGGCCGTATCGCTGCCGGTCATCGCGAATGGCGACATCGCGTCGCTGGAGGATGCCCGCGCCGCGCTTGATACGTCGGGTGCGCATGGCGTGATGATCGGGCGCGCTGCCATGGGGCGGCCATGGCTGATCGGCGAAGTTGCGGCCGGCCTTGCGGGCAAGGCGTATCAGCGGCCCGGGCCTGAAGAGCAGTGCGAGAGCCTTTGCGAGCAGGTCGCCGACAGTGCGCAGCTTTATGGCGAGCGGCTGGGCATCCGCATCGTGCGCAAACATGTCTCTGCGGCGATTGATGCTGTCGATCTGGAGCTCGAGCCGGCCACACGTCGGAAATTGCGTGCCGACCTCTGCCAGATCGCATCGCGCCAGGAGCTGATCGCCGCGCTGCGCCGGGTTTATGCCGGTGCGCCGCTGCAACAGGCGGCCTGAAGTCAATGGCCGCACGCACCCCTTCCGACAGCCCTGACCTGGCTGAATATGCGCCGGTCGCCTTGCTGGAACTCGACCGCGATGATGTCGTGCGCAATGTCAATCCGGCAGCCGAAACGCTGTTTGGAATATCGCGGCGCGGACTGGTCGGGCGCGCGATTGGCGATGTGATTGCCAATCCCGGGACATTGGTGGCGCTGCTCGATCTTGCGCGCACAAGCGCCGGCGACGTCGCCTCGCCGGACCTGTCGTTCAAGCCGGTCGGAATTGGCGCAGCGCGCCAGGTTACGGTGCGGGTGCGATATCTCGCGCAGGCGGGCACGGTTGTCTCGATGACGGTGCCACTCTCGCGCGAGCGTTCCGAAGGCGTGCCGGGCGTTGCCGGGTTCGGGCGCATCCTCGGGCATGAGATCAAGAACCCGCTCGCGGGCATTTCCGGTGCGGCACAATTGCTGATCCGCAAGGGGCGCCGGGACGATCTGGAACTGTTACAGCTGATCCGCGATGAATCCCATCGCATCGAGCGGCTGGTCAACCGGTTGTCGGCATTCGAGCTGTTTTCCTCGCCACAGCTTGCGTCGGTGAATGTGCATCTCGTGCTTGACCGCGTGCTGGCCTCGGAAGAAGCCGCCTTCGACGGCAAGGTCATCTACCAGCGCCGCTATGACCCGTCTCTGCCCGACATTCTGGCCGATCGGGATCATCTGCATGAGGCGTTCCAGAACATCGTCCGCAACGGTGCGGAAGCGGCGCTGTTGCAGGCCGGCAGGGATCACAAAGCGAGCGTCACGGTCAGCACCGCCTTCGAGACCGGTTTCGGGCACAAGTCGCCCGGCAAGGCCCGCGCGCTGCGCCGCGCGATCCGCATCGACATCTCCGATAATGGCCCCGGCATCGAGCGCGCACGGCTCGGCCAGCTGTTCGAGGCCTTCATCAGTTCCAAGTCCAGCGGCCGCGGGCTCGGCCTGACCATCGTCAAGGAAGTGGTCAGCGCCCATTCCGGCCAGATCCGTATCGAGAGCGAGGGACAGGGAACATGCGTCAGCGTCTATCTTCCGCTCGCAGACAGGAGCCTGTGACATGCCCGACAAGACCGTTCTGCTTGCCGAGGATGATGCCAGCATCCGGCTGGTCGTCAGTCAGGCGCTGGCCGCTGAGGGCTTTGGCGTGCGCGCCACCGCGTCAGCCGACGCACTGGAACGCTGGATCCGGGAGGGACAGGGCGATGTCGTCGTCACCGATGTCTATCTTGGTGATGAGCCGATTTTCGAGCGTCTGTCCTCACTGAAACTGGCGCGCCCGCAGCTGCCCTTCATCGTGATGAGCGCGCAGAACACGATCCTGACCGCTGCGGCAGCCGCCGATCATGGCGCATTCGATTACCTGCCCAAGCCGTTCGATCTCGATACGATGATCGAGACCGTCCGGCGCGCCTTGAGATCGGCTGAAAAGGCGCATGCACTGGGGCCGGAAGCGCGCCGCTCGATGGACGAGGCCGGTCTGCCGCTGATCGGGCGGTCCGAAGCGATGCAGGATGTCTACCGGATCATCACCCGGGTGATGAACACCGACCTGACCGTGCTGATCGAGGGCGAGGCCGGCACAGGCAAGGATCTTGCCGCACGCGCGATGCACGATCTTGGTCGCGGCGCGCAAGGGAGGTTCGTGCAGATCGATGCGGCCAGCCTGACCGATGGCATGTCGATCAGCGCGCGGCTGGAAGGGGCAAGCACGCTTTACCTCGATGAGGTTGGCGATCTGCCGATGGCCGCGCAGGGCCATCTGGTCGGCATCATAAGGCAGCTTGATGCGACCCGGGTCATCGCCTCGACCCGCACGCGGCTGGCGCGGCTGGTCGAAGAGGGCAGCTTCCGTGAAGACCTGTTCTACCGCCTGTCGGTGGTGCGCCTTGCCATGCCGCCGCTGCGCCGGCGCAAGGAAGACATTCCTGAACTCGCCCGTGCCCTTCTGGTGCGTGCAGGCCGGCAGGGTCTGCCACAGAAACGGATCGAGTCGGGCGCGCTCGACCTGCTGGCCGCCTATGACTGGCCGGGAAATGTCCGTGAGCTGGAAAACGTGATCTTGCGCCTCAGTGCGCTTGGCAGCGATGCGGCGATCACGGCAGCGGATGTCGAGCGTGAATTGCGCAGTGCTTCTTATGCCGAACTGCCCCGCGAGGGTGGTTTTGAAAGCGGGGTCGAGCAATTGCTGAAAACCCATGTGCTCGGGGACCTGATGGCGGCGGGTGAGGACGACAGCCAAGTTTATCAAAGTGTCATCGAGCGTGTCGAACGCCCGCTGATCACGCTCGCGCTGCAGGTCACTTCCGGCAACAAGGTGCGCGCGGCTGCACTGCTGGGTGTCAACCGCAACACGCTGCGCGCAAAGGTCAATTCGCTGGGGATTCCGGAAGGCTGACGCCGGCCTGCTTCAGGCCGCAGACCAGAGCCGCAGGAGATTGTGATAACAGCCCGTCAGTGCGACCAGCGCGGGGTGGTTGTCATCATGCTCGGCGCGCAAATTCTGGATGCTGGCATCCATGTCGAACAGGATGCTGCGCCGCGCATCGTCGGCGACATAACTCTGGATCCAGAAGAAGGATGCCAGGCGTTCGCCG
>CAYUEM010000251.1:0-3158 GCA_964442925.1 uncultured Hyphomonadaceae bacterium
GCAAGGAAGCGGTGCTGTCGAGCCAGATCGAGGGCACGCAGAGCTCGCTGCAGGACCTGCTCGCCGCCGAGGCGCAAATCCTCGATCCGGACCAGCCGCGCGATGTCGCCGAGGTGCTGAACTATGTCGCCGCCATGAATTACGGCATCGAGCGGCTCGCGGAGCTGCCGGTCTCGGTGCGCCTTATCCGCGAGATCCACGAACGCCTGATGCAGGGCGTTCGCGGCCAGTTTCTGACGCCAGGCGAGTTACGCACATCGCAGAACTGGATCGGGCCGGGCGGCTGCAGCCTGAACGAAGCAACCTTCGTTCCGCCGCCGCCGCATGAGGTGGCCAATGCGCTCGGTGCGCTGGAGACGTTTCTGCACGCCGATGATGGCCTTCCGCTGCTCCTGAAGATCGGACTGGCGCATGTGCAGTTCGAGACGATCCATCCCTTTCTGGATGGCAATGGGCGCGTCGGACGGCTCCTGATCACCTTCCTTCTTTGCGAGAAGGGCGTCCTCCACAAACCAGTTCTCTATCTGTCGCATTATTTCAAGAAACATCGCCAGCGGTACTATGAGCTGTTGCAAGCAACCCGCGACGAAGGCGACTGGGAAGCCTGGCTCGAATTCTTCCTGCAAGGTGTCGCTGAGGTGAGCGCTCAGGCGGCTGAAACCGCGCGGCGCATTCTGGCGCTCAGAGAAGATCACCGCGCCGCCATCGCCGCAAATCTCGGCCGCGCAGGCGGCAATGGGCATATCGTGCTTGAGCACCTGTTTGTCCGCCCGATCGTATCGGTGAATGAGGTCAAGGAGCTGATAGGCACGACCTATCCGGCGGCGAATACACTCGTCGAGAAATTCGTCGAGATCGGCATTCTTGAAGAGATCACGGGGCAGGCCCGAAACCGGAAATTTCGCTACGGCCCGTATGTGCGTCTGTTCCATGAAGAGCGGGAAACTGACGGATAAAAAGGGGGATTTTATTCAGTGGACGGAGAATATGGAGCGGGCCAGAGATTCGTGGGCCTCAGGAGCGGAAACTGTGTAACAATTCGAACGGCAAATGTGTAACAATCTCCGCTCCTAGTTTTTCGCAACCCCCAAAAAACATTGATTTCATTATGGAATTTCGCGCCGTCTACCCGCTCCACGAGTCGCCTGAAAAATCAAAAAACCACCTACAGTCATTCGTTACGGATCCGATTGAGCCTTGGCTTTCATTCGGCGTAACAGTCTGCGCAAAAACTGCCGCTTGCAAAATTACCTGGCGCCTCGGGGCCGCCACATAGGCGCTGACCGCGAAAACCGGCGCGCTGTCCGAACTCAGTGGCCGAAACAGGAGCAGCGGCGGACATTCGGTCGTCGGTGCCCCCGGCTGAGTTTGGGGCTAACCGGCCAGTCGTCACCAATGACCAATCTGTAACGAGGACAATGACGGGTCGAGAACACATGTCTTAAGCTTTGAGAGGCTGTGGCAATCCCGACAGGATTCCAACCTGTGACTTGTTGCTTTTTGCAGGGGTGCCAAAACTCCAAAAATGAATCCAACGTCAAAAAGTGAAGGGATCACAAGTGATAGCGGCCAAGTGTGCGGAGACAAAAGATCTGGACGGCGCAAGCTCTTTTGATGTGCCCGCAAATTCCGAAAATATTGAATAAAAATGGTGCGCAAGAGGGACTGCAACTGAGCACATAAGACCCAAATTAAAAACATATTTCTATGAAAGCGTCCGCACCATACCAACAAAAGTACCAACAAAACTTGCCGCGACACGCGGCGACACGCCTTCACCCGGCCCGTATCACTCGATCGATCGCCTCGAAATCACGACCAACAGGCATCACGAAAACACATTTCCCTTCACTGGCTTCCGCCCAAAGCTCGCCGATCCTTCGTTTGTCCTGCGAAACGCTTTCAAGAAACCCGCCCTTGTACTCCACCGCCATCACGCGGCCATCTGTCAGCAGCGCCATGAAGTCCGGATAGAACTTTCCGCTTGCCAGCTGGAGCCAGAAAGCGTTCGGCTTGCGATCGACGTTCCGCACCCAATAGCGAACCTTGGGATGCTGATCGAGATAGACTGCGCAATCAAATTCCGCCCCACGCCCCTCCAGGTCGCCGATCTCCTGGAAATAGTGTTTCTGGAATCTGTGCGCACCGCGATAGGGGCGGTTGTAGGCATAGGTCTGGTCATCGAAGATGATGGCCTCGTCGCTGGACGTGCGGAAGGTCGCCGCATCCGCAGGGAACAAGGCATCATAGCTTCCCGCCTCGCGATCCTTTCGCAGGCGGTCGATTTCTTCGCCAAGCGCGCGGCGGATTTCGGCGTTGTAGCGCGCCAGTTCGTCCAGCGAATAACCTTTCTTCGCCATCAGCTCTTCGAGTGCCTTGCTGATGAACAGCTTCGCCGCTGGCTTGGTCACGTCAGGGTGCGGAATGCCGCGATCTATCCAGTTCACAAGGCGCGGCAGGGTCCAGGCCGGTTCATGCACCAGCATTGAGAGCTGCTCCTGCACATCGCCCACAAAGACGACCGTCATGCGGCCTTCATCGCTGGTATCGATCAGGCCAACCGTGCTCGCATCCTTGATGGCGTAGCGCTCGACAAAACCGGACGGATCGCATTCGGCCAGGTTCCAGGGCAGGTCGAGAAAATGGTCGCTTCTGAAAAGCTCCAGCTCGCCCTGGCGGTAGATGCACAGGCGAGGCACGACAAAGGGCAAGCGCTCGCTTGCAGCCAGTTCGCTCGCCTGAATGCGATTGGTCTGGATGAAAACCCGATCGATCACCCGGTCTGCGCCGCTGACAGGTGAGAAGGCCACCTGCATGGCGTTGCGATCATCGCGCGAGAGCACGCCGCTGACCTTCAGCCGCCGCGAGCCTGCATCAAACTGCACACGCGCCTTCAGCGAAGCTGGCAGCTTTTCGATCGCGTTGACCACATCGACAGGCTGCGAGGTTGGCGTGTCAGGTATCGGATCGGATGCGTGCTCGTGGTCTGCGCGCGCTTCGGCAAACTGAAAGCCGCCATGGGCCTTGACCAGCGCTTCGGCTTCGATCGGGTCAAATCCCGCGCCCACCACAAGCCCGTCTTTCAGGCTGTTTGCGGTCTCGTTGAAATTGCGCGAGGCGACGAAGGCATAGGCGCGGTTCAGCGTGTCGCGTGTCTT